>JAGWGB010000049.1 GCA_028867595.1 Nitrososphaerota archaeon | reverse complement strand
ACGCCTGTGTAACATGGGGTGGGGACAAAACTGCGGCCCGCTGAGAGCTGTGGTATTTTGACCTGAGGGGCAACTCTCTAATTTGACTCCAGTTCTTTATTTTGTTTCCACTGTAGGATTTAAATTAATACAAGTGCCATGCATATTTTTATAAAAATATACTAAAGATAATTTGAAGATATTGTATAAGTATATTTTAATATATATATGTTCAACAACAATGACGAAAAGGATAAAAAAATTTAAGATGGCGGATCCGTTCTTGAAAAACAATCAATTCACCACCTCCTGCGGTCCAATGCAATTCTTTTGATGTGCTTCAAATATATGTGCAAAGCGATTGCATGGCTTGCAAACATAAAATGATAAACATGAATGGCAAGTGTGCCAGCTTGTTCCACCTTTTGAAAATTTGTCACAGCCTCCACGGCATTTCCTTGTCAGTCGCTCCTTCTCCTTTGCCATTTTTGCTGCATCTCGCCCCTCTTGTTTCTTTTTTCTTTCTGCAATTCGTTGTTCTAATTTTTGTCGTTTATTCTCTATTTCCTGCTGAGCTTCGCGCTTTCTTTTCTGTCGCGCTTTCTCGGCTTCAGCTCGCAGAACCATTTCTTCATCGACCATTTGGCATGGCTCATAAACGAAATTAGCCTTCCTCACTTTGCCTACTTTTGTTTGATTCGGTGAACGTTTTACAGCTTTTCCGTCCTCAACGCGAGCAATTGCGTCAATAAGTTGACTAATGGAACTCATGGTGGTGCTCTCGATTTTGCATGGAGCTGTTGGAATCAATTGTTGCTCGCAACGGGCTCTAAATTCATTTGGTTTCCATGGCCAAAGCTTCGTTTCTTGAAAAGAATGTTCTAACAATTTTTTTGTGAATACTTCATCAAAAGACTTCTTCCATATCGTAGGCAGTAATTCATGCGTATCTTCCCCGTGGTACAGGGCTGAAATGTAGCTCTTGTTGAGTACTGGTCCAATCCATCCTTTCGCGGCTGCAAAGCCCCCGTTGTCGAGTGGTTGCGACCAGTGTGTTGTTTTGGGGGGCAAGAACACCAATTTTATGTTCGAATCCCATAGAGATACTATGCCTTCGGGTGATAGATGGGTGAAATGGTTGTCCACAAAGAATAGACACTCCGCGCCGTTGAGTTGTGGCACCAAAGTGGCCTTGAGCTTCTCAATGAAGCTCAGCCACAATTCCTCTGTCATCATCCCGTTCTTATTGACGGAATAAAATAAATTAAACTTGTTGGAGAATCGGCTCTTTCGTGTTGGCATGTTGAGATCGATCGGAATGTTCTGCAGCTTCACTGTCCCGTCATCCATTTCCCTGCCTTTGAATATGAATAGCACGCACCATGTATCTCCGGCTGCGGATATAATCGGAAGTACTGTCCATAAGCTACTGGAAGAAGGGCATTGCGTATCACCTTTGGCACAACAGGTCTCTAGGAGGGCCTTCATCATGCCAAACTTAGGGGAACCTGCACGGGCCTCATCACCGTTGAGAACAAATTGGGGTTGAAAAGAATAACGGGAACATAAACGATCCATTAATTTTGTAAAATAATCTACATCATTAATAGTCTTAGTTTGCATACGCTCGGCTTGAATAGGGTTTGCTGTTCCATAACGAATATATGGTTGCCAACGCTTGAGAAACCCGTAGTACCAACACCATCCTCTCCACTTCTGCCCCAACTGATGAAGACCACGCATTGTGCGAATTATATCTGATGGTGTTACTGGTAATTTAACACGAGATCTATATAAAATGACTGCAACCAGCTTCTCCTCGTCGTTATCGGTAAATAGCATGTTGGAATGGCGTTTAATTTTTTTCTTCATTTTCCGCATGACGGTAGTTCTCAGACTATTCATATTAACACCATATTCCTTTGATAACAACTTACATATGGAGCGAAGTGAGGTTCTATTATCTTTAAGTAAGGTGATGCTGTGGCGACAAGCAGCTTGGAGCGGATCTGTTGATTCCTGCAGAAAAATAATACGGAATTAAAAAGACAAACTTATATTGGGACGTAGCTAATAATATTATAATACAGGAAGTAACATTTTTTTTCGTACTTGATGGGACATAGGAGAGTAAATACGAAATTATTGTGGAGACAAAATAGAGAACTGGAGTCAAATTAGAGAGTTGCCCCTAAGCCATAAGATATATAAGTAAAAGAGTCACACCTTTTATTACCTTTATCGCATTAGGACGAGAGATCGACCTAATATCGTAAATAATAATAGCAGTGTTACTTCAGTGAGATAAGTAAGGAAGGCCGAGTCTCTTCCATATCAACAATATCAGCAAAAAGCGTAAGTTTCGAGTAGAAGACCAAGTCTCTTCTACATTAATAAGTCATACAATCACCATCAGCATCAGCATCTTCTGGTTGATACTATTCGCCGGAAGAATCAAGTCATATTGTCAACATCATAATTGGCTCCTGCCACATAACATTCTCAGCCCCCATTTTAACTCCTTGACTAATATTCTCTGAAGTATGACTAACAA
>JAGWGB010000048.1 GCA_028867595.1 Nitrososphaerota archaeon | reverse complement strand
CTAGAGAGAAAGTAAGATGCTGCGCAAGCTACACAAAGAAAAATGAAATAAAAAAAACAAAATACGTATAATATGGCGGAAAGGGGGTTTTTAGTCAAAAACAAGGAAATTTTTACGCATGGGTTGTTCGTGAGAATCAAATTTACTTACATTTTTCTTGACTACATGCCGTGATTTGTCATAAAAGCTACATGATGCAATAAGGAAAACCCTATGGTTTCTGATTCCAAAACCCTATGGTTTTTCCAGGTTTTTATGGATCGTATCATCTGATACCATGACACAAAAAATCCATGCAAGGAGAGTCATGAAGATGGGGCAAGAGCCACAGCACTCTCTTATGGTTACCATTCCAAGAAAGATCTGCAATGCATTACAAATTGAGAAAGGTAACATGCTCTACTTCAAGCTTGAAGAGAATCATTTTGTCGTATCAAAAGACAGCAAGTTTCTTGAGTGCAGTACAGAAAACAGCAATGACGATACAGTAACGATAGGAATACAAAATCATACAACAAAAGAAAAGGAGAATATCATCGTGAAGGGGATATCTCTTGCTAACCTTCAGTACTAGGTGTTATAGTGATATCACGATACCATCTTGCCAAGCTTGTAGAGTCCTTGCGCGTTTGAATACACGGGATCTCCTTTACAATCTTGAGGTTGTCGTGTATCTTGGCTTGCAAAGACTGATACAGGCCATTTACCAACGCTCCGCCTCCTGATACGTATACATCATACTCCATGTTCAGCTCGGTCTTGAAGACTGCAAGCTTGTTGGCAAGAATCGTAGTAAGTGCATCTATTTTTTTTCTGTCTGCAATATTCTTTTCATGCTCAAGATATGCAAGGTCTTCGAAGAGGACAAGCTCTGTCGTTCCTCGTCCTATAGACAGTACAATTCCAGTCCTTGCATCTTCAGACAATAACGTGCCAATTGACTGCGGTATGACAAGCACTTGTCTTGGCTTCAATCTCTGAAATCTTGGACCTGACAAAATCCTGTACTGATGCATAACCGTAATCACCGCCCATTACCTGTCTTGCATGATCCACTATGCTTCTTGCATCAATGTCTCTCTTCTCTCTCTTGTTATCATCCTGTCAAAGAGATTGTAGCTGTTTATCGTATTCTGGATGAATCCATTCGATAAGCCGGTAAAAGATCTGCCTTACGGTAAGAAGAATATCGTACTGTGAAATTATATCGTTTGTTGCCTTGACATACTCTTTGTACTGCAGCAGGATATTATGGTTGACTAGTCACACATACCTTCCTGTTGATTTCAAGCTTCTCGGTATGTAGTACAGCTTAAAACAAGGCTTTATACGCACATTTTTTGAGCTTGTATATTTTTCATGATTTTAACAGATCACAAAAAAACTGCCCTTTTAAAGAAGAGACGATTGCTTGGTATGACTGCATTAGAGACAGAAAAAATTGGTGACACATTTGTCAAGATAAGACGAGACGACCTTCAAAAGATTCTTGAGCTTGTCAAGATACTTCAGACTCGCCTAGAACCCGCTCGACAATACCCCTGAGTTTTTTGAGCTCTTCTCTTACAGTCTGGTCTTCAAGATGCATCCTGCTCTGCTCCCTTGGGTCAAGAGGACTTGCACATCTTGGGCAGTAAAGCATGCCAGGAGATGCCCTCTCAGAACATCGGGGACATAGTACGGGCGCAAACTCTGGCTTTGGTGGTTCCATAGTTCTGCCAGAGTATAATGCCGAGAGTTTGCCGTCAAGATCTTTTCCTGAGAGGTGAACGTATACCGCTGGCATCTTGGATCCCATGGCCCATCCGTACATTATCTTTAGCTCAGAATCTGTCAGAAACTGGGCGTTCCTTGTTGCAGAGCCGTGCCTTAGCATGTGGTTGAAGACGCGCTTTGTTATTCCAGCTTGTCTTGCGATATACTTGAGCCTCCTGTTCCACATGGTCCAGCTAACCCGATAGTTTCTGTAGTTTGTACTCTGGGTCAGCCAGAGCGGTGAGCTTGGGTCAGCTCGCAGAGGATGTGTTTGCATATGCTGTGACAGTAGAGTTACCGAAGATATGAGACGGACAATTCTTTCACCTGTCTTTCCCTGCACTCTAATCCTTGCGCCCCTGTCATCAAATGTTACGTCGCCTATATCCAGCAGTAAAAGCTCGGTTGCCCTAAGTCCTGCCTCAAAGCCTACTGAGAGCATGGCCTTGTCCCGTAACGTATATGCAGTTTTGATCATGGTCTCAACCTCGGAACTTGTGAAAAATTCTGGCTGCCTCCTCTCGTTTGGCTTGATGGCCTTGCGCATCCACCTTACCTCGTCTGGCCATGGAGTCTCCTTGTCGACATTGCCATACCTTACAAACTTGTAGAACCTCTTTACCGCCAGGATATAGTCTGATACAGTATGCGGTGCATATCCTGAGCTGTTAAGCCACGACACAAAGCGTTCGATATCTGCATGTTTTGCATCCTCGATTGTAGTACTAAGGTGCTCTGCAAAGTTCTTTAGGTGAAAGAGGTACTTGGCAAGCCTTCCCTTGCTTACGCCCATGCTGGAGAGCTGATCAATGAACCTTCTGATTATATCCCTGTCATGCTGTGATATCTTGGATTCATCAAGACGCTTGTATGCATTTTGCAGTGTGTACTTGTAATTGTATATCTCGTCTACGGCTTTCATACCGTATGGTAATTGTTTTCTTTTTAAGGCGTAATCAAATCTGCGATTTGAATGCATAGATTAGTATGCGGGAGAAGGGATTTGAACCCTCGAAATCCTAAGATACTAGCCCCTCAAGCTAGCGCCTTTGACCAGGCTGGGC
>JAGWGB010000047.1 GCA_028867595.1 Nitrososphaerota archaeon | reverse complement strand
AGAAGATGGGGTCTCGTGGGCTACTGAACAGGGATATCCTGTGACTATCCCTGCGGGGGATTATAACGTATTTTCCGGGACTGTCAACCATGCATATTATAGGGTGTTGCTAGAAACAAATGTTGTAGGTCAAACACCTGCCTTTGAAGTCCAAACTTCGGAGAGTTGAGAATTGCCGACCTATGCCGGAAACAACTATCTTCTTTCTTCCATGCTTGCTAATCTTGCGAATCTTGACACTCCTCTAAGCGGAGTAAAAACTGGAACTGACATTATATCACAAATCAAAGGAGATACGGGAAACCTTCCAGTGATTGTTACACATGTAAATAACATTGACACTCAGACAGCACCAATACCTACGCATCTTCCAAACATTGATACTCAGACAGCACCCATCCCAACACATCTTCCAAACATTGATACTCAGACAGGCGGAACTGAAACCAACGCTGGAAATGTTGCAACAAACACAAGTACGGCAGGAGTTGGACTGAATACAGAAAACGTCAACAACAAAATGCTGTCAGCACAAAAAACTAGTCAGATAATGGGATTTGTTGGCGCGAGTGGCCTCTCTGCTACTTTTGTAACGAGCTCGAACGTGTTTGTCAGTTGTGGGATATCTATTTCAAATGTACCAATTGCGTGTAAAATTGTTTACAATCTATGGGGTACAGCGGCATTGGGCGGTACTGAATTCTGGCAAGTAGTTGCGAATTCTACAGTATTGGCATCGGGAAATCTTCCGAGCACTTCGTCTTCCTTTCGACTAGGACAAGATTATTCTGGAAATTTGAAGAATTCATCTGGAGCAGTTGCCATCATACAGGTGCAAGTTCGCAACGACACTGCTGGAGATAAGGCCGAAGTTTTGGGTGTCACCAACAACATATCTAGTGTGATATGTTACAACGGCGCAAATGCTATTGTAATATCGGCTTCATCAATAATTAGTGGTGTGGCAATTATCGGTAGTTGCCAAATTACTTCTTATGCTCTTGCGATTATGGCAAGTTCTACATATCCAATACTATCCATAGGCCAACTTGCAGTGAGTTCACCAATAAATAACCTTCAAAGTTACACATATCCTCAAAAGCAAGCATTCCCAAACGGCATCCCCATCTTTTCTTCTGTGAGTCCGTGGAATGACCCAGACATGTTTGTTCTAATTGACTTCACTGGAGATCTTCTCACGGTGAATTAAAATGCAGGCAATTTTTATCCCGCTATGTCTTGATGTGACGACTCTTCACAAATACCTTAAAACAAACTATAACATTGAAGAAAAAAATAGGCTTGGCATGTTATCAGCGTTTGATGAAAATAACATTCCTTTAGCAGGCTCTATCATGTCACCCCCGATGTTTCATGCTAACAGTCCTTATCAGTTGGTTCACTGGCAAAAGGAGAGCATCTTCCATTCATGGGGAAACGGAGTCTCGTCTTATGGTTCTAGAAAATTCACTGTTATCATTTTGCCCGACGGGTATTCAATCACTATGGCACAACTTGACACAATTGCCCAATATGCCAAATCACTTCCATCCCCCACAGGAGCATAACATGAATCTTGACCTTCAAGACTTTGTACTCATCATAGGCCTTACAACTCTCATGAACGCTGCTGCAAATGTTCCTATCATGAACAAGATGCGTATCTCTATATGCAAAGAGATAACCGACCTGAAAATTCGTCTGGGTGTAATTGAAAAAACTGAGGGTCATTCATCAAAAGATCTTTAACTGAAAAACTAGAATTTTCAATTAATGACTCTCTCAGAAGAGGCAATTACCAACCTTGAAAAAAAGATTCAAAAACTCGAAGATAAAGTAAAGAGAATCGAATCAAGAATTGGTTTCAATCCTCCTCAACAGATGCAGGTGAAAACAAATGAGCAACCAACAGCAAGCAAATAGATTCAGACTGACAGGACACATCATATCAGTGATTAGTGGTCTACTGTTAGGCGTTACTGGTTTCATCTATGCTGCAACTCTTGGAGTCAACATTCAGAGCACGGAGTTTTTCTGGCTCATGGGTTTTGAATCAGTTGTAGCATCTGCCTCAATTGCTTGGTATGCCATGACGTTGAAGTTTACTCCGACAGGAGTTGACCTAAGCACTATACCTTCAGGAGGTACTACAAAATGAGTAAGCCGGAAGGTATGCAAGTCATAGATAACATACAGCCAGCAGACTCTAGTCATGATAACGACTGGTTTCCTTATGGTGCGGTATTTGTTATCACAACGTCTGACCCCGACAACACTCAATTCTTGGATGCTGAGATTAAGGACTCTCGAGACAACCTAGTTGAGATTGCTCAGGTAGACCCAGAGTTTGACAAGACACATCAAATGATTCATCTAAAGATTCAGACCTCGTTTGAAGATTTAGAGGGTGAGGTCTTGACACTCAAGGTTGCATGGTCTGATGCATCTGATGAGGAATACTCATACACCACTACTTTTGAGTGCGTGTAACCTCTCTTTTTTTTCCTAAAAAAGGTCGATAAAAAATTTGAAGTTTGAGGGATAAATATTCAAGTGTCTGAAACGAATGACCCCTCTCATAACGTTTTAAAACAAAGTGATTAGGTTATTTTGTGCCTGTTGTGACCCTTACTGAGGGTCACAGTGGGGGACATTGGAGAAAATTTCCACTCCACGCAGTTGCAGCCATGCCTGACTTTAGCAACAACTAGCAACAACTGTGCCTGAATGTCTGCAACAACTAGCAACTGACTGGACTGGTAACAAAGGTTAGAGTCATTCCAGACTAATTTGCAACTCTTTGCAACTTGATGCAACTTCAAAC
>JAGWGB010000046.1 GCA_028867595.1 Nitrososphaerota archaeon | reverse complement strand
AAACGCAGGAGTCGCCGAGCCTGGCCAAAGAAGGCAGGTAATGGCCTTTGGACGCGCGGGACTTAAGATCATAAAAATGGGTGATCCCGTCTCTTAGGGGTTCGTGGGTTCAAATCCCACCTCCTGCACTTTTTATCTCTGATGCTTTATTCCCTTGGCGTTTAGAACTTCGTATACCTCGGAAAGCGAAAATACGTATCCGACATGGACGCAGTTTTTCTCTTCGCACAACAGACAATAGAGCTCGCCGTTCTGAACAGCAACTTCTGCAATTCTGTTCTTGATATTGTCTTTGACGACGACCCTGTCGTCGTCAGCTGATATCTTTTCTAGCTTGGGTGCATATCTTGCAAACGTCTCATCTTTTTGCATGAGATCTTCCATCATGAAGGTGATGTATCCGGCAAAGCTGTTGATACCTTTCATTGCAAGATCGTGCCTGTTCTTCTTGTAAATGTCGTGGAACCTGTTGTATACTTCTTCTGAGACCGTTATTGATTTGAAACCTGCTTTTGGCAAATTATGTACCTATACCGTACTTTAAAGTACTAATATTTAACGTTTCTGAGTGTGGAATTGGTAACTTTGTGTCAGCTAATTCTTCCAGTTAACCGCCGTCATCTCATGCTTATCGAAGGTTCGATGGGAGGTAGGTGAAATCTATGGGTAAAAAAGCAACTTTGAAAATAATGGAAGCCATAACAGCGAAAGAATACGAGAAGATACTACTCCATCTAAAGAAGATAGAAGGTTTCGACTTTTCTATTC
The DNA here is from genome assembly GCA_028867595.1 of Nitrososphaerota archaeon. Classification (GTDB taxonomy): domain Archaea; phylum Thermoproteota; class Nitrososphaeria; order Nitrososphaerales; family Nitrosopumilaceae; genus Nitrosotalea. The sequence continues at coordinate 2,199 of JAGWGB010000046.1, read as the reverse complement.
TTGCAGATGTTAGAACCGAAGAAATTACAATTTAGAGCTAGACTCTAAAACCAGTAGTTTTCATAAAACTATTCTCTCTTTTTATCCAATAAACTGTGTTTCTATGTTGTTCATCATCGCATTCATAAATTAATTTTATGTGGTCTGGGTTAGATGGTAACCTCATTTTTGGAATTGAATATTCAAGATCTGCGGGTGGTACTAGTTCAAATGAACTAGGACATTCTGAACACTGAGCTCGGTTACTCATTTCAATCTTGCCCTATCTATTTTGTCAAACTTCTTTTTCATTTCATCTTGTCTTGGTTTATCCCAATACGGACTCTTGCACTTGGGACACACAAGCGGTCTAGCTTCATCTCTTGGTACCCAAGTGTGTTTGCACCTCGAGCACTGGTAACCTCTTAGTGTAATTTCTGGCATGTACGTGCTATGTACCTACTAGTATATAACTGCTAAGGTATTATGTTACTGAAGCTTTAATTATACCTAGTAGTATATTACTAATAGGTATGACAGAAAATAACCGTGAACAAAGCGGAAAGGAGATTGCCGAGAAACCAGATCAAGTAAAACGCATTGATGATAACTGGTATCAAGTAAAGGCACAGTCGCTTTCCTATGATTCATGGTATGACGTTGTAGCCACAGAAGCGGGTTTTGTCTGCGATTGTCCAGACTATCAGTATAGAAAAGCAAAATGCAAGCACATCTATGCAGTAGAATTTAGCAGAACAATAAGAAAGGAGATCTGGAAGCATGTAACAATTTCACCAGCTTCTTCACAGAGCTGCCCTTCATGCGGTTCTGAAAACATTGTAAAGAAAGGGTTGAGGAAAAACAAGTACGGCAATATTCAGAAATTCCAATGCAGGGATTGTAACAAGTGGTTCGTATTCAATCTAGGTTTTGAAAGGATGAGAGCGAGTCCAGAAGTAATAACCTCAGCCATGCAACTATATTTTAGCGGAGAATCCTTGAGAAATGTAACCAACTTCTTGAAGTTAAAAGGCATCAAGATCTCTCATGTAGCAGTTTACAAATGGATCAAGAAATATGTCAAACTAATGGAATCCTACCTTGAGAATATAACCCCACAACTAAGCGATGTATGGCGGGCAGACAAGATGTTTGTCAAGATCAAGGGGAACATGAAATATGTCTATGCTCTCATGGACGATGAAACAAGATTCTGGATAGCAAAACAGGTATCAGATACAAAATTCACGGAAGATGTAACACCCATGTTTGCAAAAGGTAGAGAGGTGGCAGGAAAGAACCCGTTGGCACTAATCACAGACGGTGCACCAAACTTTCACAAGGCTTGGAAGAAGGAATTTCGAACAATGAATAAGCCAAGAACGGTGCATATCAGCAGTATCACATTGAAAGGCGAGCACAATAACAACAAGATGGAACGAATGAACGGCGAGATCCGTGACCGTGAAAAGGTAATGAGGGGATTGAAAAAGGATGATTCTTCCATACTTGAAGGTTACAGGATGTATCACAATTACTTTAGACCGCATCAGGGATTGAGTGGTCGTACGCCAGCAGACATAGCCAGTATAACCATAGAAGGTCAGAACAAGTGGGTCGCAGTCATTCAGAACGCCAGCAAAGTGACTACAGTTAACACGGATAACAAGCTGACATCAAGTTACCAGTGTACTGAGTGTGATTCTGTTAAGTCTTTGTCAGATAATTCTCCCTGTTAACGTCCGTCACTTGGTATACGCAAATCTCAAATCGATTATCCTGATATCTATTTTCAAATATCTTGCGGAAATGTAGTTGCAAGAAAAAATGGAAATTATTTTGATCAAACTTAAGGGTTTAGTATCAATGATGAGCGTTTTTTATTTACTTTTTCCGCGTTTATGCTATCAATAGTGCGCTTGTAATTTACGTACGCCACCAAATTACGCGCTTGGACCAACAGACCATACCGAAGTACATGTCGGCGGGGATCTGGTTTTCAGCTCCCCGCTGATTTTTAATAATTCTATATACAAGCAAACCGGATTAGGAATTAGTGACGCGAGGATACAATGCAGAGCAAATACGGGAAAAACTAATTGACGCCTTGAGACAGTCAAAAACCGGGCTTACTGGCATGGAGATTGCAGAAAAACTCCGAGTAAACCGGGTCACAATGGCAAAATATCTCAGAGTTTTTGCAGCCGAGAGCCTGATCAA
>JAGWGB010000045.1 GCA_028867595.1 Nitrososphaerota archaeon | reverse complement strand
ATTCCAAGGATGCCAGTTGATTTTTTGCATCATTCAAAGCTTGAAGTGTCTGAGCATATTCCGCACTCTCAGTATTCCCGTTGTTCTGTAAGTTGGTAACTTCGCTTTCCAACTGTGTGATCTGTGCAGACAGATTTGATTGTGCTGATCCTGAACTCGCTAGTTGCTGTTGCAACTGCGAGATCTGGCTTTGATATTGTGATATTTGAGAATTTGTTTGATCAACTGCGGAACTTGTACTAGATGAAGTACTTGTATTAGTTGGCGCAGGCGTTGATGAGCCTTGAGAAGTATTTGGAACAAATTGCCCTGTTTGATCAACAACACTTTGTGTGTTTTTGAGCCAATACTCAACATTTGCAGTTGATAGAGTATAGTTTGATACCGTTCCATCTTGATAATCTAATTCAACTTCCCAATTAACACCTATTTGAGAAAAGATCACTAATCTTTTCAATAACGGTAATGTTGATCCGCTTGACACTTGCGCAGGCTGTGCTGTTGTCTGAGTTGTAAAATGTGCCGATATTTGTGCAAATGTAATTGTAACGGGTTGGGTAGTTGATACGACATTAGTAACTGAAGCGATCACGGGATCTTCTGCCAATAATTGATAATCGGCATTCGTCACTACCTGATTGTGTAATACTGTTCCATCAGGTAATGCGATATCAAACATTACATTTTCGCCTGAAATTTCCCCAACAAATCCAGCGCTTTCAGTGGTTCCGGCAAATGATCTTGATCCTATTGAAACTTGTATGGTCTGCGTGATATAGTTTTCAATCTGTGATACGGTTGCCGTTTCAGGTTCGCTCACATACCCATCAAGATAAAATTGCAATTGAAGCGCATAAGGTTGCATGTTAGATTCAAGTTGTTGGAGATCACTAGCGCTCAAAATTCCGTTAAAGTCAAATTGTGCCGCATAGTTGTTCTGCTTGTCAAAGAACTTGATCGTAAAAGAGATATTCTGTTGTGAACTCATTTCTTTTGTCCCTTCTTTTTGTTATGATGTTTCCATGCGATAGCAACGCCGACAGGAACACCTACAAACAAGGCAGCGCCGATGATCGCATCCCTTACGAGTTTAGAATTATTGGTTAAAACATTTGGATTTCCGTTTACTTCATATCCTAACAATGGCGAAGCAAGTTCAACGCCCAAGTTAGGTTCCAATAGATATACGTTGATCGTAACGTCATTGGTTCCGATCGGCACGTTCTCGTCAAATGTCGCATAGGCTGGATATCCATCGATCGCAGTTGCGAAACTATCATTATTAGTGATCTTGCCTGATTTCTTGTCAACTATTTGTATATTGAACTGGACTGATTTTGCCCCTTCGGGAATGGTTCCGTCTGGCGTTGCCGTGATCGCAAGTTGGACGGTTTTTCCGTCTGGCGTAAAGGCAGCCTTTGTGATCTGTAATTGGTATGATGGCGTAAGCGTTGGCGGCTGTGTATTGTTTGATCCCGTTTCGTTCAAGAATGTGTTTATGAAACTTTGAACGGTAAACTGTCCCTGTGCCGCTTCCGATAAGGCTTGGGGATCACTGGCATCAACTATCCCGCCTTGAAGTAACAAAGACGTTAATTCCTGTGCTGTGATTGGTCTATTTAGATCAGTTGCAAATCCTAGATTAAGTGTATTGATCAGATAATCGGGAATGTCTGGATAAACCATTTTTACGTTAATATCGCCCGCTGCTAGAACCGATGCAAGTTGCGAATCGGTCAAAAATTCCGTAAATTGGTTGCCTGACAAGTAAGTTAGAGTAGCTAGAACGCCCATTTTATTTCACAACTGCCTTTTGATTATCGATCAATGTCTGCAATTTTTGTATAATATCAGAATTATCAGGGCGTGGCAAGTTGGTGATCAAATACTTGATCGCATCAAAGATCTCGCTCTCCGTTATGACAACATGCAAGATATCGCCAGCCTTGCCGATCAAATAAAGGAAATTAGAATCATCTACATAGATCTTTTGAACTTGATTGTAATTTGCAACAGCGCCCTTGAATGGCACTATTGGCAAGCCTGTCTGTGGCGTGGTTCCGCTGACGTATCTTTTTACTGACTTGTCGCCGATATAGATATTATCAGAGTTGTTTTGATCGCCGATCAAATAGAAAATCTTGTTTTGAATGTCCTTTAGGAATACGACAGCCTGATCGGTATTTGTGATAATTATATCTCGTACTGTTATCATGTCTATTTTGTTTTGGCTAATATCTGGCTTAAAAGGTCTGTTATTAGATTCCCCCAAACGTCAAAAGGATTATCTTCGATTAATAGGAATAATTGGTCATTTGCCAGCCCTGACATATACCAGTGATCACTATCCGTCACGTAAATCTTATTCAAGTATGACAAGCCAATCGTATCTGACAGGGTTGACAGTGGATAACCCGTCCTAGTGTTATATGATATGTTTTTGTCGCCAACATATATGGTTGACAAGTTGTAAGTTGACGGAAAAAGCGTGAAGAACTTGTTTTTGATCCCTGAGATTATGTTTTGGGGATCATTATTTTTCCTGATCTTTACAGTTGAGAAGGTCATTTATCCTTTTGATCTCATTTTAGTGAGAACATAAAGCCCAAGTATTGCACCACCGCCAATACCGCCAGCAATTATCAAATAAGTCGTATCTGCCTTGATCGTATTAAGAAGATTGTTTAACCCGTTTGTAAACTGCGTTCCAATGTTTCCGGTAAGTGTGATCGTAATATTAGGATTTGAAGTATCACCTAGTATTCCAACATAACTTGATCCCTGTCCTTCGGCAATTCCCTTTGTTGCTACAAATTGTACTGTTGTGTCATTAGTTCCAAGATTAAATTGTGCATTGCCATCTTGATCTGTATTGACCTGCTCTTTTTGATTTCCTGCGAGGGGTTGGTTCCAAGTTGCCGTAACTGTTGCGCCGGAGACAGGATTTCCGTTTGAATCAACGACTTTGATCGTGAAATTTGTCATTGATCCTCAACTCG
>JAGWGB010000044.1 GCA_028867595.1 Nitrososphaerota archaeon | reverse complement strand
CGACCGGAGATTGACCGCGTGATGACACAACAACTAGTTCCCCACCATGGGACAAGTGATCAAGATCATTTGAACTCATTTCAGGGCAACTACTTATGATAGGTTAGGTTGTAATGAAGTGTGCAGCCTGTAAAAGCTCAAAATCAATGATTGTGGATGTTAGAAACAATTAATTAGTTAAGCACAACTAGTTTCGTCGTGTGAGGACTCGTCAGGTGCAATTAAATTGTGACATTTTCCACCATTCAAAGGCAAAAAAGTGCAGGGGTGAAGCAGTGTAGTTGCGCACTACCTGGCTCCACACCTGAGCACTACTTCCGAAAATCCGAAATTCCGAAATTTCGAAAACTCGAAATTCCGAAACTGGAATTTAAAGGAAACGGCTGTACGGTATGCGTACGATCGGTTTGGATAGCTATTTCTATCATATTGTCTACATCTACTCTATTATTATCTACTATAGGTTGTAATGTAAGGCTATGGATTTTATTCCGTTTCTGGCTAAAGTACGAGCTAATTGGTCTTGTATTCGAATAACAAATAATGGGTTCCTGTCTGGAAAAAACTTCAATTCCTTCTCTCGTCTCTAAAACTTCGTCCGTCAGCTTCAAGCAGGATTTGATCCTCATCCCTCTTGTCTGAGGGAGGTGAAGAGTCTTGAAGATGATCTTGGTTTTCTTTGGCTCTTGTGGGGTCTCTCTCTTTTGTAGATTCTGTAGGAGTTCATTACGTGACTTACCTTTCAGAAAGAGAGGGTTAAGGAAATCTTCAGTGTAGCCTCGTGCGATCAATCTTGAATGAAAATCCTTTTTCACAACTTCGAAATCCTCATCATTGCTGCAGATCAGTCGGTAGCGGTTGATTTCTGAGATGATATAAGCTGGGAAAGTTGCTTTTGGATGAAAAGAATTTCGTGGTAAGTAAAGGTACTTGTTTTGTGGTTTCTGAAAAACTCTTATGTCGAGTCTGCCTGTTGACTCGAAACGTTCCCCTTTATAGATTGTTAAATCCAAGAAGGTACCTTCTTTGTCATTGATCGTAAAACTTGAACATTTAATTGTTGGCAAGTCTTGTGCGGCGCTGAAGTTAGTAAGGAACAATTCTGCATCTTCACGTTTTCGGAAGATAGCGAAGATATCATCGATATATCTCTTGTAGAGAATAGGCTTCTCGACAGATAAGTTTAAGATATTCGTTTCATGGGTGTCTAGGAATAAGCAGGCAAAAACTACAGCTGCGGGTGTTCCCATAGCTGTTCCTTGCTTTTGTCTGAAAATTAAGTTTCCAAAACTGAAGTAATTGTTGTCAAGGACAAACTTCATCAAGTCAAGCAGGAAAGATATCTCATCAGCAGGTAACTGTCCTTCTTTGGGTAACTCATTGTTCCGTTTAACCAAAGAATCTTTCATCATCTGTAGTCCTTTTTCAATTGGGATACTAGGGTATAGGCTATCTACATCTGCACAGAGAATGTAGAAGTCTTTATTACTAGTGAAGTAGGTTCTTTCTAGTTCTAGGATCAGGTCGCGAGATGATTTGAGGAAAGAAGGTATTCTCTTGTAGATAGGCTGAAGTCTCCGGTCAATATATTTCGAAGCAAAGTATGTAATCGTATTGATACTAGAGACAATCGGTCTACCAGCTAATGGGGTTTTGTGCACCTTCATCAGCATATAGAAAGTACCTAATTTAAGTTCCTCTCGACCCTTTAGTTGAAGAAGGAATTTTGCAAGTTTCGTCTTGGTCCAAGTCTTTTTCCATGTGTCAAAGTATTGGAGTCGATTGTGTTTAGTGAGAATCTCTTCTAAACATTTCCATAGATCTTCATAGTTTGGCAGACCATCACAAAGTTCGTAAGAATTTCCATCCATAAGATGTTTGAATCCCAGATGGACATAGTCACTTGTCTTGACAACAGCGACTCCCATGTTCTTATCAGCCTCAGTCACAATGATGTCTCTATTGTCACTAAGTTCTTTGAGGGTGTTAGTTAGCCAAGGAGGGGAGTATTGTCTCGAAGTCTTTTTGGAAGGATCGAAATTGTTCACTTCAGAAATCAGGTTTTCTCTAACTTGCTTTAGGTAGCTCTCGATATGTTTACCACCCGGGGGAGCTTGCCAAGTTGAGTCTGTGAATGTTGGACGTAAAGGGTCAATGTATTCGGAGTTATCAGGACTATGATTGAAGAGATGTTTAATTCGAATTCTCCTCGCATAATCTTCATATTGTTGGAGTATGTAAGATTGTAAGTCCTTTAGAGGTTTTGGGACAGGAATAAAGTTAAAACCAAAGGAAAGAGCCATTCTTTGTTGATCAGTCAGTTCGTAATTAGCCAGATTGTGGATTCCATCGTTGGTGATGTAGGTCATCCAACGTGCGTCAAGGCCATTAAGGCTTTGACTTAGCGTCTTGCGCTGCTTTCGCTTGCGCGAGCGTTTCCGCTGTTGTTTGTTCTTTTGCCTTTTTTGTTGTTGTTCCGCTTGTTCTCCGGTTTTTTGTTCTTCGGAGGGCCACCTCTGCCTGTTCGGGGAGGGGGTCTCCGATTGCGTTCTCCTCCGAACCCGTTCTGGGTAGTATCTCCGTTGAAGGCCGTTGGAGGTCTCAAGGGAAACGCTGAGGGGGGAGGGAGCAATGCTGCTAGACTGGCGATTTGAGCCCAAGTCAGGTCTGGGGGTCGTGTTATCGGAGGGGGACTGGAAAGATCGCCCTCGTATGCAGTTTGCACCGGGGCGCCCCGACCTCTGGCACTCGGTGCTTTGGCGTTTTTTGAGCCTTTGTTAGGTTTTCTTAAATCCGCCAAATCTGTTTGGACTTTGAGAAGACTTGTTTCTAATGATTTCATCATTGTGACAAGGGACTTGATGGTTGGTTCATCATTGTCTGCTGTCTCAGTGTCCATAGGAATTGAGTCTTGAGATTGCTTAGCAATCTTTTTAGCTACTCTAGCTTCGTAAGCTTTATCAAGCTTATCGAAGTGTGCTTGTAACTCAGCCATTTTCTCGTCACGTCGTTTCGTGAAATAATTGGCTATTAAGTGAAACTCATCGAGGCTTCCAGCAGCCATGACGTTACTACCAATTTCAACGGACTCTCTGAGGTGTGTCTCAGCTTCCATTACAGATTCACGAAGGACGTTTAAGCGAAGTTGGATAATATCCTTCTTCGCTCTCTCCCAAATGTCTTTTTCCATTTTAGCTAACTCTTCGGAGGTTGCTAAATCATAATATCGGGAAACAATTTTGGGATAGGGGTTACCAAATTTGACTTCAATGTCAATGTCTTTAGGACATTTTCCATTATCAGCAAAGTTCTCGTACATTTTTAATGCATGGGCACCTTTG
>JAGWGB010000043.1 GCA_028867595.1 Nitrososphaerota archaeon | reverse complement strand
GGTTATCAAGACAATATTCAGAATTCAAAGTTTCAATATAATGATTTATAATGATTTTATGTTAAATGGCGAAAATTTGACAAGTATAAGCAAAGATGAGGCTTTTAGATTCATATTCATAAAACTTGATAAAGACACTCTGCTATTATTGCAGTCTTTGCTTCCTGAGAAATCTTAGAAACTCAGCGATTACCCTCATAGTACCATGACGTTTTCTTATCTTATTTGATACCTCAACATATTTTCTAATTTTCTTGGAAATCCCTTGCTCTGATTCGTCAACCAAGCGAATATCCGTCAACATCAATTTTTCTTCATCTATTTTTGACTCAAAGGGTTTCATCCTAGACAATTCTTGATCATAATACGGATCCCCTTTTAGTATAAGGTCATGCCACCGTTTCACAAAATATCTTATCTCCTCATTGTCTTCAGTATATGGTCGACTAGCTGTACCATGATGATATAACTGAGCATATGGAGTATAGATTATCAGATATCCTTTCCCCCTTAACCTCAAACACAAGTCAACATCATTGAATGAAAAAGCAAGCTTCTCATCAAACCCGCCAACCTGCTCAAACAAACTTTTCTTCATCATAAGACAAGCACCTGTTACCGCACTGCACTCCCGCACGGTCTGCACAAGTCCCTTGTATCCCAATTCATTTCGTCCCACCCCCTCAAACGCATGAGAGGCAATCCCGCCAACACCAATCAGCACACCAGCGTGCTGTATGGTATCATTCAGATAAAACAGTAGAGCCCCAACTGCACCAACGGTAGGCTTTACCGAATGTTCTAACATCCTTTCAATCCAGTCAGGAGATATCACCTGCGTGTCGTCGTTCAAGAAAATAACGTGCCCACCCTTTGCATATCTTACTGCAAAGTTGTTAATCTTTGCAAAGTTGAACGGCTCGTTATAGAAAAGCACCTTGTGTTTCAAGCTGCCAAGATATCTCCCTGTCCCTTCCTTCCTGCTGTTATCTATTATGATAACCTCATAGTTTTTGTAAGATGACTTTGCTATGCTTTCAATGCATGGTTTTAACAGTTCTAGATTGCCCGCAGTAGGAATTACGATACTGACAAGTGGCTTGTTAGAATTTAACTCAGATGACATATATCAACTGCCATTTCTTTCCCTTTCCGAGTTTAATATAGTTCTGTAACACATCTCAGCTTATCAACGCCTAGTTTTCGTAGAGAGAAGAAAGTTTAGGATTGTCTTTTGTGTTTTCTTTATTGCGTTGGATTCATGATAAATGCAGTTGTGTACAAGGTAAGCGTGTTATCCAAGCCTGTTTCCTGATCCCAGAAGGTTAATCTACATTTTACCTGATAATTTTTTGGTTCCTTAAACTTGTGTGATACTAACGAGCCGGATCTTTGTGGTGAACCATCTCCAAAGTCCCACCATGAAGTAAAATGGTCATAAAGTCCATTGACCTCTACCTGAAAATAAATCTCAGTAGTTGTCGAATATGCACCTTGAGGAACGCTTGGATTAGGATCCTGCGGAGGCTGAACCATTATTGAACCACCGGGATTTATAGAGTAAACAAGAACGGCAAAATTCTGTGGTTTGCTAATGAATTTGGTCTGCCCCTCATATCCGCTAATCTGGAATTTGCCCAAATATGGATCCTCTCTGGCATTTTCGAATCTTATCCACGGATTGAGATTGCGAGGCTGCCATGGAATCGATTGAGGAGGATCTCCACCTTCGTATTGTTCCTGATCGCCTGTTAGGACAGTCGAAAGAGAAAGACCTACAGAATTTCTCTTGTATATGACAGCCTCTGTGAGATATGCATCAAATTGAGGGGCACGCTGGTTCACGTTAATGTGGTAGTGTGGGCTGCTTGCAATGGGAGGACTCACGACCTTGCCATTTTTTACTTCCACGATATCTACCCACGCCTCATAAGTTGGACAAGTAGAGTCATACAGGTATGTATGGTTACAGACAAGGTCACGTGAAGGCGTGATATTCCCCTTCTCGTCTCCAAAATGCCATATCTTCAGAGAAGAAACATCATAATTAGGATCATCTATGAGGAATCCGACCGTAAGTGGCGCTGTACCCGAGATTGTACTTATCCTAAGATTTACACTGCTCGTGGCATTTGTTGACCGCTGTTTTAGTTAAGGGTTGTCGTAACTGCACAGAAACTTTTGTAATTTTTTCAGAAATTTGAATTTTCATTAAAATAAATTGGTCTATTACATTCGTGGTATCAATTCTGTATGTGAAATATTCGGGACGGCATCTGACGTATGTATCAAATAATCAGTTTTCAAAGTTGTTTTGGCGCACAAGTCCCATCTCTTCAGCCACCTTGACTGCCTTTTGAGCCTCGGCAAGCTTTGCCTGCTCTTCTCCCAAAGTGTCCTGCCTGTTAAGCTGCGTTGTTGTAAAGAGGAAGTAGTTGTGGTCTGTCACTGTAGGCTGGGAGATTTTTTTGGTTAGGTTGCACACAAGTGTCCCCATCAGGTTTCCCGACTTGTCAGACTCTACCATAGATAGCTTGTCCACCCCCTTGTCATAAACCCAGTTTATGTCAAGTGATGTATAGATATCATGCATGCTGTGCATCTTGTTTAGTAGTACTGGCACATAATACCCATCACGGTCCAGGATCTGCTCTAGTGTGATATAGTCGCCATACTGGTTTGTCGCAATCTTCTTTACCGGTACAGGAGCGTTTGGGTCCACTATGACAATCGCGCCCCAGATTGGCACGTCGCCCATCGCAAGCTTGTCGTCCCACATCCTCATGATGAGGCTAGAGTCGGGCATGGGCTTTTGCGGCACCATCGTAAAGTTTGCGTACATGAGCGTCCCGTTTACCTTTGTAGCAACCAGAGTCTTGTTGAAAATGTTGTTTGGGTCATGTGTTATCGGACCTCTGTACTTGTCCCATGATATCCAAGTGTCGGTATTTGCAGGGGACGGGTCCCCCTTGAAGTGAAAGTACATCACAACGTTTGATATTGTATAGGCACCCCTCTCGTCAAATATCTTAAATCCAAAGTTGGCCGGTGTGCCAGTCTTTAGCACCTGCTGCGGGATTGTAGTCGAATAGTTCTCAATGTCAAACGGCTTGCCGTTTATTGTAATGCCGCCGCCAAACTTGTAGTGATAGTCATTTCCTATGCTTGGTGCATCAAATACGTCGGCGTTCTTTCCTCCGCCAAGAGCCAAGTCAAGCACAGTGCTTGGCCGAATCAGCCCTCCGCCTCCTCCTCCCGGTGCGGAGCCACCGCTAAGCGAAGTGCTTTTGATAACACCATTGTAAACGACATCAACCACATCATTGGGTTTTGCAGGAACAGCTCCTAGTGCAGGATTCGGGTTTGGAGTTACAATCTCGTTTGCAACATCAAGATAAAACTGGTCCTGTATTGTGACAATGTCTCCGCCTGTAACCTTTATTGATTTATTGTTAACCGAGGAACCCGTCGTAAAATGCAAAGTGTTTGTAAATATTCCGGTGTTTTTTCCGGTTT
>JAGWGB010000042.1 GCA_028867595.1 Nitrososphaerota archaeon | reverse complement strand
AAATCAAGAAAAAGTATTCTGTCAAGCAGTTTGGAAAAAATCTCCTCAAGGTATGCGACCAATGCACACCAAACGTAAGGGAATCACAACCAACGGAGGAACCAAAGAAATGAGTGTTGAAAAGACCCATAACGCAATGGCTGACAGTCTTGCAAGGCTCTTCACTTCCATACTTAGGGAAGGGTTTACTCTGGCAAGATTCTCAACTGCTGACAAAAAGACCTTCATCAAAACCGTAGAGGTTGAACAGCATGACTTGTTCATAGAGTACAAGATTGTTGTCTCTTCTCAAGTCGGGGAGAAACAGAATTGACATCAATACAAGATATGACGATGGATGAAGTGAAATCATTCATGGGCAGGCAAATCTGCCCCGCATGCAAGTATGCTACAGTCTTGCACGGAAAACCCACGCACTCTGCCATGAAACAAAAAATTTGTGAGAAACTAATCCGTGAAAAATTCAACGTGGTCAAGGCTCAGAAGATTGTCCTCGAAGATGGAAAAGAACTTGAGATGAGGGCACAGGTAATGACCAAAGAGGAGGCACAGAAAGGATTCAGAGAAGGGAGGGTCATACAGTGATTATATCATGTCCTTGGTGCCAAAGACTCTGCGGAACCATTCTTGAGATGCTCATATACAGAGAGCGTGATTGCAAGGCAAACGTTACCTCGATGAGGTGTGTACATTGAGTGACGAAGAACTACAAAGACTAGAGCCGTACCAACTTGAGGACTTGATTCACAGGGCAAACAAAATCATGATACGAAAAATCTACAACCTGAGAATCATAGAACCATCAAAGGGGATTGGGTTTTGAAAAACTTCAGGTGTGACATGTGCCACTCTATGGCCGATGTGATTCTAACATTGAGAAAAAATGGAATGCTGACACTGGTCAAGGTGAGATGCAGAAGTTGTACCATTGAATGGAGTGAGTGGATTTGAGTGAAAATAAATTCACGCAGATTAGAATTCATTGTCAACGTTGCGGAAAATTTCAACAAGACTTACTTCCAATGTTATCAGTCAAAGATAGCGAACCTGTAGAACTACTTTGCTCGGAATGCGGATACATTCTCTGTGAATTTTTTTTTGGAATAAATGAAAGGGGATTTTATGAAACTGAGGGTCATTCCACAAAAGATCTTTAACTGAAAAATTGCAAAATATTTCATGAGCGAACAAGCAACCAAACCGGGAGCAGTCATCCCGGATAGAATCAAGCAAGATGTCAATTACTGCCCTTTTTGTGGAACAGAGATTGACAACTGCAAGACTGAGACTTGGGACAAGTGCCCCTATGACGATTGTGCCAAACCCTTCAAGGTCTCCTCAAAATGAGCGAGCAGCCATCAATCGGCAAGAGGGTGGAGGAATACGTCACAAAGAAATTCGATGAAGGCTATGACTTCAAAAATTCCAAGAAAAGGCTGGATGATTTCAAACTGTGGGCTGATGCCGAAAAAATCAACTTCAATTCTGCAAAGGCAGAGTTTTACCGTATTCTTGAATCCGTTGTCAAGCAAAAGGGACTCAACAGAACTGATTTCTTTCAGGTAAGGCAGACAAAGGAAAAGCCACGACCGGGAGAACAGCGAGTCAATACCACTTATGATAAAAAGAGTCCAAGCGAGCAAAACAGCCAGCAACAAAATAACGAAAATAACAAAAATAACAACAGTCAACAGGAACAAAAAGACTCTAGCCAACAGGAGCAGACGACCGACATTCCGTGGGAGATGTGCTACATGCCATTTGAGGCACTAATCACTATCATGCATTCAAGACACGAATCAATTCCGTTACTCAAAGATGAAGAAAAAGAAATCATGGGTAAGGCTTGGCAGCCAGTCTTTGCAAAATTATTTGGTAAAGAGTGGTTCAAGTATTTCATGGCTGGAATGGTGACACTTGGCGTAATGACACCAAGAATCAAACAATACTCTGAACTGTCAAAAGAGGAGAAGAAAAAATCAGAGTCAAAGAAAGAGGAAAACAAAGAACCAAGTGAGAAACGACAGGAATCAAAACTCGACCCTGCAACAAGGGCGACAATAATAGACGACCTGACAAAAAAAGGAATAGACCCAGACCTCATCAACAAAAAAATGCAGGAGTTTGAGGGATGACAGACAGATACAGCCCAGACGAACTCAAACTTGAGAAGAGCTATATCATAGATCTGTGCAAAAAAATTGTCAAGCGTTGGAAATCAAACGGGACAAGCCTCCTATTCATTGCAGGCATGGAGACCTTTATCCTTGGATTGACAATCACGCCAGAAAAAACATTCAGTTACGTCTGGAAGGCAATTCTCAAACTCATCAACATGCTGGAATACGAGAATGCAATCAATCAGGGAAAATCGCAGGGGGAGAGATGGGGACAGGTGCTAGGGTCTCTGAACAAAAAAATCGACATGGGAGAGTTTGACGTTAACGCAAAATGACTCCATCTGAGTTTTGCTGGCAGATGATTGAATTTTGGTTTGAATGCTATATCTATTGGAGAAAAATCGAATCATGACATTGTATGAAGAAAGGGTCATGGAGTGTATTGAGATTTTTGCATTGCTTGTCAAGTCAGACAAGCCAATTCAAGAAGGACAAAAAATAACGACAAACGACCTAGTCAAATTACTCAAACCCAAATTCATTAAAGTAATTTTCTCAGACGAACTAAAAGCCGAAGAGATTCTAAACTGGCTAGTCGATGCGATACAATACTGTAGGGGAATAACCGATACCATGCCAGCATTTGAAACGGTGTTCACTCCATGAATGGGGATTTTAACTGGAAAATATTTGAAGAAAACATTATCATGATTGGTGCTCCGGGAACTGGCAAGACAAAAAAGGCTCAGGAGATTTTAACGTATGATATTGACCCGTCAACTCCTGTATGGGTTGAGGATTATTCTGACAAGTTTGGAAATTATGGTTATGTAGTAAAAACTGTAGAGGACTTGAAATATGGAGGCAGATACATCTTTCAGGGAAAAGACAAGACCGTAGAATCTTACAAAAAATTCTGCGAAAAATTAGGGCAGCAATGGAACATTGTAGCCATACACGATGAGATTCACCAATTCAATACAAAACAAAGCCTCATACTAGAACAGAGAAACTTGATTCAGTCACGGAGAAACCAAGGAGTATGCAATATTTTTATCAGCACCGATACGTCTTCAATTCCAAATTATGTGATAAAGGGATGCACCCACGCTTTTGTTTTCAGATTGAATTTGCCTGATGATGTCAAGTGGGTTGCAAAGTGGGCTGGTGCAAAAGCGTGGCAACTATTACCAAAGGACAAGAGACAGTATGACAGAATTGGAAGGCAGTTCATAAACGAGCCTGAGGTCTCAGAGCATGGTTACTTGTACCGTAACATGAAAGAAAGCGAGTCTTACATTTTCGGAGTAAAGGATGGCAACAATCAAACACCTTAAGATCTTTTGCTGCCCGTACTGTACATTTTCCAAGAGATGGGAAACATTGAGGGCACTCAATACACATATAGGAAAAAAGCATAAAGGCAAAAGGAAAATCGAAGTCATGGTCACACATCAGGCACGCATTATTTATAATCTTTAGAGCAATCATCGACAAAAGGCCAGCCTGAATAAATCAATCAATAACATGGCTACAATCAAACTTGAGAACCTAACCTCCAAATTTGGGGGAATGCTAGGTAGTCCCGAAGTTATAGCAGTGGCAGCAGCAGCATTTTTGACTCCTCTTGTGAGTCCTTATGTGACAAAGTTTGCAGCAAAAGTCCCATTTCTGGGACAGCACTATACCATGAGTCTGATAATCATCGCATTTCTGGTATTCATACTTGCAAGCAAGACAAGTCATGTTGCTATACGTGCTGCACTGATTGGTCTGGCAGGAGCGTTCATGATTCTTGCAATCTCTCCGTTTGTCGGAAACTACATTCAGAGTGACTTGAAATGAGAGTCAACCAAAGAACTCTGCCAAACACTTCAAGGTTTACAACAACCTTTGCAGGATTAGGAAAAACTGATTCAATCCTTCT
>JAGWGB010000041.1 GCA_028867595.1 Nitrososphaerota archaeon | reverse complement strand
TCTTGAAGTATTTCCTGTTACCCATTGGAATTGATAACAGCATTTCATTGATTTTGAATCCGTAGCAAGATACCAGATATGGTTTCGTTACAATCGGAGATTTGGTTTTGATTCCTTTCTTGATAGAACGCTTCATCTGCGATAATCTCCCACAGGCTTGAGATATAGCAGTCAGCTTGTATTTTGACTGGATCTGATAGCAGTCAAGTTCATGGTAGAACATCGAGGAAAAGTGCCTCAATGTTGATACGTTGTTTTCAAGTCCAATCCTGATGCAGTGGTTTACCATCTCTTTGAATGTATTCATCACTGATGCAAGCTCAGGATCTGGATGATAAGACTGCTTGATGGATTTTATGGCATACAATTATCAAGTGAGGATCTGCATGCAAGAAAAGAACTTGGTTATACTGTTATCGTACTGGGAATTCTGCAAACAGTCGAAGAGTTGACAGGATTTGTTACTATACGGCTGTCTTTTGCGTCGCCTGAAAGGAGCTGAACATCGTCTATTTCCGGAGGAGTCAGGACATGTTTTGTTGTCTGGTGCACTTCTCTTCCTGCCATGACGGCATGATCTTCGGTGGTAACAGTATTGCCTTCTCTAGAAATGATCTTGACAGATTTAAAAAATTGTGGAAACTTGTTTGGAAGACTCTCAAAGTCTGTCACCATGTTGAAAATTTTTTCCCTGTCTGCTTTGATTGTTTTTTCAACTTTAATTTTTGGCATGTCTTTTCAATGGAATTCCAGAATTAAAAAGATGTAGTTTGGAATCACTGGCTTTAAATTAAGTAGATCAAGCTTTAATGTATTGTCAGAAGATAAAATCAAGCTGGTTCAATCACTTATTGATTCCAAGAAAGGAGATGAGAACAGATTACAGCAGATATTGTTAACGTTGCAACAAGGTGGAACACTTGATCTTTTAGATGAAAACTATATAGAAGAAATTTCAAAAGAATTGCAAACTATAGACATGCCCAAGCCTTTAGAGCATGAAGATTTAGGAGTACAAGAACATCTTGATTCTCAACCGCAGCAAGACGAGAAAGGACCATCTCTTGAGGATGCTACAGTTCACAAAAGTTTGTCAACAAGAAAAAAGGCCATAGCAATAGCTGCCGCGATAATTGTAACAGCTATAGTAACATTTGTTGGACTGGATGCATATTCAGCAAGTACGCTCCAGTTCAGACCAGACATGGGCAATCAGTACCAGATATCACCCACCACAATTCACATACAGGCAGATGTATGCAATCCCTCGTTCTTTCCTGCAACTTTTAACAAATATGAGATAACTGCATTTTACAATTCAGAGCAGATAGAGAAAGCCGAGATTAATGGTACCACAGTATCACCTAAGACAATGTCCACAGTTGACGGCGTCTTTGCATTAAATGCTACAGCCATACTTAGACTAAATCAGCAAAATACTGCATTTGATCCAACATTAGCAAAAATAACTACAACCATCGACGCACCCATATTTGGTGCAATTCCTTTCACAGTAGTAAAAGAATATTCAGCAGAGCAATTCCAACAAGTGCTCAAAAATGGACCTCCTGGCTCTTTTAGCTGCAGTTAAGGCCTAGCGCTTTCCTCTTTCCTGGAGTCTTTGTAGCATTCTCTTTTCTCCCTCGGCATGTTTTTGCTTGTCTTCTTCTGTCTCAAGAACAAGCGGAGGCACTTCAACGGTTTTTCCGTTAGGGCCTAATGCTACAGATGTTACATATGCAGTGTTTGTCAATGTCCTAGTGCCGGTCATCAGGTCTTCTGCCTCTACTCTAATCTCAATTTCCATGGATGAGCGATGAACATAGTTTAGCCTTGCGTTGAGAATTAACGCATTTCCGACATAGACAGGTTTTAGAAAGTTTACTCTATCAATGCTTGCAGTTACAGTGTTTGTCCTGGCATGTCTTTGTGATACCAAGCCAGCAATCAGATCAATTTGTTTTAGTATCTCGCCACCAAAGACGTTTCCTGCAGGATTGGCGTCAGACGGAAACATTCTGACTGTCATTTCTGCTTTTGATTCACGTGGACTCTTGGGTGGAAGAACCATCGGTTCTCAGAGATTAGGACATAAATTTATGAGTTGTTTTTGTTATTGTCTACGCCACTTTCTTCTTTAGAACTTGGTCTAGAGTCATCATATGAGTATAGAGAGTCATCTCGTACATAGGTGCCGTTATCTGCAAATTTGCTTGTGCCGCCTTCTTTCTTTTTGTACCAGAATTTGACTATGATTGCAAGCGGCCCTCCAACAACGCCAATAAGCAATGGGACAGTCCAGTCAATGAACATGTCTCACGTTGTGTCATGATATCATAAATATCTTATTTACAAAAATCAGTCTTATATTGCTGATACCACAATAAAACCTAAATGAAGTATTTTTGGTGGAGGCTTGTAGATTATGCCACAGGGGTATTTGTTGGCGGCGGGATTGTGTTTCTTATTGACAAGTTTGTTTGCCACAAGTGCCTTGGTTCGTACACAACCATATTGTTCCTTGGGATATGGATTGGTTTTATGCTCATCGTGAATTTCATATTTCAAGCAGTAAAACCAAAAAGCGTTTCAAGTAACTGATAGGATCGCTGTTTTGTTTTCAGAAAATTCAGAAAGCAAATATAGCTACACTCATACCTCTATTGCATGAATGTTTTCGAAGAATTTTGCAAAAATGTTGTTGCACTAGATCCCAAGATAAGATTTGCAGGTATTGCAGACGGTGATGGAAAGTTAGAGGCCACAGCTGACAGAAAAGACCTCACCCCTCTATTGAGTGCAGAAGAGAGAGCCCAGTACGCAATCACTGCTGCAACACGACAGTATACCAGATTAAGATGGGAGTATAGACTTGGAAAGATATCTTACGCAAGTTCACACTATACAAAGCTGATAAGGGCGACAATCCCTATAGCAGACGAAAATAGCAGATTAGCACATGTTCTGCTGTTATCATTTGATCCCAATGCGGAAGACTTTCACCAAATAATTACAAAAAAGATAATTCCTCTAGTTGCAAAGAACATGGCTAACTTCCTCAAGGCAGCTGAGAAATAGCAGAACCAATAATTACCAAATAGATCATTAGTAGTTCATGTCTGCGTCTACTGACAAAAGTCCATCTGACATATCTAAGTTGGGCCAAGAGACTATACATCGTAAGAGTTTACATCGTGAACTTTACGAGCTTGCAATAAAGGCAATCTTGTCAGTGGCAATTACATGGGTATCACTCCATCTGTTTGAGAGGTTTGTTGCACCTTTAGTTGGTATTACACATACTCACATACAGATTGCAGGAATACTAGCTACTGTAATAATATCATTTTTAATAATTACAGCAACAAGAAGTTTGCTTAAGAAATTTACAAGCAAAACCCATCCGCAGTTTTCTGCCAGCCTGTCATTTTTTGTGATAATAGTGATTTCCCTGATTGCATCCCTTTCAATTCTTCATCAGCTAAACGTCAACCCACAAGATCTCTTAATCAGTGGAGGCGTGGCTGCAATCATAGTAGGTATTGGCGTATCTACAATCGTAGGAAACATACTCTCAAGTGGATTGATACTTACAACTTATCCAGCCAAGATTGGAGATTCAATTCATGTTGTAAATGACAATGTCCGAGGAAAAATCCAAGAGATAAACCTGATGTATACTACTATAGAAACAGATGACGGCAAAGAATACATCGTTCCAAATAATGCAATAATTCAAGGCAACGTCAGAATAGCAAAGGACATTTCAATTGCTGATCAGCTTCCCTATTCGGAAGGAGATATGATAGAGATAAAGGGTGCACTTGAGAAATATATCGGAACTGTGATCAAGATCACACCAAAGTTTACTACAATATTGAACGAGGAGCGAACAAAAGAGTACATCCTAGCAAGCAGTATGATTCTAGAGGGTAACTTTACCATCATAAAGCACAGGACAAAATCCTAGAGATTAACTTCCGCCGCCATTTACTGTTATTTGTTGCATGTTTCTTTGGTTGAGATACATCTGCACTCTAGAATCTGAGCAAAACTGGTAGTTCTGTTCCTGTCCCTTGTTTTGTTGACAGAATTTTTCT
>JAGWGB010000040.1 GCA_028867595.1 Nitrososphaerota archaeon | reverse complement strand
CCCAGCCTCAATTATGGTAGTAGAGGTGCCATTTTTTGCAAAGGTGGAAGCAAGTTCGCATCCAATAAAGCCGCCACCTATCACTATGGCGCTCTTGGATTGTTTCATTGCTGCCTCAATTTTCTCTGCATCGTCAACAGTCCTAAGATAGAATACGCCATCCAGTTCGGCCCCTAGGATTGAGAGCCGTCTTGCCTGACCGCCTGTGGCAAGCAAGAGTTTCTTGTAATGAATATCGGTTCCATTACTTGTCCTGACAACATGATTTTTTGGGTCAAGCCCAGTTACCTTGATACCGATAATCATCTCTATTTTTTGGGTCGTGTAAAAGTCAGGTTTTTTGACATACAGTACCTCTCTTTTCATCTTGCCAAGCAGGTAATTTTTTGAAAGTGGGACGCGATCATATGGAACATGGTTTTCGTCTGTAATGATACAGATGCTACCTGTAGCGTCATTTTCCCTAATTGAAATTGCGGCATTTCCTCCTGCAAGACCTCCTCCTACTATGACATAGTCAAACTCTCGCATATTTCCACTCCCAATCGTCTTAACATCTTTTAATATGTTCGCAGATTCTTGACTCATTAGAAACAGTATGCTGGCATTATAGAAAAAGGCATCTGGTAATTTGCAATAATTTTAATACAGATTTTACTAAAATACTATCTCATTTGCAGCATGATTTGTGATGTGCGTTATAACTATGTCATTTCACTGCAAGGTTTGGTGGTATTATCAACAATAAAAATACGGTTTTGTTAAATTTACGAGACCTAATTAATTCATAGGTCTCGCGGATTGAACAGAGTCGAAAAATTTCATTTCTTATATTTCAACATCCTGCTTGAAGCATCAAGGCCTATCTTTACTGTACTTATTTTCTTATCTGTGAAAGTTTAGATTCATCTTTCCACAAGACCTATCGTGGCTGAAAAGAGACAGACAGAGTCAATAACATTTAGGATAGAAAAATCGATCCTAGATAACTTGAGAGAGGTAGCTAAAAGACAAAAGATAACCCCTAATTCTTTGGCAGGGCAGATTCTTGGCTCTCATCTTGAATGGGAACTCAGTGCTGCGGCAGCTGGATGGATTTCTATGCCCAAGTCATTTCTTGTAGAATTTATGAAATTAGTTGATGAAAAGGAGATGGAGAGAATCATATCAAAACTCTCCAAAGAAATGGCAAAAGACATGGATCTATACATGAGGGGCAAACATGATGTGGAATCTTGGCTTTCTATAATTAGGGCCAGATCTGCAAGATCTGGTTTTGAACTCACTGAATACGGAGAAGGAAACACACTGGAGCTTGTAATACAACATGATATGGGCAAAAAGTGGTCAAGGTACTTTAAGACATTTTATGAAAATGTCTTCTATGATCTTGGTATAAAAGCTGATTTTGACTACACAGAAAACACTTTGGCAATAAAATTGGATACAGCAGGTGGGCCTGTCAGCAATCGTAAGGTTTGAGAATCAAAGAAAACAGGTAATTTTTGTAGATTAGCCAAACCGCATAACAGTTTAGAAAAATACTACTGCACCACACTCTTTGCAGAACATATCGTCTTCCTCCCTTAGAATCATAGTCGAACCGCATTTTATACAAATGCGAATTTTTTTTCTACTCTTTATTCTCCTTTCTCCTAACCGTGTAATTGAATCGTTTGCTGACACCAATTCTATAAGTCACTGCAATACATAGAGATGAACAATTATTTAGGAGGCATGCACGAATTT
Organism: Nitrososphaerota archaeon; assembly: GCA_028867595.1. Classification (GTDB taxonomy): domain Archaea; phylum Thermoproteota; class Nitrososphaeria; order Nitrososphaerales; family Nitrosopumilaceae; genus Nitrosotalea. The sequence continues at coordinate 2,362 of JAGWGB010000040.1, read as the reverse complement.
TCATTCAATGCAATGCTACTGACTTATCTGTAGAAAAACAGTCAAGTTAAACATGGAAGAACAAATGCGGAACAAAAGACTCAGCGTCTGGAAAGTCATGGTTCATGCCTCCTTTAAGAAGGTAATAGCCTTTGATGTCCTGTTCATGGTGCTTGGAGCCATGATGGGTGCTGGGATTGCAGTGGCAGTCCTACTTCACTAGGATTGCCTTCTAGTTTTTAGATTTTTTAAATTGTAGACAGGAAATTATCCAGAGCATGACAAGAGATTGGAAATCCATATAGAATCTTATTTCAGTATGAGTCTATGCCAAATCAGCGAATTTGCCATAATGCCATCAGCACAAATCTACAATAGCATTATTTTTTCAAGCAGCTTTAGTATTATTTACTGAATCAGTCCATTATCAATCCTGATGTTGTTATTTAGTTGCGAGACTGGTCAAGCAGTGCAGGAAAAATCTAATATTGAAATGATTGTTCCGATCTCATCTTCGTTTAGCTCAATCTCGATAAGCCTTGGATTTTTCTCGGTCTTACGAACAAGGATTTGCATTAAAGAGCCATAGAGTATTCTATTCCATGGTGTCTTCTTTTGAATGCTCACCAAATTTCTTTAATACTTCCAAGTTCTCGCCTTCTATTCGTATCCGCACTCAAATCCTCTTCCCTCTAGGTACTTTATCAATTCAAGTGGTCTAACTGTTGGAATCTTGGACATGATAATCAAGCACAATTACGAGTCTTTAATGCGACCATTCCTCAGACAAAACTATTTTGATAATAAATATCTTGAAAACATGCACGCTGTGTACATCATGTCATTTCCATGTAATCAATACTAGCATTACTAGTCTTGGTCTACCTGACACGTAGAAGAAAAGGAAAAGAGACTTTGACCAAATCCATCTAGATTGTGCAGAGAAATATTTTGCCATGGCTTCCAAAATCATTAAATGATGATTAAGAACAACAATACATAGAAATGGCTGAAAAGAAACAAACCGAGTCAGTATCGCTTCGCTTGGATACCAACACTTGGAACAGGCTCAAGGTTTTTGCAGGCAAGCAAAAAACCAGTCCAAACGCACTGGTCAGTCAGATACTTGACTCGCATGTTGAATGGGAGATGAATGCAGTAGCGGCAGGCTGGGCAGTCATGCCAAAGCCATTTCTTGTAGAACTGTTCAAGCTAATAGACAAGGACAAGGTGGAAAAAACAATTGCCAACCTGTCTGTCCGCATGGCAAAAGAGATGAATCTATACATGCGAGGCAAACATAACCTGGATTCGTGGCTGTCCATCTTGAGGGCCAGATCGTCAAGATCAGGCTTTAATTGGACTGAATACGAGGAAGACGGAAAGTTTGAGATTGTCATGCAGCACGACATGGGAGAAAACTGGTCGTTATACTTTAAGACATTCTACGAAAACGTCTTCCATGATCTAGGAGTAAAGACAGAATTTGATTTCACTGAAAATACCTTGGTAATTAAAATAGACAAGGACAAGGCATCATCATGGCATCGATAACATCTGTTTTAGATCATACAAATCCAAACGACGTGCAATAAAGTTAGTGCAAATTCCTGCAAGACTTTTTCTACATTATACCGTATTGATAACTCATGTTAGACAAAAAATTGATTGAACAAAAAAATCTTGAATCACTGCTACACAAAGGAATTGACCATATAATGGTGATAAACCGAAACGGCAGGGCAGAATCCGTCTTTTCAAGAAGCAAAATCACCCTCTCAAAAGAAAGACAGGAGATTTTTTTCATGGGTTTTAGGCTTCACCACTCTTTGTTACGAGAGTTTGATGATGAATTTGAACCTGTAAGTCACTTTGTCATCCACAGAGGCAGGACAAAGTTGGTATCAGTTCCATTTGACGTGTACAATGTGGTCATGGTAATGAAGAATGATGTGGACCACAAGTCTCTAGTCAACAAAATCAAGGAAATTGAGGAATGTTGTAACCCAAACATCACTGAACTAGAACCAGTGTGTGGAGGACATGGCAAATGACTAGTAGAAAAATCAAGAGGATACTGGTACCACTTGATGGCTCAAAAAATTCCATGGACGGACTGCATGAAGCAATCGAGATTGCCAAACCATTTGAAGCAAGTATTACTGGCCTGTGCGTAATTCCGTCAACCCCTCCAATACCAGTGATAGGATCATCACAGGCTTCATTCAAGTCATCCATGACAGACAGTGCAGCCAAGTTCATGGCAGATGCAAAAAAACTGGCTTCAAGAAACGATGTTGAGTTTCAAGGAAAACTTGTCTATGGAGATGCCTCGCTAGAGATAACAAATTTTGCCAATGCCAAAAAGTATGATCTTATAGTC
>JAGWGB010000003.1 GCA_028867595.1 Nitrososphaerota archaeon | reverse complement strand
GGACGGCTCAAGAAACGCAGGTATTGTAACACTAAGCCCATCTGAGGAGACCGGCATTGCCAGCGTCTACCCAGCACAGGGTTCAATTCGAGGCCAGTCTTCTACTTTCAAATATAATGATATATCTGGAAGCATCGTAGGCGGTTTCGCATTTGGTTCAATTACAGTAACCCCGACAAACGGCACTTGGCCATCAGGTACTAGAATTCCAGTTACATTAACTGATATGGATGAGAACAAGAACGGCAAACTGACTGAACACCTGAATGATTATTCTGCCACAGTAGATAGAATCACTGCAATGAAGATTGGAACTCCATTCTCCATTAATGCAGGATGTGGTACAAATAACGCAGGTTGTTCTGATCCTTCTATATTCGTGCCAACCACCGGTGCTTCATTTGCACCAGGTGCAACAGCCTTAAAGCATACTAACGGTACAACAACCGTTACGTATGTTGGCACAGTAGGCTCGGTATCAGGAAACTTCTCAGCAGCAACCGCATCTACTGACCCAGACTTGGGCATAGATGAATCATTTAGCAACAGAGTAATACCAGCATTCACACAAGCTGCTGGTGTTGGTTCAACGGTAACGTTGAGTAACACTGGTGGTGTGCTCATTGATACGGGTGCTACCATGCAAACCCTGCTCAATACAATCCACAATCCAAACGGTGGATCGTCTAACGCAGCAACAAGGTTCCATGGTTTCAACTTCCTCAACTTTGACTTGAGGTCGTTTACAACCCTTAACGGCGCAAGCGGTACCCCATCATCAGTTCAGATTTACTTGGTACACGGTCCACAACAATCAGTTACGGCAGCAAAGTCAACTGGTGCTCCAAGTGGTTCGTTCTTTACAAACATCCAAGCAGGTCAGTTACCAGCAGCTGGTGTTACAGCCATCTCGCTTGTAAACGACACTAACATGCTGGACCTTGTAAACTTGAACGGTACAACAGCATTGTCAACGACAAGCGCTGCAGCTAACCCATCAGGCAAGGTTGATGCTCACGGTGACTTTTACATCCCAGGTGTAGTCGACAACGGCTCACTTGTTATGCAAAGAATCCTGAACATTCCAACTAGCGATGAAATTGGATTCCTCTACATCTTCCGAGATTCTAGCGGAGTCGCAATCACATTGCCTAGCCAACCACTAAAGACTGACGGAAGCAGAATCACCTCTGGCTTGCCAATCGTTACTGACTTCTTCTCAATAGGTATCATAGGTGACGGTACTGATAATTCCCAAAGAATTAACAACGGCATCTATAGATGGGAGCTTGAAGAGACAGGTGACAACACTGGCGTATTTACTGGCACAACCCAGTATCTAATGCTCAACCAGTTGAACCTCCTCGATCCAGCAACCTATTCACAATTGAGACCAATCAGCCACGATGTTCTATTCCCAGCAATCCAAGATATGCTCCAAAGTGAGGCACGAGCACCACAAGTAACCTACTTCGATTTAGGTGCTGATGGTGTTGGTTCACAGATATCTGCACAGCAAGATATCCCAACTCACACTGGAACCGTATCATTTGATCAGAAGACATACAAGGTAGCAGACACAGTAACAGTTACAGTTAACGATCCAGACCTTAATACCAACAACGACCTAGTTGTAATATACAGCACAGTCGCACCAAGCGCAACTGATCCAGCATCCGACACAGTCGGTAAGCTGGGCCTCGGTACATATTCCGATGGCAGAGCAATTGGTAGACTGCTAGATATCCAATTTGGTCAACAAGATATTAGATGGACCGCTACAGCAAACGCAAATGTGCCAGGATCTGGTACATGCTTTACTGCAGCAGGTTCAACACCAGATGCACAAGCTGGAGGCTCAATAGGCCTTCAAGACTCTGGTTTCAACTTAGTTGAGACCGCAGCTGGTTCTGGTATCTTTACAGGCACTTTCGAAGTTCCAGGCTTTGTCTGTACCAGCAGTGGTGCAGTCGTAGCCAACGGTCTTAACATGAAAGTCAACTATGTTGACTTCCGTGATCAGTCCGGTAAACTTGTCGAAGTATCTGACAATGCTGGTATCAGAGGTAACACTGGTTCAGTTAAACTAGACAAAGCAGTTTACCCAGTTCCATTTGGAGGGGTCAGCTCAGTAGTAGATTCCGGCAAACTTGGCAGTGCCCAAGGTGCAGCATCTGCTAGCTTTGGTCTAAGTACAACATCCAGTTCAACAACAGTTTCAAACGTCGTGCTTGGCAACCCAAGCGCCAATGGTGTATTCCCATTACATCGTGACTTGGCCGGAACTGGCATCGTAGCAAAAGGTACCACACTGACAACTGGTGCTACCGTTTCAAACTTTGCCTTAGGTCAAGGAAACGTCATTGTACACGCGAGGGTCAATGACCCAGACTATACATTGGCACCGACAGGAACTAACTTCATCAATGTTCCTGTATGGGGATCCTCCAACGGTCCTGTTGCCTTCCAAATCTCAAGACAAGGACAGTCTGTTCTATTAGCTACTGCTGGTGGTCCAGCAGCAAAAGCTGGTACAATTCTTGATCTTGGTACAACCCAATTACCTCAAGTAGGTTCCACAACATGGAACGGTATTAGAGACTTGGGACCAATGACCGAGATTTCACCAGGTGCTGGAATATTCCAAGCAGATCTGCCAATTGAACTAACTGATGGTCCAAGAGGCCAAGATTGTCCAGCTGTTGATAACTTTGATGCTATCAACGGTTCATCTGGATTTTTGGCAAGAAACGATGCTTTGACTGGTACCGCAGTACATGATAGCGGTGAGTATGCTAGATTCACATTTGCTCATACAGATGCAGTAAGTGGTGACTCAAGCACTAACAACTATTGTGTAAGGCAGGGAGATGTACTCACTGTCACATACCGTGACACAAGTGATGCATCCGGTAACCCACAAACTGTTACAGACTCTGCAACATTTGACTTACGCAACGGTGTATTACAATCTGACAAGTCTGTCTACATCATAGGCTCAGACATGATCCTAACACTTGTAGAACCAGACTTTAACCTAGACTCACAAACTGCTGAGACTTTACCACTTGATCTAATCGAGTGGGATTCGCACGCATACAAGGGCACAATGGGTCCATTGGCGGATGGAGTATCCGGTCCTGGAACATTTGCATCCTTTGATGCCAAGCCATCAACATTTGTAGAGACTGGTAAAGACACAGGCATCTTCCAAGCAGTGATCAAGATTCCAAAACAAATCACGAACACTTTGCTTGAGAGAGGCGAACAGATCAACCTAGAATATACTGACTGGGGTCCAGCAGGTTCCAAGACAGTAGGTGCAAACAACCAAGATATTGAGTTGACAATTTACACCTCCAACTTTGGAGCTACAGTTGAACTCGACCAGAAGGTATACACCTGGACTGATCGTGTCTACATGACAGTTGTAGCACCAGATCACAACTTTGATCCAAACTTGATCGATACTATTGGTAACAACGGCGGCGAAGACCTCGTAACCGTTTCAACCAGAGGTCACAGCATCTACTATAAGTTGTCTGAGACCGGTGTCGATACAGGTATCTTCACTGGATACGTCATCCTTTCAGGAGACCCATCCATCAACCCAGCAACCGGTAACGGTGGCGGTGTAGACGGACAGGGCGAAGAGCCAACTGGAACGACAGGTAACGGCAATACAAGCCAGTGTACCCAGTCTAACCCATGTGGCCCAACTGACGGATTCCTCCAGGCAGAAGACTCTGACGGTGTATCAGTATCGTTTGAATTCACAAGAGATCAAACAGTTACTGGTTCCGCACTAATCAGATGGAACATCGGTGAAATCTCATGGTTGCAGTCAAGCTACCCAGCTAATGGTCAAGGAGTATTGCAAATCGTAGACCCAGACATGAACCTCAATCCAAAGGCAGTTGACAAGTTCAACACCAACGTGTGGTCAGACTCTGATTCAGGTGGTATACAACTCACCATGACAGAGACAGGCCAGGATACCGGTATCTTCCAAGGTACGGTATACTTTACAACCAACTTCGGTTCATCCGGAAATAGGTTGCACGTTTCAGAAGGCGATACAGTAACCGGCGAATACAAGGATAGAACCTTGCCACCGCCATACACCCCGGCTGATCAATTGCGATTGACCTCGACAACATTCATTGGTACAATAGTTCCACCGCTCGAGAGAGCACCGGCAACTAACCCAAGAATCGTTGACTCGTTCGGCAACGCAATAAATGGTACCGTCAAAGTAGGCCAGCAGATCCAAGTGACTGCAGACCTTGCTAACGGCCAGAATAGAGACCAGCCATTTGCATATCTTGTACAAATACAGGATGCAAACGGTGTGACTGTTTCACTCTCATGGATTACTGGTACACTGTCAGCAGGTCAATCACTCAACCCAGCCCAGTCTTGGACCCCATCAGCAGCTGGCACATACACTGCTCAAATCTTTGTATGGCAGAGCATTGATAATCCAAACGCACTGAGCCCACCGTTGAGCACAACGATTAACGTACAGTAGACTAGAAACCAAAACAACAACTAACTTTCCCCTTTTTCCTTTTTGTAAAACGTCCTAACGATAGTTAAACTAAATCTAATTTTGCATTTTTCAGTTAGTAATTATCAAGACAAAATCTCATTCCGGCATGACACACTCGTTGGTACAAATATTACGGTAACAACTTTTGTAAATGCAGTAGTTAAAGACTATGAAATCTTATCACAAGCAAGGGACAAAGTCTTCTGATTAAAACTAAGAAACTTTCAGATCTTTATGTACCCTACATATGTCTATGGTAATCACCTTCCAAATTCACAAATGCATGACACAAATCTCAAATCATTATGGGGTTGCATGGGCACAGATCAGAGCTATCGGCATTTCTTTTTCTCATGATGATATTTTCACTAGTACCCAATACCATCCGTGCACAAACTTACAATGATTCTGACAAGACATCATCTGATGCATCCAACTTGCAATCTCAGCAAGGATATCTCGATATAGTATCAAACTCGGAAGGCTACAAACAAACATTGCATATTCCATCAGACCAAATGCTATTTGACGTAACACCAATCTATGATAGTCAGGGAAACGAAACATCTCTTTCATTGTATCTCAGGCCAGGCCTTGACGACTTTTATCATCAAGTGGGATTGTTTGACAAACCCAAAGACATTGTATTCATTTATCCAAGCTTTACGCAAGCCGCTTACGGGGATCACGGGTTTTACAATTATTACAAAAAAGAATGCGACTCTAGCTGTCTCACAGTCAAGATACCAAACAAGGTAAACGGAATACAAGCATCAAGCATAGTTAGTGCATGGGTACTAAAACTGCTTGACTATCCATATGTAAAGGACGAAGATGTGGACAAAAATCCAGACATTTTAAAACAGTACAAACGAGTTATAGTTTTGCACAATGAATATGTGACAAAAAAAGAGTTTGATGCCATAACAGGCCATCCTGACGTTATCTTTCTTTATCCCAACGCACTCTATGCTCAGGTGGCGACAAACTATGAGAATAATACTATAACACTTGTACGAGGACATGGCTATCCAAGCAACGCAATCAAAAATGGATTTGGCTGGAGAGACGACAACTCAAAATATGAATATGATGTATCATGTAAAGACTGGAATTTTTATCACAAAGACAACTATACCATGATAAATTGTTATCCAGAATACAAGATCCTTACAAGCAATGCAATGCTAGAGTCATTACAAGAAAACGAGCCCACAACCCTGTCTGATGATGTGGCAAACTGGCTGATATATCCACAGGATCAAAATAGAACAGAAAAACTGTTAGATGATTTTGGCATAGCAGGTACCAGCATTCCAACATGGGTTCAAAAACCTGCACTTTGGCTTTCAAATGGAGGTATAACAAAACGGGAATTCAATGATATGATGCAATATCTCTATCAAAAACAAATAATCAAGTAAAATTATGTGCTTTAAAAAACATCTGGTAATTAACCACAAATAAATATTTAAAAAAACTTAATTACAAGTCGCAAGTCTTTTTCCAAGAATTGCGATCTTAAAACTAACTCGATCGCTGACAATCTTCAAAACGCTTAAATAGAAAGTGGAGTGCACGTGAAAACAGCAAATGAAAACTCTCATTGCTATTTCCATTATTACGTTAGTCGCCTTGGCTCTTGTTTCCCAACTTCACTTTGCACATGCCCAGCTTGCGCAGCAGACATCTGCAAAGCAATACATCAACCTAAGAGCAGAGGTCTGGAACGAGTTCTTTAGGATGACAACAGCCGCATTTACGGTTGGTGCCATTGTATCCGGTACAATGATCTGGCTTGTCTGGAGGTTCAGAGAATCAAATCCAAAGAACAAAGCCCCTACCAAGTGGGAGCATCTTGACGATCCAACAGCTGGAAGCTATGAAGAGGAGGGTCACTAGATGGGTCACGATACAGCAGAGTGGGTCTTTGTCGCAATAGTTATTGCAGTATTATGTTATGTCGGTGTAGATTCTTGGATTGTCCAAAAAGAAGTAGAGGCAGTCCCAGCAGATGCCGAAGTAATCAAGGTGACAGGCCAGCAGTGGTTCTGGTCATTTGAACATGCAGACGGCACAAAAGAAATTTCTACATTACACTTGAAAAAGGATCATGCATACCTCTTTGAGATCTATTCAAAAGACGTAATGCACTCTTTTAACATTCCAGACTGGGTAGTCTTTGAAGATGCAGTGCCAGGACACACAAACCACGCATGGTTTGCACCAAATGAAGTAGGCACATATCCAATACAGTGCAGAGAATATTGCGGATTGTTACACTATAACATGAGAGGATCACTCGTAGTGGAGGATGACAAGTCTTGAAAATAAGCATAAACATTTTATGTATACCAAAGATATCTGAAAAGACAGAGGGAGAATCATGGTACTAGAATTACAAAAGCCTCGACCAGTCTGGCAGATAATGTTCTCAACACACCACACTGATGTAGGCTATCTCTATCTGGTATTTGGTATCGTATTCTTATTCATGGGAGGAGTCTTGGCAATGATTATCAGAACACACTTGTTCTTCCCAGGACAAGGAGTTCTCGTTTCAGATTCTGCAACGTTTAACAGAATATTCACAGTTCACGGGCTTACCATGCTATTCCTTTTTGCACTTCCGGTTGCAAACGGCATCGGTAACATTCTGGTCCCAATCATGGTCAGATACAAAGATATGGCATATCCAAAGCTCAATGCAATCGCATTCTGGATGAATCCTGTAGGTGCTGCATTGCTCTGGCTTGGATTTGCAGACACCACATGGGTCTCTTATGCACCATATTCTATCATTAGAGCACCAGGTCCTGCAGCAGACATGTTCATTTTCGGCATGAAGATTCTAGGCATCTCCTCAATTCTATCATCTATTAATTTCGTTGTTACAATTGTAAAGTGCAAACATCCCGACCTTCCACTTAGAAGAGTTCCATTGTTTGCCTGGTCAATGCTTACTGTTTCACTAATGACTATAGTTGCAATGCCGACATATGCTGCAGCACTTATCATGATGTTGACTGACAGACTCGGACTTTCAGGATTCTTCAATCCATTTGCAGGTGGAGATCCTATTGCGTATCTACACTTGTTCTGGTTTACATTCCATCCTGAGGTTTACATCTTCTTATTGCCTGCAATCGGAATGATGTATGAGATTATTCCAAGATTTTCAAGAAAGCCTCTGTACAGTCAGGCTTCTGGTGTCTTTGCATTTGTAATGCTAGGTATCATTGGATTTGCCTCTTGGGGACATCACATGTACTCAACTGGAATGGACTTTACAACCAAGGTAGTATTCATGATTGGTACTTTAGCAGCAGTTCCTGCATCGGGAATGCACGTCTTCAACTTCCTTGCAACAATGTGGGGAGGAAGAATTCGCTTTGCAGCTCCAATGAAATTTGCAGTTGGTGGAATTGCATTATTCTTCTCTGCAGGCGCAGGAGGTGTGCTAAACTCTGCAATGCCATTAGACTTTATCTCGCACGGAACATACTGGGTAGTAGGTCACATGCACTTGTTCCTCATTGGAACAATTGGATTTGGATTTGTAGCTATGATATACTACATGTTCCCGTATATCACGGGAAGAATGTACAACGAAAAGTTGGCCAGTGCTCACTTTGTACTGATGTTCTGGGGAACCGTTCAGACATTCTTCACCCAACACCTGCTTGGTCTTGAAGGTATGCCAAGAAGAGTTTATGATTATCCGACAGAGTTTACCTCATGGACACAGCTTAACCAGATCTCTACTATAGGCGCGTGGATGATCGGAGCAAGCTTTGCAATATTCTTGGCCTCGCTAATCTACTATTCTGCAAAAGGTAAGGAAGCCAACATGGACGACCCGTGGGGTATTGGTGGAAAGTATTACTATCCAGTAGAAGCAAAGAATCCGCACGGCGGTCATTCGGGATACTGACATGAGCCGCACAGAGCACGAGGCACCAGTCTATAGGACCTCCCCTAGAAGAGTTGGAAAGATGCTTGCAATTATAATTGGAATCCAAATAGTAGGTGGCGCGATATTTTTCACTCATTATGATTACTGGAATTCTTACCTGCCACAAGCAGGCAGGTTGCAGGAAGAGCAGATGGAAAAGCAAGCTGCAGCAGGAGCAGCCGCAGGCCCATCCTCAACACAGGGAACTTTTACTGGTAAGGAAATTCATGTGTCACTAAAGTTTGTAGAATCGCCAGATTTCAAAAATTATGGTTTTAACGCGCCTATAGGATCACAAGGAGCAGATCCAGAGATCGACGTAAACCCAGGCGACAAGATTGACTTTGATGTTACAAACGGAGGCAAGTCATTTCATGCATTTGCAGTCACTGCCTCTTCAAGCGGACCAGGTCCTGCCATTGATGGTACCACAATTGGTACTGCAGACAGTCCAATGAAGCCAGGCGAACATGGTACTGTAAGCTTTGTTCCAGGATCTGCAGGTACATACTATTACATCTGTGCTGTCCCAGGCCATAGAGAACTTGGCATGGAGGGCAAGATTGTAGTAGGAGGAGGTTCTGGACAGTCAGCAGGCGGAATCCCAGCAGGAACTGGTGGCACAGTGCCTGCAACTGGAAACAAGGTTGACTTTACACTAAGCTTCCAAATCAGCTCAGACTTTTCAAAGTATGGTTTTAACGCACCGATAGGATCACCTGGTGCAAATCCTGACATTACAGTAAAATCCGGTGACACGGTTACAATACATCTAAGCAACCCAAGCAAGTCATTCCATGCATTTGGTGTTGTGACAGACCCAGACAACCCAAGCTCAGTTGTTTGGAATGCTGCATTCAAGACTGCAGACAGTCCAATGAAGCCAGGAGAATCCGGTGATGTAACATTTGTAGCAGGAACTCCAGGACTGTATCATTACATCTGTACAGTTCCAGGACATGCAGCACTTGGAATGAATGGCAACTTTATTGTAAAGTAAATGTATTTCAAGTATCTTGCACTTGGTTCACTTGTAATTTTGTACATCCTCATGTTCATTGGAGGATATCTAGAGTCAAGTGGACAGGGACTTGCATGTCCCCAGTGGCCACTTTGTCCCAGCGGATTTCTGCCTTCTGCACAATATCTAACAGAATGGATCCACAGATTGATTGCAGCAATAACAGGTGTAGTGATAATTGCAACTGCAGTTGGCAGCTGGAAGGTTGCAGGTTCACACAAAAAAATAAAGATCACAGGAACGCTTGCAGCAATCTTTGCAACATCACAGATTGCGCTAGGAGCCATTGTAATCAACACACAACTCAAAGCAACAATAGTTGCAATACATAACGGAATAGGAATATTGCTATTTGCAATGACTCTGCTTACGGCAATCTATGCCTTTAGAATCTCTCGCGGCGCAGCAATAAAGACTAGTGCTTAGACTTTAGCCTTTTTTTAGATATTGCTATCCAGCCAATCAATACGAAACAGCTGATTCCGCCGGCAGAGATGATGTACTGAAACAGAGGACCAAATATGTCAAGCACACTAATATTGAAAATATACGTAAGGGTTTGACCATTGGGTCCTGCATCATACAGATCAAGATACATCACATGGTTCCCAGACTCGTGAAATGAATATGTGGTAGACCATTCGCCTCCCTTGAAATCCTGAACAGGAATTGTACCGACAAGTTCGTTATTGGAATAAATCCTTACTCCCATTCTAAAGTGGTCTACCTCGCTTAGTTTTGTGTCAAACGAATTGAGCAGGTTGGATGCTGACTGGTGGTTTAGCACTCGAAAACTCATCTTGAACGGTTGGTTTGCAGACGGGATCTCGGGATCTGTTGCCACCTGCACTTCATAGTTTCCTATTGTTTCGTCGCCAGAGTTTAGATTTTCATGGGCACTTGCATAGTGAATCATTGGCGAAAAAACTAACAATAAAGCAAATCCTGCAACTAGAAACCGAAAATTAATCATCTTTTTCTAATGGGTCATTCTTTAATATAATGTTACAAACTTCTCGATCTCTGGAAATTAACAAAAGCTTTAAATCAAGTTTGAAAAGATTGGCCCATATGACCACTGTTACAAAGTCAATTGATATCAAAGAAAAAACCCTGAATGTTTTTACATACTTTGCAAGACCAGAGCATATCTCTGACCAGTTCGAAGAACGCGTAGGAATGACTGTAGTTCCTATGGATGTAAAGGCAGGAATGGGCGTAGGTACTACCTTTAGGGTAATAGGCGACTTTGATGGCAAGAGACTCGAGTGGGACTGTGAGACAACAGAATTTGTTCCAGAACAAAAGATCGCAGCTAAAATGATCAAGGGACCTTTCAAGGCTTGGAATATTTCAGTAGAGTTCAAGGAACTGGGTGAGAAATCAACCCGTGTTACCATGACAGTAAACTATGAAATGCCATTTGGTCCTCTAGGTGGAATTCTAAACAAGGTCAAGTTTGCAAAAACTGCCGAGAAGGGAATGGAAACTGCTCTATACAGAGTTAGAGGATTGCTTGAAGGCAACGGCTCAATTCCAGTATACATCACACTTGATGCATACAGAAAACTCTTGGAAGAAAAAGAGAAGATGAACAATGTTCCAGTTTCAACAGTACTGACAAAGATACTTGAGAAATATTCTCAAATCGAGACAGTCAAAAACTAAATCTCATACTTTTTCAAATCCTTTTAATAACGACTTGAGCGTCTGCTATTTTACGGGTCTATGGCTCAGCCAGGTAGAGCGAGGGACTCTTATGATCATTTCAGAGACATCCCTATGCCGTGGGTTCAAATCCCACTAGACCCGCTGCTTCTAATACAAAGGTCTTGGACAAAATTCCCAAAAACTTTCTATTATAGAATATAGACTTTTAGGTTTGTTCAAAAGAGACATACTGATTTTTATGATATCTTGTCATGTAAGATAGTTTTGATGAGTACATTCATCGACGGTCCTCTAAGAAGAAAATTCATAACAAAAAGAAGAAAACTTGCTCGGAAAAAAGACATCTGATCAAAAGTAATAATTTACAAATCTATTTCTCTAGTTTTACATCTGTCATTTGATAAACTCATTATTTTGTAACAACCTTTGCAATGGAATCAAACTTGTTTAGTGTGAGCATTGACAGTCTACAAGTTTTGTGTCAAAGGTACAGTCATGAGGCCCTTCCGACTTGGCATCTGTAGGAATCTTTCCCATGCATTCTTGATGTCGTCCCTTTTTGCAGAACCAACAAATTGATTCAGCGTCAGGGCCTGAACACTTTTCCCCTAAAATACCGTAACATCTCCTGGTGCGGGTCCGTGCTCGTCCATGTTTTTGTGAAACTCTACAAAGTCTTTGTGGTCAACTTCTTGATGTCGCCTCAACGCTTCTATGTTTTCAAATACATTGCTGCATATGTAGCACTTGGGCTTGTGTTGGTCAACCATTGAGAGTACCATGAATTAATTATATTCCACGTCTTAATTGAACCTTTCAAGGCTTAGATTGGTACAAGCCAGTCTGAGAATCGCTCATCTCTACCGCGAGATGCTTCATAGAATGTTTCCTGCAACTTGCGTGTAATCTGGCCAGGCTTTCCGTCTCCCACCAAAACATTGTCAATCTCTGTAACAGACTTGACTTCGGCAGCAGTGCCTGTCATAAAGACCTCGTCTGCTATGTAAAGCTCGTCCCTGTCTATTTCTCGCTCGACAACATTGATTCCCTCAGATCTTGCTATCTTGATTACACTGTCCCTTGTTATCCCGTCCAAGATTCCAGCGTTTAGTGGAGGTGTAGCTATCTCTCCCTTGATTACTGTAAAGATGTTTTCTGCACTTCCTTCCGAGACCTTGCCGTGATAGTTTAACATTATTGCTTCATCGTATCCGTCCTTCAAAGCCTCTACTCTTGCCAGTGCAGCATTTGCATAGTTTGATGCGGCTTTTGCCTGCATTGGCTGTGACCTGGAATCTATTCTAAGCCAACTTGAAACCTTACATCTTGCGCCGCGTACCTTTCCGGCACTTGACTCTCCAGTATTCCACTCCCAGCATGCTATTGCCACATCTACCTTGTTTGGAGTCGGCGTGAGTCCAAGAACTCCATAGCTATAGTATGCTATGGGTCTGATGTAACATTCTTTCAGTCCGCTTGCCTGCACTGTCTTGATGATGCCGTCAGAAATTTCTTTTTTTGAATACGGGATCTTCATCGAGTAAATTTTTGCAGATTTGAATAACCTATCAACATGTTCTTGCAGTCTAAAAATTGCAGGGCCCTTTGTTGTCTTGTAGCACCTGATTCCCTCAAAGACTGCAGTCGAATAATGCAACGCATGGGTAAGAACATGTACCTTTGCGTTCTTGAACGGAACAAGTTTGCCGTTCATCCAAATTTTACCCTGCTCTTTCATACAGTTTGGGATACATTTTGGTAATTTAAATAATTTAATCCGAATCACAAAAGAGAGCATAAGAAATTGCTGCTTTCTTTAAATGTGGCACTGTACCATTGTATGTCATGAATTACATCCTTTCATTTGCAGCCGCTGCATTGCTTGTTATAGGCTTGGCTGGAAATGGCTTTGAGATGAGAAAGGCACGCCTGTCTACTGTGAAAGACGAGGCGATGTCTACAAAGACCATGTTTGTAAGCAAGAGCAACTTCAAGTGGTATGCATGTATAGGTGCCGCACTCGTACTGATGGCTTTAGCCAATGCCCATACCTGAACTATATAGATCAACTCTAAATATTTCCTCGATGTATGTATAATAGCGCGTGTTTTGGGTAACGCCGGGCTGATTCTAGATAAAAGGCCCAAGAATAAACCCACTTTGACTTCCTACAGGTAAAGGCTTGTAGGGGTCAAATGTTTACTCGATTTTTAAATCTAATATAGAAAGATACAAAACATGCTTGATCATTTTACAAGCAAATGGTTGCAAGAAAAAAAGGCAAGCACATGCGAGTTGCAGATCAAAGGGCTGCACGAAGAAAAAGGAAAAAGTAACTCTGTTCTCTAGGTAAAACTAGACAAATTTTATTTTTGATCTTTCTGCGTGAACAGCGCGGATTGCCCTCTCTATGTTATCGCCGCTGTCTTCTGTTACAATGATTATGCGTGACGTCTCTTCTTGTGCATCCATGTTGAGAATGTTGAGGCCTGCCTCGCCAATTCTTGAGCTTGCCTTTGATGCAATCTGCTGAACTCTCCACATCTCGTCGCCAATCAATGTTATCACTCCCCTGTTGTATGTAATTGATGCAAGAGGGTCAAAGGCCAGCACATATCTCTCATTTCGCTTTACATAATCTCCATCCAAAAAGAGAATTCTTGTAAACTCAATGTCGTCCTTTGTAAAGGGAGATAAGACTACAAACTCACTGTACCTCCTGTCTCTTTCAAGTGACTCAAAAAGATCTTCTGCCGACTTGCTTTCCATTCGAAGTATGGCACAGTTCTTCTTTCCTGTTACAATCTTTAATGGATGGCCATTGCTGTTGCCAGGCCTCCTCTGAATTGTTGTTATCTTGTCAGGTCTTCCCATGTCTGTTATTATTATTGGCATGTCTACACCGTTCTCAACTATCTCCTTTATCGCAATTGGATCTAGTATCTTCATGCCAAACATGCCTGCAATTCTTGCTTCGTTGTAAGACAGGTTTTTTATGTATTCAAGCTCGTCTTTTACTACTCTAGGATCTGCAGAGAGTACAGCGCTGTCTTTTTCAAAATCGATCTTTGTATTGTATTTTTTACTAAACAAGATTCCAAGATCTGCAGCAGTCCTGTCAGAGCCACCTCGCTCATATGTAGTCTCAAGACCGTCAACTGTCTTACCGATAAATCCCCCAATTGCTATTACATCATTTTTCTCAAGTAGTGCTTCCATCCCTTTTAGGTTCTCAGATGACTGTGTGGCAAGAAAGTTTGCAGATTCAATGTTGTTATCAGTTACGATGGGCCATGCATCAAAACTTACAACATCTGCCTTTATGCCAGCGCTTTTCAGAACAAAACTCATAACGTTTGACATCAGAACTTCTCCAGAATATGCAAGTACTCTTGCCCTTGTCTCGTCTGCAAATTCCTTTTTCTGTGCCGTATCCTCAAGCGAAGACGCCGCCTTTTTCAAGAAAGAATCTATTGTTTTTTTGCATTCGTCTTGGAGTTGTCTATCAACAAGTTCCAGTATCTTCAGGTAGGGCTTGCGAAGCTCTTCAATATCAAAACTCTGGCCGCTTTCGGCCTTTTGGCCAAGTCTTAGTGCAATATCTGTCAGTGATCTTTGTTTGTTATCATGTATAGTCAATGGTGCTGAAAAAACTGCAATCACTTTGGCGTCTTTTTTTAATTCGTTTATCCTCTTGATTATAGTAGGTACTAGTGTGCCATCTATTCCCACAGCACTTCCACCAAATTTTGCTACAACTAGATTTTGCAAAACTTGATTACATCTCACCCAACCTTCTATAAAGTTTGGCTGGTAAGCACATGCATGAAGAGATTCATGAGATGCCGATTGGGATGATTTGTACGCATTCCTTAAAAGTAAAATCGTCCAATTATGTTTACATGGCTTGGATCACGGGGTGTATCATGCGTGAGTATTGATACCGGAGAACTCTTCAAAGACAAGAACACAAACCACATACTTCAGTATCTACCCGATGTAGGACTGGTTCACAACGAACAATTCTGTAAAGAGATTACAGGTTGCATAGATTTTCAAAAAAACAACTAGTCACAGAAATTTCTTTATCAACTCTGAGGCCTTTCTTGCTCCGTCAAAGGGCTTGGGGTCTCTTTTTTCATCTATTTTTTCCAAAATCAGTTTTTCCAACCTGAAAATGTCCTCAAAGGAATAACCTATTTCCCTTGCATTTTCCTCCTGTTCAAAGTGACCCTTTATTGGAATAAATATTCCAGGAGTGCCAAAATGCCTTGATTCGTCAATTGTAGATTTTCCAGCAAGCGAGACCAAAAGGTCTGCAGCAAATATGGCTTCATGCAAGTTATCCACAAATCCAAGATTACGATACTTCGTATTTTCAAGTTCTAGTGAAGGTCCAGAAACCAGAACAAGTTCTGCATCAACTCCAGATTTTTTAAAAGCCTCGATAGTTTTTTCAATTAAAAATTTTCCAACGCTTGTGCCTCCTATGCTTACCAATATTGTTTTTTTGTCAAAAGAATATTTTTTTCGCAACTGGTCACGAGATTCTTTTACATCTCTTACTATGGGTCCAACTCGCACCTTATTGCCAGAATCCTGGCCGTTTTCTGGAATAATGACAAGATCACATTTTTCTATTATGCTTTTCATGCCGCTACTCATTCTTTTTTCTATTACTGAGGATATGCCTTTTGCAAACCGCGACTCTAGTATGTCGGTGATAAGAACTGTCTTAATCTTCTGTCTTTGAGCTACTACAAGCGAAGCAAAGTCCTCATCGCTTACTACAAGGTTAGGCTTTTCCTTTCCAATTACATCTGACGAGATCTTTTTGCACCTATTATAATACGAAAGATACTTGAAAAGCCACCAAAGCGGGCTTTGCAGCTTGCCATTTTCTATCTGAAACGGAGGAGGGTTGTACAGATTATCTACATCAAATCCATATTTCGCAAGCAACTTGGATGCCGCTGCTCCACTTACAAATTTTTTTGAAACATAGTCAAGATGCCAAGTTATTGCAGCGTCTCTTGAGGCATGTCCAAGCCCTATGGGGCTTGTGAAGAAAACCAAGTCTTTCATGTGGTATATCTAGTCGTCTTTTACATGCCAGTTATATTTGCAAAAGTTGCATGCGTCACAGAAGTTAGGCTTCCAACTGCTTCAATTCGAGTTCTTTTTCATGTATTGCTGTTATGGCAGTGTACAGATTGCGTATCAGTTCCTCACTAGGATCTGTCTGCTCCAATAGTTTGCGGTCTATACCACTCTTTTCTATGGCACGCCACATCTCAGTTAAGGATACTTTTTCGGCCATGATAATTGCCAAAGCTGTTTTAAAATATTTTAGAGTTGTGCAACATTGTTACCATATATCATTTCACAATATTTCAAATCCGCGTGACACAATATGGTCGAGTGCGGAATTTATTTCTAAATTTGGCAGTACCCTTATATGCATTTTAAATCGGAGCTTGCATGGGTTCATAGTCCAGTTGGTTATGACGTCGCCCTTACACGGCGAAGATCCAGGGTTCGAATCCCTGTGGACCCACCATATTCTACTTTAACTGCGGCAACAAATAACTAAACTGCAGTTTTGAGTTCACTTGTTATCCTTGTCTTCCTGTTCTCTTATATGCATAAAACACGTAACGTATATCATGCATCCAAGACTTGTGTTCTTTTCAATTCTTGGCATGATTTTAGTGGCAGCCGCATTGTCTACAAACGTGCAAGCACAATCTGCTGTAATGCCTGGATTTGAAAAGCTAGTAACAACAGTAAGAACCAATTCATCTTACGCCATGGGATACTACGGACTAGGGCAGGTGGCATGCAAAAACGATGAGACTCTTACAGGAGGTGGATACTATTCCTCACAGTTCCATGAGATGCTGTCAGTTTTTCAAAACGGCCCCTCTGATGACGGTACAAAATGGTATGTTGCAATGGTTTATTCTTCACTCCACTTTTACGGCCCGCCTCCGTCGTTTACGATATATGCAATGTGCACAAAATTAGTTCCTTAGAAATCCTATCCAATCTTTATATCATCGCTAACATTGTTCCTTAACAAGGTGTCGCAATCCATTATAAATTACAGCCAGACAGGATACTATGAGTCTGAATTACAGGATCTGCTCAATAGATATTCATAAGGTGCGCAGATGTGATACATTCTAATAAATCTACTAGTAGAAATCATTTCGAAGATTCTAACCATACATCAAAATATAGAAAAAATCTTCTTCTCACAATACTTGTTGCAATCTCAGTCTCCACTGTTTTTTTT
This sequence comes from Nitrososphaerota archaeon, assembly GCA_028867595.1. Lineage (GTDB taxonomy): Archaea > Thermoproteota > Nitrososphaeria > Nitrososphaerales > Nitrosopumilaceae > Nitrosotalea. The sequence goes on along the minus strand of JAGWGB010000003.1, from coordinate 96,596 downwards.
ATGCCACAACATGCATTTTCCACTCTGACATTTACAGATTATTCTAACAGTACATCAACCTTGGGAATAAACAATACATCGACTTCTAGTACCAATAATCAAACTAGCAACACGTCTAACACAAACTCCGCAGTAACTACCAATTCGACCAATTCCAGTTCAACACAGTCAACGAATTCAACAAATCAAAGCACTGGCTCTACAAACTCAACGCAGAGCACCAATGCAGGACAAACCAACCAAACTTCAACAACAAATTCTACCCAGACAACCAACGGTACCAGTACCACTACAACAAACTCTACCAATACTAATGCAACCACAACCTCATCATCATCTTCCGAGTCGTCAAACCCGGTAATAGCTCCCTCCACCGAAGGATCAGGCTCGGGTAGTTCTAGCTCTGATATAACAATACTTACTCCTACGACATCGAGTTCCTCGTCTAGCAGCGAGTCAGCAATATCGCCAAGCATTGTAATCTCTGGAGTAGGTAACAGCGTAAACCAAACCGCTGCAAATTCAAGCGCTACCTCATCATCTACTATATACACAGGCTCTCCGATACTTCCAGCTGGGCTGGCTCTAACTGATGACCAGTCATACTATGCATACGGCGATGTAGTAACAATAAAGGCGCTGCTGCCAGGACTTGGATTACAAAATATTGCAATTGTAGTTGCCGACCCCACAGGAAATGACATTGTATCAAGAACAGTAACTACAGATGTAAATGGAACTGCCCAGCTACAGTTCAAGATCCCATCTAATTTTCAGACAGGCAACTATACCGATATTGCAACTGCGTTAGTTGACGGGAAAAGCTATACCAACTCGACAGAATTTAGCGTGATAAAAACACACGGCATTTTGATAAATTCAGTGCAGCTAATAGACCAGCAGGGCAACCCAGCATCAATGATAAAAAAAGGCCAGAACAACTTTGTCAAAGTATCCATCTCTTCTGGAGAGACAATACCTGCTCTACTTACGCTAAACCTCTTTGATACTAATCAAAGCAGTATAGGTACAGCGTCAATCAAGTCCACGATAAACCCGGGGGATACACAGATGACATTGTCATTTTTCATACCGCCTAACGCACAGGTTGGCTCCTCTGACATATTCACCGATGCATATTCTGACTGGCCTAGCAATGGAGGAACTCCTCTAACTACAGAGTCATGTCTTTCAGCCAGCTTGGAAGATCCCACAACACTTCCAGTATCATACCAACCTATACAACCGCAAACATGTACACAACATCCGCAGAACCTTGCAGGAACAACGCTTGTATCCACGCAAAACCAGATGACAAATGATCAGGCAACAGTCATGCTTGGCGTTGCAGTACAAAATGACAGCATGACGTTTATGAGCCCAACTCAGGCCCAGCTCTTGGCCCTTGCATACAAAAACGGAACTGCGACAAATGTTGGTGACAAATCAATCTCACTAGTAAGCCTAAACCTTAACGCACTCAACTCTACTATTACACAAAACACAACAAGCTCCGGAAATGTTACCCAGTTTACGACTCTGGTAGGCCCAGCACTACAAAACGATCCTATGGCACAAAAGATACTGCAAGAGATTCAGATCTCAAAGCAACAAGTTGCAAACATAATTGGAAATGAAACAGCAGCAAAAATTAACGATGAGTTGATACAAAAGCAGCGAGTTGCAGCAGCAAGTCAGCTAAAGCAAGACCTAACGGCTCTTGCTCAGGCAAACATTGCAAACACCCCCAGTGCCCAGTACGCCTCATTCCTTGCTACTGTACCTGACAACAGAACACAGCAAGTCTTTGAGGGCGAATTTAATTTCATGCAACAGAGAGTCTCTGCCGCAAATGCAGCAATGCAAAATGTTCTTGACAACGGCGGAAGCTGGGACCAGGCAATACAAACATTTGACAGCTATGCCGCAGTAAACCACGCACAAATAGTTCAGATAAACCAAAACCTCAATGTCGAGTACGGACTTGCAGACAGCAATGTCCAGTCATGTTTTGACAGCAATGGTGACCTTACAGTTGTAAATGGAGTAAATACATGCATTGCAAACATAGAAAATAACTCTACCAACTCCAGCGGAATCAAGATAGTATCAGTGCAACCAACAGACCAGAACGGAAACACTGTATCATTGTTTACTAGAGGACAGAGCGGATTTGTCAGGGTACAGCTATATTCAAGCTACACTGCCCCAACACTTGTAACAATAAACTTGTTTGATTCAAATCTTGACACACTTGGCACAAGCTCTGCAGAATATACACTAAACCCAGGAAACTCTGAAGTGGTACTACCATATTACGTACCAATGCAGTCGTCTACAGGACTTGCCAGCATCTATGCAGATACACTTACAGACTGGCCAAACAAAGGAGGAACATCAGAATCACATGAATTATCGTATTTTGTCGGCATCTCATAGAGCAAGCAAACTGCAGATTGCATTGTTTGCACTGATTACTGCATCGCTGCTAGCTCTTGCCATGCCAAGTTCTTGGGCACAAGAAGACCAGTCAATTACCATCAATACATCAAAATCGACATATGGCCCAGGAGATACCGTAACACTCACAGGCACAATAAACGGCGGAACGCCAGGACAGCTTGTAGCCATACAGGTCAAGGACGCAAAGGGGAATCTAATCCTGATTCGAACCGTATCGTCAGACCAGAACGGTAACTTTGCTTTGCAGTTCAAGGTGCCGCTTACTGCATCTGCAGGTAGTCTCAATATTGCGGCAAGCGCAAGAATAAACGGATTTGTCGTAACACAAAATACTGCAACAGCAGGGACAACTCAAGGTACGACAACCGTTCCAGAGTTTCCAACATCAAGCCTTGTGCTTGCAGCAGCAATTGGATCTCTCCTACTTTACAAAACTTTGTCTGGCAAAAAATTTGGAATGCAAGAGTTTGGTGTGTCAAAATGAAAACATTGCATCTTTCAATAATTATAGCAACAGGAATTGGTGCCATTGCAGCGTTTGGAGCAATTGCCCTTCTCTCACCACACATTTTCAGCTTTAACTCACAGCCAACCACAGACGACGGCTCACAGCTTGCACTTGCCGTATCGATAAATTCTACTCAAATCAAGACAGGACAGTCGATGGGAATGGACATGTCTCTTGCAAACACATCGCCTAACACCTTGGTTGTCAATCCACAGCACAACTGGCCGCTGCGAAAATGGAGCCTTGGGCCATGTGTCTTTCACCTGCCATTTGGAATGGCTCTGATGCAAGGTGATTATACGTTAGATAACATGAGCCAGGGAGAGAGACTTTCGTTATATCCAAGTGGAAGGTACATTTGCAAGACAATTGGCATAGTAGATTTTGTATTTGAGCCCTCCAGCACAAAGGCAACAATTGAGACATACAATTCCACCAACTATCCTGTAAACATGCAATACCACATTGCATTCAACGGATATTATCAAGGCAAACAGTTCCAACCACTTACCGATGGGATGTATACAGTAATAGGGGATGACCAGTGGGGACACATCTCAGTGAACCACTTTACAGTAAGAAACACAAGCTAAATCTGCAACTTGAGGAAACACGCACTAGTTTTTTATACGTGGATGGCTACGACAGATCATGCTAGAGTTAATAACTTGGGCGCTTGCATTTTTGGCAAACTGCCACCACGCATGTATTGGCTGCTGATTTTTAAAATCCTCTAAAACCAATTGGCCTGCAAAGTTCCGGATGCTGCCTCAGGTACGAGATCTTTTCAAGCATGCTTTGCTTTTCTTGAGGGAATGTCCCACCTATTGGATATGCGTTTGACCCGTGGTTTGCACGAAAGACTACAGGGCTTGACGGTTCAATCTTGCTTACAAGAGACTCTAGTTCATCGAGCGCATCTGCGTCATCAATTGGCAAAAAGGGCTCTTTAAATTTTTCCAAGAACTCATCATGTATTCCATTGTCAAGGTGAAGGGTCAGGGCCCCGACATAGTGAGGCGATGTAACGCTTAGTATTTTTGCAGTCTCTTCTATGTGCTGTTTCGAGTAACTCTTTCCGCCCAAGCCCAAAATTACCATGCATGATATTGTATATCCAGAATCTTTTGCTTTTTGGCACGCCTTGATGATTGTCTGGCTTGTCGCTCCTTTGGTAATCTTTTTCAGTATGATATCAGAGCCTGTCTCAATTCCAATGTAAAACATACCAAGCCCGGCATCATGGAGTTTTTTCAAGTCTTCTGGAGATTTTTCCAAAATGTTTTTTGGCATTGCATAGCACGAGACTCTCTCAAGGCTTGGAAACTTGGCGCGAATATAGTCTAAGATCTGAATCAACCTATCAGTTGCGAGGTTTAGCGCATCCCCGTCTGCAAGAAATATTCTCTGCGTTTCTGGCATGTGTTTTGCAGCAATGTCAATTTCCATCTTTATCTCCTCCCAGGGCCTTTCCTGATACTCTTTTGTCCTGTACATGTCGCAGTACGAGCACTTGTTAAACGAGCACCCAAGGGTTACCTGAAAGATTAGCGACTTGGCCTCAGACGGCGGCCTGTAAAGTGGATAGTCATAGTTTAACATCAATTCTAGTTGTCCTTTATCCAATTTATCAGTTTACTGATGATATGTAACAACAATTTTCAAGAAAACAAACATGAGATGTTTTAATTAGCTAGTGGTATAGCAAGGCATACAATGCCTGCCGACCCTTATGCAAAGCGCCTTCTCTGGTTTGTATTCATGGGATCAAAGGGCGGCATGAACCGAATGAGGCTAATCTCCGTAATCCGCCAAAAACCGCTTAACGCAAACCAACTTGCAAAGGAACTTGGCCTTGACTACAAGGCAATCCAGCACCATATAGGAGTCCTTGAAAAAAATAATCTCATAACCCGAGTCGGGGAAAAATATGGTGCTACCTATTTTCTATCTACTTTTCTTGAGGTCAATATTGAAGCATTTGACGAAATTGTAACCAAATTGGAAAAAAGTAAATAAGCTCTGCAAGGTGAATGTTTTTTCAAATGGAACTCTTAATGACTGCAAGCACGGTGGTCTCTGGCGCCAACATGGTAGCGCTAGGAATTCTCATGAAGGTCTTTGGAAGCATATATTCAAAGACAAAAGCACAGCTCCCTCTTGGGATGATATTTTTTGCAGGCCTGCTTTTTCTGCACAACGCAATCACAGTTTATGCATATTTCTCAATGATGGAGCTTTATGCACTGGCGCTTTTGCCATACTTGCTAGCCATCTATGTTGCAGAGCTTGCAGGAATTCTGATACTGTTGAAGATAACACTAGAGTAGATGCTTTATTTGCTACTTGATAAAACAGGTCCTGTACAATGCGAAAATCATTTCAAGCTTGGCAAGAATTTCCCAACACCAATAAAACGCATAGGTGGTATTGTATACCATGACGCTTTCCATCTTTGTTGACGGCTCTGGAGGACCTGCCTCTGGATTTGGATTTTTTGTAAAGGAGACAGGCGAGTCGTTCTACCAAAAAGAGCCCGGCATAACAAACAACCAAGCCGAGTACAAAGCAATAATTTCCGTACTAAAAAAATACCTAGGCTCGACTGAGGAAATTGTAATTTATAGCGATTCTAAAAATACTGTATCGCAGCTAAACCACGAGTTTGCAATAAACAACGAACAGCTTAGGTTGCTTGCGATGGAGGCCTGGAATCTCATTGGAAAATACAAAGGAATTGCGATAAAGTGGATTCCAAGAAATGAAAACTTGGCAGGAAAAATGCTTGGAAGCTAACCTGAAAAGATCGCGGATAACTTATTATAGATAAAACCTTGAACCCATCTCGTTCAAATGACCGAGTCTTTCTTTCTCTCGCCAAAATCAATTGCTATAGTTGGTGCGTCCGACAAGGAAGGAAGTGTGGGACGCGCAATCACGTCAAATATTATCAAAGGGTACACAGGAAAGATCTTTCCTATCAGCCCAACTCGAGAAACTGTTTTTGACAAAAAGGCATTCAAGACAGTTCTTGATGTTACAGAACCTATAGACCTTGCAGTGATAGTTACAAAAAATGATGTTGTTCCATCTGTACTTGAAGAGTGTGGCAAGAAAGGAATCAAGGGAGCCGTCGTAATTACTGCAGGGTTCAAGGAGGTAAACGAAGAGGGTGCAAAACTTGAGCAAAGGCTTGCCGAGATCTCAAAGCAATATGGCCTCAGGATAATTGGACCCAACTGCCTTGGAGTGATGAACCTTGCTCCGCAGACAATGATGAATTCTACTTTTCTCAAAGTTACTCCCAAGTCAGGCGGAATTGCACTTGTCTCGCAGAGCGGCGCCATCTGTGCAGCACTCGTCGAGGATGCAAGTGCACAAGGAATTGGATTTTCTGCAGTAATCAGCATGGGAAACAAGGTAGACCTCAACGAGGTCGACATGCTCAAGATGTTGGCAGAACATGACCAGACAAAGGTGATTGTCATGTATCTTGAAGACATGACAAATGGTAGAGAGTTTCTCAAGGTGTGCAAGCAAATAACAAGGCTAAGCCAAGCCAAAAAACCAGTTCTTGTATTAAAGTCAGGGCGAAGCCCCGAGGGCGCAAAGGCTGCCATGTCGCACACTGGTGCACTGATGGGCTCTGACGAAATTTATGACGCGCTGCTCACTCAGGCAGGTGCAATAAGAGTTGATTCCATGGAAGAGCTCTTCGATTATGCTACCGCATTTTCAAAACAACCGCTTCCGACAAAGGGCGACCTTGTCATAGTTTCCAATGCAGGAGGCCCTGCAATTATCTCAACAGATGCATGTTCCAAGCTTGGCATAAAGATGGCAAACATCGAGGACATTAGACCGCAGATAAATGCAGTAATTCCGCCGTGGGGCACATCAAGAAACCCAGTCGATATAGTGGGCGATGCAGATTTCAACAGGTTTGATCATGTGCTAAACCTAGTTCTTGCGCACAAAAATGTCGGCTCTGTAATTGCAATGTGCACTCCTTCTGCGACACTTGACTATAACAAACTTGCAGAGGTCATAGTAAACGTCTCAAAGAAATACAACAAGACAATCCTTGCAAGCCTGATGGGCCTAGATGAGGGAATAAAGAACAAGGAGATACTTGCAGATGGCGGAATTCCGCACTACAAGTATGCCGAGGGCGCAATTCGAGCACTCAAGGCAATGGTACGATTCACCACGTGGTCTGAGGCAAACGAGGGAAAGGTGCAAGAGTTCAAGGCAAACAAAAAGCAAGTAGAAAAGATTTTTGCCAAGGTGCGAGCCGAGGGGCGAAAGAACTTGCTAGAGGAGGAGGGCCAGGAAGTGCTCAAGGCATATGGCGTTCCACTTCCAAAGAGCATTCTTGCAACAAAAGATAGAGAGGCTGCCGCTGCTGCAAAAAAGATTGGTTATCCAGTTGTAATGAAGATTGCATCGCCACAAATTATTCACAAGTCTGACGCAGGAGGAGTAAAGGTAGGGCTCAAGACCCCACGAGAAGTAAAGAAGGCATTCAAGGAAATAATCAAAAACGCAAAGAAATACGACAAGAAAGCAACAATCAAAGGAGTCTTGGTACAGGAGATGATAAAAGGTGGAAAAGAAACAATTGTTGGCTCAAAACAAGAGCCAGGGTTTGGACCTGTAGTGATGTTTGGAATGGGAGGAATTTATGTCGAGGTACTCAAAGATGTTACTTTTAGAATTGCTCCTGTCACAAATGCTGAAGCAGAAGAAATGATCTCAACTATCAAGACAAACAAGTTGTTGCAGGGTGTAAGGGGAGAGAAGCCATCTGACACGCAAAAATTATCTGAATGCATCCAAAAGATTTCGCAGCTTGTAACTGACTTTGACGAGATAAAAGAACTTGATCTCAATCCAGTTCTTGTCTTTGAAAAAGGCAAGGGATGCAAAGTGGTTGATGTGCGAATCGGTCTTGCCTAGAAGAATCTCTTATAATATTTATATTGCTTTGAAAGGGTATAGCAGATATGCCAATTAAGACAGGGGCAGAGTACATCCAAAGTCTCAAGGGCCGAAAGATGAAGGTCTACCTTTTTGGCGAACTTGTAAAAGAGCCAGTCGACCATCCGATGATTCGTCCCTCGATCAATGCTGTGGCAGAAACTTATGATCTAGCAGTTAGCGAAGGCGAGCTTGCAAGTGCCAAGTCATCTATTAGCGGACTCCAAGTAAACCGGTTTTTACACATTGCAGAAAGTGCAGAAGACTTGGTAAACCAAAACAAGATGCAAAGAAAGTTGGGCCAGCTTACAGGCACATGTTTTCAGCGTTGCGTCGGAATGGATGCGCTAAACTCATTGTATTCTGTTACATTTGAAATTGATGAAAAGCACAAGACAAGCTATCACAAGAGGCTTGTCGAATTTATCAAAATGATCCAGTCTGAAAATTTTGTAATTGGTGGTGCCATGACAGACCCCAAGGGAGATAGGAGCAAGGCACCGCACGAGCAGGAAGACCCTGATGTCTTTTTGCGTGTTGTTGAAAAAAATGACAAGGGAATAGTTGTCAGGGGAGCCAAGGCCCACCAGACAGGATGCATAAATTCACACTGGATAATATTTATGCCAACCATGAGGCTGCAAGAAAACGATGTTGACTATGCTGTAGTGGGTGCAGTCCCAGCAGATGCGCCGGGAATCACGTACATCTATGGACGACAATCATGTGACACAAGAAGCATGGAAGATGGAGATCTTGATTCAGGAAACTCCAAGTTTGCAGGCCAGGAGGCAATGATAATTTTTGACAACGTATTTGTTCCATGGGAACATGTATTCATGAACGGCGAGTATGAGTTTGCCTCTATGCTAGTTGAGCGATTCACATGCTACCACAGGAGAAGCTATGTATGCAAGACAGGCCTTGGAGACGTACTAATAGGGGCATCTGCCGCAATTTCTGATTACAACGGAATTCCAAACGTATCTCACATACGTGACAAGCTAGTGGAGATGACCCACCTCAATGAGACAATTTATGCAGCAGGCGTGGCGTCGTCATACCAAGCACATCGCACCAAGTCAGGCAACTGGCTAAACGACGACATGCTGGCAAACGTATGCAAGCATAACGTTACACGATTCCCATATGAAATAGGAAGGCTTGCACAAGACATTGCAGGAGGCCTGATGGTTACACTTCCATCTGAGAAAGATCTTCGAAACCCAGAAACTGGACCAATACTACGAAAATATTTGCGCGGACGAAAGGGTGTCGATGTTGAAGACAGGATGAGAATATTGAGATTGATTGAGAACATGACGCTTGGAAGAAATGCAGTAGGATATCTTACAGAGTCAATGCACGGTGCAGGCTCGCCGCAGGCACAAAGAATTCAGATTGCAAGACAGATGCAGCTGGAATACAAAAAACAGCTTGCCAAAAACTTGGCAAATGTAAAAGACGATACGCCTCAATCTCCAGAAATGTCTGACTATTTCCAGCGAGTCTTTAAGATAAGCGGCAAAAAATAAAACTCTATTCTTTCTTTTCAGGATTTTTATCAGAGCTAAGGTTGGTGTCTTTGCCCTGTCCAGAACTGTATTCTGAATCTATCTTGGTCTCACTTGCATCAGGCTTGTTGTCTGGCGGAGGACCTTTGAAAGCAATACCGCTTTCAGACTTGGGCTTGCCAAACTGTCGCACAATCATCACTCCAACTATTACAGCTATTATGATATAGTTGATGGGCGGAGTGAGAATTCTTGTAACATATCCAATCTGCGGTACCACGTATACGACTTTGCCTATGTAGTTTTGCTGTGCAATTGGAAAGTCAACTCCAGGTATAGAGCCCGGATTTGCGTCTCCTTTGGTCCTAATTATGCGCGGATTCTGGCTTAGCATCTCGGCTACACGATGAACTATTACCTTGTCTTCAGCCGCTGCATGAAAAACTATAATGTCTCCAATCTTGAGCTGATTGAAGGGAATGTTTCCGTTTACAACAATCACATCAAAGACATTGAGGTTTGGTACCATGCTTCCACTTGATACAACATAGAACGGATTCTCAGTTCCAAATGTTACTCTCAACCCGATCCAGATTATTGCAATGCCGATTACAACAATTATGATATCTTTTACAAAACCTGATTTGGCGCTGCGGTTCAATTATAATTTGTCCTCAAAGTTCGTAAGATAAATCTTGCTTAACAATGTCACATTACTTTAGCTTGTTTCCACAGCCTTCGCAGAATTTCGAGCCGGGGCTGTTAGCAATTCCACATCTGGAACACTTGGAGTCGTTGCTTACTTGCCCTCCAAGCAGAACAATCTCCCCTATCTTTCTTATCTCTTCCCACTTGATTGTAGTGCTTGTGCCATCATTTTTTGTAATTACAAGAACAATGCCAGACTGTCCTGGTTGAATTCCAATCTCTTTTACGACTCCAATTCTTCTTGCCTCAGAATCATATACTGAAAGTCCGGTAACTGAGTTAAACGTCTGAACTGCAGAGCTTGCTGGTGCTTGAAACGACTGCTGGGGTTCTGCGGCTAGAGGAGTATACATCTGAGCTGCAGCCTCTGGTCTTGCAAGACCTACATCTTCTTTTTCGTTTGGCTTGCTAAAGTTTCTGTATTCTGCAAGTATGGAGCCACATGTAGTGCACATGTACTGACCTTTTTCCAAAAGAACCAAGTTTTCTGCAACCACCTCGTTTGGTGATTCATACTCTATCTTTGGACTGCCCTCGTATTCTTTCTCACATGTATTGCAATAGTATTTTGAAATTTTTTCAGAATCTAGCCTGCCAATTGGAGCCAAGAAGAGATCTGGTCCGCCGAGGTTTCCTTTTCTTTGCTGCTCGTCATCAACAGTTGCCATTACGTATCCTCCAGAGCCTCTGAGTTTTTTCAAGCGTAATTCACTGCTCATGTCTCTAATCTAGAAAAAAGTCATTTAAGTATGTATATGATATCGATTGGTCAAATCTTTGCCACGTATAGCGATAAGAGATTATACAATTTTAAAAAATTACACACTTTTTTTCAATAATTTGGAAAGAGTTAATAGAGCCGATAAGGAAGCTTAAACAAAAATAATGGCAGAAATTTACCGAAACATTTCTCCCGTCGTTTCAATAAAGAAGATGATGATTAAAGTTGACAAGATTTGAAGAATTAGGGATAAAGAATCCAATACTTACAGCGCTAAGTGAGATCCATTTTGATGAACCGTTTCCGATTCAAGCAGCAGCAATTCCAGTATTGCTGTCTGGGCAAGATGTAATCGGACAGGCGCATACAGGTACGGGAAAGACAGCAGCTTTTTCGTTGCCAATAATTCAGACAATTGTTCCAAAAGGTGGAATTCAAGCAATCATTCTTGCACCAACAAGAGAGCTTGCAGTACAGATAACAGGCGAGATTCAAAAGTTTTCAAGAAATTCTGGAATACGATACGTAACAATCTATGGAGGACAAAGCATCAATGTACAGTTTGACGAGCTTGACCGCGGCGTCGAGATTGTTGTTGCAACCCCAGGTAGACTGATCGACCACATAAAGCGAGGCTCTGTGAAGCTAAATCACGTCAAGTATGTAGTGCTTGACGAAGCAGATACAATGTTTGACATGGGATTCATTGATGATATACGATTCATCTTGGACCTTGTACCAAAGCAACACATCACCGCACTGTTTTCTGCAACAATGCCGCCAGAGATTCTCATGCTTGCAGAAAAGTACATGAAAAACCCACAAAGAATCTTCATCGATGCAGATGACCTCAGCGGTGAGGGAATCGAGCAGGCATTTCTAGTAATAAAGGACAGGGAAAAGACAGACTATTTACTGAAATTTATCAAAGAAAATCCTTCAGGCCAAACAATTGTCTTTTGCTCAACCAAGGACAGAACAAGAAGAGTGGCACATGAGCTGGAAAAGGCAAGCAAGCTTACAGTTGTCTCAATTCAAGGAGACATGTCTCAGTTTAGACGCGACAAGGCCATGTACATGTTCAGAAAAGGCAAGGCAGACATTCTTGTCGCAACTGATGTTGCAGCAAGAGGAATCGATGTTCCAGAAGTTGCGCTTGTCGTAAACTATGATGTGCCAAGCCATGATATGGTATACTTTCACAGGATAGGCCGAACTGCAAGAGCTGGTGCAAAGGGCAAAGCAATTACACTAGTCTCATATTCTTCAATTGGGGATTTCAAGGCAATCTCAAGCCAAACCAAGGTTGCAATGCGTGATCTAAACAAAGAGCTTGGAATTGAGGTAAAGATACCTGACCCATTGAAAAGAGAGATGCCGCAAAGGAGAGGATATGGCAGATCTCGCAGCTGGGGAAGAAGAAGCGATGACAGAAGAGGAGATGGACGACGAAGGTATGGCGGTGGCCGCGAAGGTGGCAGAAGCTATTACGGTTTAAGAAGCCGCTGGTAAAAAAAGCGTTCAATATATTTAGGGATACGAACAATTGATAAAACATGGATAAAGCAAAACCTGTTAACCAACAAAACTGGGACAGCGAAGTGATAAATTCCAAGATCCCTGTGTTTGTAGATTTCTGGGCCGAATGGTGTGGTCCGTGTAGAATGGTTGGTCCTGTTGTTGAAGAACTTGCAGGTGAATATGCAGGAAAGGTTAACTTTGTCAAGGTAAATGTTGATGAGAACAACGAACTTGCATCAAAGTATAACGTGTTTAGCATACCAACGCTGGCCCTGTTCAACAAAGGTCAGATAGTTGCCCAGCAGGTAGGAGCAGCATCAAAATCTTCGTACAAGGGAATGATAGACAGAGCCCTTGAGAAAGTCTAGGACAAACCTTTACCTATCTTTTTTCGATCTAAAATAAATACAGGTCAGAGCGAACAATTCACATGTCATTTGGTGAAGTCGATACTCTTACCCTACTGTTTGACAAGCTACAAAATTTACTTAACGACACACAAGGATACTATGAATCGTTTCTTGATGCAAATGGGATGTACAAGCAAGGAAAATTGTCAGACAAGGAATTTTTTGAAAAACTTGGGGATTATGTTGTTGCCTATTCTGCTTTAGAGTTTCTTTCAGTCAAGGTAATCTTTGAATTAAAAAAAGCGCTTGATAAAACTGCCGGGGGCCAGACTGGTGCATCAAGCGGCGGCACAATGCCTAGCGGAATGAGTTTTGGTAGCTCGCAGGCCTCACAAGTCACAGCAGCAACGTTACCGGGAGCAGGTCGTCCGCCGTCTGTTATTTCAGCAGCATCTGCATTTTCGACACCGGGAGTTTTGCCTACACCTGACCCATCACTATTGCCAAAAGGTTCTGCTGGAGGTCCTATGTGTAGTTCATGTGGTGCACCTCTCAAGCCAACATCAAAGTTTTGCACCAAGTGTGGAAATAAGGTCTAGTCCTGGGTTGCACCACATTCTGTGCAAAACCTAGCATTTGCAGATAGTTTTGTGCCACATTCTGAGCAAAATTTTGAGCCAGAACCTGCTTCTTCGCCAATGTTTCCATAAAGTCCGTCACTCATTGTCCTGACAGCTCCTGTAGGAACAAACTTGTCATCATCTACTATGGCTACTGGGGCAAAGTCTTTTTCTTCCACAAACGCCATGATTCGCGGCATTTGTTGCCCTGGATTTTTCAAATCAGGAACCATGTCGCCAAGCCAGAAAGCAAATCTCATTAGAGTAAGTTCTGGCGTCGAAAAAGTCAATGTGTGATTTGACATATAGTCTTCTGCAGCCGATTTTCCATTGAATACTTTCATCACTTGAACTAGTTGCAATAGCTGTATATTGTTTTTTATCTAGTTATTTGGTCTTGGCTGCCTCTTTTTTGCATTTGGGACATCTTGGCCCATAATCTCGATTTACACTTACAATGATTTTCTTGCAGCCAAGACAATAGTAGTAGTTGGTCATCTGCTATGTAATTACTTGTATCTGCCTTTTCTATCTGTTGCCTTGGAGAATAGTTAAGTAAAATTCGAATTATACTATCTATGTGATTCAAGTAACAAAAGAGATGCAGCACTACAAAGGAGAGAGTGACTGGTTAACAACATATCACCACTTTTCCTTTGCCGATTATTACGATCCAAAAAACGTCAATTTTGGGCCATTGCGAGTCTTCAACGATGATACAATACAGCCTGCAACAGGGTTTGATTTACATCAACATCAAGACATGGAGATTGTGACCTATGTGATAGACGGAACACTTGAGCACAAGGACAGTCTTGGAAACCACGGAATAATAGAGCCAGGAGAGATACAAAGAATGTCTGCTGGAACTGGTGTGCTTCATTCAGAATTCAATCATTCTAACGAAAACCCATTGCGGCTCTTGCAAATATGGCTATTTAGCGATACTCGCGGACTGCAGCCATCATGGGAACAAAAGAGATACACAAGAGATGAGAGGAAAAATAAGCTGCTGCCTGTAATAAGTCCAAAAAATTCTAATCAAAAAGACAGGCTTGCAATAAACCAGGACGCAACATTTTACATCTCAAATCTAGAAACAGGACAAGCCCAAACCTACAATTTGCAGAAAGGCAGAATGGCATATTTTTTTGTCATTGAAGGAAAAGTAATGCTAAATGACAAGGTGTTATACACAAGAGATGCAGCACAGATAGAAAATGAAGAAGTCTTGAAACTTCAAGCTCAAAGAGACACGGAGCTTATTTTGATTGATCTGCCAGTACAATACAAGAAAAATTCAGAACTGGTAAAGGTTGCACAAAAATGAGTTTGTTCAGACTAGACACAAGTCATCTAAAATACACATTTTGTACATCCTAAATACATGGGATATTTTCAGCATCCTCATGTAAACCGAAACAACACAGGCATCACTGCAATGGTTGTTGATGATGATGTGGATACAGTATCTGTCCTTTCTGATTTTTTACAGCTAAAAGGCATGGTTGTAATCGGTAAAGGGTATGGCGGACTGGAAGCAGTCAAGATGTATGAAAAACTAAGACCAGATGTCGTCTTTTTGGATGTCATGATGAAAAAACATGATGGATTTTATACGTTACAAAAGATAAGAGAAATCCAATCTGATGCTATCCTCATATTGATAACAGCAGACATGACCGAAGATACTAAAATAAAATTGCTTGAGATGAACGCATCTGCCATAATTTACAAACCTTATGATATCAATGAAGTAATGTCCGTAGTAAACAAACTGGTTATAAAATTAAAACAGGAATTGTTAGAAGATATCGCACATAAAAAAGCCCTGCTTTGCGAACTAAATTCTATACTTGAAAAACGCTTACAGAGATCAGACACAACCCATAGGGCACAATTTTTTGATGAAAAAGAAAAACTAGTCTAACGTTTACAAATTTTTTTCATGATTTTGTGACGTTTATTTCAGTTGATTATTGATTCTTGGTTTTGGGTTCAGGAATAATTTTTTCATAATTTGTTGTGCTATGATATGTTGTTGTTTTGTGGTAATGTGATGATCTTGCATATGCAGTATGATCATCTATTTCAAAACATGATACTGACGCTACCGCCAATATCACTAAAATTGCAATCATGACTCTGATTTGCATGTTATACTGATGCCCAGCGAAATGTCTATTTAAATGGAAATGTAACCGTGGTTTTCTTATCTTTCCTTTTTCATTGATGAAAATAACCGTCTCAAATAATGTGAAGTGGACCGAGGGGGATTTGAACCCCCGACATCCGCGTTGCGAACGCGGCATCACTACCACTAGACTACCGGCCCTTTTGTTATCAAGAATAGTATCTTCTTTTATTCATTTAGTCAAAGCATAATACTGGGATTTTTGCAAAGTTTACGATGACTTTTGATGCGATAATTCTAGATTCGCATATAGTCCTGCCAAGCGGAATTATCAATAAAAATATTGTAATAGATCAAGGAAAAATAGTAGGGCTTACAAATGACGCTCCGCAGTGTGACAAAAAAATTGACGCAAAAGGTCTTGTTGCACTTCCAGGGCTAATAGATCCACACGTCCACTATGGAGTGTATTCCCCAATCGAGCAGGCAGCAGTAACCGAATCAAAGGTTGCAGCAGTGGGTGGGGTCACAACAATGATGAGAATGCTTCGCATGGGTGGATCTTACACAAAAGAACTTGACTTGCATCTTGCAGAAAGCGCCAAGTCTCACTATGTCGATTATACAGTTCACGCCTCAATATTGCATGAAAGCCAAATTGATGAGATGGATTACTGCACCAAGAAAGGAATCTCCTCCTTCAAGTTGTACATGAACTTAGGAGATGAGGTAAGCCATGTTTACATGGATATGACTCCTGGAAAAAACGCGCTAGTTGAGCAGAGGGTAGAGACAAGCTCAAAGATAGTAGAACAAGTAATTGCAAAGGCAGCCAAGCTTCACTGTCCTGTATTGATTCACGCCGAAGACTATCAAATGTGTTCATGTGGAATACGTGAAGCAAAAGAGAAAAAAAAGAATGGGCTTGGGGCTTGGTCAGAGAGCAGGCCAGTTGAATCTGAGGTAAAAGCCATTACAACTGCATCTGAGATGGCAAGAAAGCATGGATGCACTCTATATTTTGTGCACATTGGCTCGCAGGCTGCAATGGATGCCATACTTCAACAAAGAAAAAATGGCACCAAAATTTTTGTAGAGACTTGCCCGCACTATCTTACACTATCGCACGAGTCCCAGCAAGGGTATCTTGCCAAGGTAATGCCTCCAATTAGGTCATCAAAAGATGCTGAAAGAATCTGGAGAGAAGTACAGAGTGGAACAATTGACACAATTGGCACAGATCACGTGGCAAACCAACTCAAGCTAAAAATTGGTGGAGACACAGTTTGGGATGCACTGGCAGGCTTTCCAGGCATTGGTACGCTGTTGCCAATTTTGCTAAGCGAGGGCATAAATAAAGAAAGGTTCTCTCTGCCACAACTTGCAACTCTGACAAGTCTGAATGCTGCAAAAATATTTGGAATGTATCCGAAAAAAGGAATTATCCAAAAAGATTCTGATGCAGATATTGTACTTGTTGACATCAAAGCAGAAAAAAAAGCAAGTGCCGAACTTTTAGATGGATTTTCAGATTATACGGTATACGAAGGATGGAAGCTGAAGGGTTGGCCGGTTAAAACACTCGTGAGAGGAGAGGTCATAGCAGAAGATGGAAAAGTTGTGGCAAAGCCAGGCTATGGAAAATTTATTCCGAGAAAAGCATCATAAAATCTCAAACTTGCCGTTTTCTTTTGCCTTGTAAATTATGTCGGGCTTGGGAAATATGCCAACTTCCATCACGCCTGCAATCTCTATTACTTTTGTAGCAAGCGTACGGGGATTTGGTATTGTACCAAAATCGCAGTCAAGTATAATGTTGCCATTTTCTGTCACAAATGGGTATCCTCTCTCAAGCAACCGTATGTGTGGCTTGCCGCCAAGTTTTCTAATCTTTATTGCAGCCGTGTTTCTTGCAAACGGATGAACTTCGACTGGAACGCGTTTATTGAGTTTTTTTACAAACTTTGTCTCATCTGCAATGATTACAGTTTTTTTTGCCATGCCTATGAGAATTTTTTCCCGCAATAAGGCACCTCCACCACCCTTTATCATGTTTCCACTTGCATCTATCTGGTCTGCACCATCAAATACAATATCAATGTGGTCTATCTGATCTGGTTCTATGATTGGTATGTGGCCATTTTCTGCCTCCATCTTTATTTGCAACGACGTTGGAATTGACTTGACAGAAAAATTATTTTTCTTCAGATATGCAGACAAAAGCCTGACTATCGCAGTTGCAGCCCTACCACTGCCGAGACCTATGACATAATTGTTCTTGACAAGCTTTAACGCTTGAGGTGATAATGCCTTTATGGCATCATCTACTGTCAACTATTCTACCTCTACTTGTTCCAGTTTCGAGAGAGCCTTCATTATCTCGCTTTTTATTTTATCTAGATCCTTGTCATCATCTTCAATTTTTTCTTCATCTGGAATCCTCATTGGAGTTGGCATCTGCACCTTTTTCTCTACTACTGGCTCAACCTTTGGTGTCTCTATTACTGGAACATCTTCAACTGGAACTAGTGGTGCAGGCTCTAGTGGGACAATCAATTGTGGTATCTCTACTTTGGGCTCTGCTTTTGAAATCTCAATTTTTGGTATCTCTACAGTTGGAGCTTTGATAAATTCTGCCGGAAACTCTGGCATCTTGTTTGGAATTGTGGTAAGCGTACTTAGCTCAACTGATACGCGTTTCTCCGGAAGATATACTTCAACAGGAGGAATTGTAATCTCTGGAATCTTTTCTTGCGGAACCTCGATTTTTTGCGGTACTATTTTTGGTTCTGCTCTCACTGGAGGCTTTTCTTCAACTATTTGTCTTGGAGGTTCCTGCTTTGTTTGCTCTGCATGTTTTGCCGTTTGTTGTACAACCTGTGCAGGCTGGATGTTGCTAACTGAGATCTTGGATGAGATCTCATGTAGTCTCTGGTCTAGCTTTGATAACTTGCTGTCCATCAAAGTAACTAAGCTATCACCCACTGGTCCCAGGTCAGGATATCTACTTGCAATCTCTAGTTTCTCAATTTTTGCAACTATTGTCCCAAGCTGGTGCTGATATCTGATGAGAAGCTTGTCGCGCTGCACTTGGGAAACCCCAGAACTATCATTGTGAAGCCTTGTAATTGTTTTTGTTAGGATCTCTTTCTCAATTCTTAAAGAGTGTAATTGGTTTTCTACTGCCGAGCTTACAGTAACAGTTTGTTTATACTTGCGTCTTGGAATCTTGTCTAATGCAACTGCAGTGCATGCGCCCGCAAGCGAACTAAAAACGAGGGCGATCTCTTCCATTTACGTATACCATTTGATCCAAGTATATTTTCTTATTTTTGCCTCAGGATATCCACAGCTGGCACATTTGTTGTGTCTTGCATGATAAGAATTCTTTCCACATCTTCGGCATCTGATGTGAACGTGTTTCTTTGTGTATCCTCCCATGGAGGTTGTGCCTTTAGTCATTGTACTTTCACTTTGGTGGAGGAGATATGATAACTACGTTATCTCCTCTTACAACTATGGTTCCTAGACTTTTTGTCTCTCCTTCAGAAGGGATCTCTTCTGAAGAATCAAGTAGCAGGTTCATGTGCTGGTCAAAGCCATGCAAGTTTCCTCTTATCACTTTGCCCCCTTTGAGCTTGATAAGAACAACCTTGTTGAGGCTTTCATCAAGTACTTTTACTGCCATATCAACGGACATTTATTTCACTTATTACCCACTCTATAGAGGGTATATATTAAAATTTCATTGGTGTAATTTTCGGCTTTTGCCGGTAAGGCAAGTTTGACTCTCTTTTACGATGGAATTGATTACTTGGGATAGAATTTTTCTTCCTTCTTTGGCATTGGCGCTTCTTGGGTCTCCCCAGACGCCATTTTTTGTGACTGAGATAAACGACTTGTTTGCAATCTTGCCTATCTTATCCAGCTCCTTTTGCGTGTAAAGTTTTTCGTCAAACCCCTTTACTGCCTTTGACATTTCCACCCTTTTTGATATTACACGCATGATGGATGTCTCTACAAATCCAGCATGATCAAACCTATGTTCCATAAAATGCCAATATGAGTAGACTAGGACCCTAAATCCTGGCTTGCTTTTAGCTAATTGCCTGGACGCATCTTTTAGCGCCTTTTGATTGCCATGATGTCCATTTAGTATGATGGCTGCTCTGACCTTGTTTTGTGCAAGCGAGAGACACATCGCCGTGATGTACTTCTGCAAGATGTCATGGTCTACACTTAGGTTGAAAAATGGATGGTGCTCAAATGATACACCGCACTGAATGGTTGGCAGTAAAAGAAATCCTGTCTTTTGTGCAACCTTGTCTGCAATGTAGGATATTATGTCAGAATCTGTAGAAATTGGCAAGTGGGGGCCATGCTGTTCAATTGAGCCTACGGGAATTATGGCAACAGGATTTTTTTTAATCTCTTTGCTTATGTGCGGATGTGAAAGGTCACGAGCTATCATTTAGATCGTCTTTTTCTGACATGAACTTTTCCCCAATAAACCTCAAGTCTTCCATCAAGGTGCATCTTTACTGCCTCAAGTAGAGTTCTTGCCTCTAGTCTTTGGCCCTTCTTCTTCAAAGATTCTAGTGTTTCATCCTCGTCAATGGCAAACGCGTCTTGGAATATTATGGGCCCTTGGTCCAAGTCTTCTGTAACATAGTGTGCAGTGCATCCGACAATCTTTGCGCCTCGCTCGTATGCCTGTACATATGCAAAGGCTCCAGGAAATGCAGGCAAAAGTGATGGATGTATGTTGATTATCCTATTTGGATATCTCCACACAAAGTTTGGAGAAAGTATCCTCATGTATCTTGCAAGAACTATTAGATCAACATCATATTTTTTTGATATGGTAATTATCTTCTCTTCTGCGTCTGCCTGATCTTTTTCATCTACTAGAACAAATGGGATTTTTGCTTTTTTGGCAAGTTTTGATAACGTGTTTTCTGTGCCAATTATTACGACAATCTCTCCTTTTAGCTGGTGTTTTGTTCTTGCATCAAGTATGGCTTCTAGACAGTGTGGTTCTTTTGTAACAAGCACGGCAACTCGTCTCCTCTTTGATGTTTCATAATGGATGTTTACCTCCATCTTCAAGTTCCTTGCAATCTTTTCTGCTTCTTGGCTGAATTTTTTCCTATCAATGTTTCTTGTAAAAGATGCCTCCATGTACATCCCAAAGAGATTTTTGATGACATTCTGGTTTATCTTCTCAATATTTCCTCCATTTTGAAAAATGAAATTAGTGAAACCTGCAACTACTCCTTCGTGGTCCTTTCCAACTATTGTAATCTCTACGATTGTCTTTTCCATTTTGTTTGGTACGCACCTGGCGCCTTATTAATGCTTAAATAGTCTTTTGAAATATGGGGTATTATCAAATGCTGGTAGAACGAGATGCACTTGCCCCGTAATGAGTGATTGAATGGACAAACTTGCTTTCTTAATTTTGTACTCTGAGGAAAAGTAATGGACAGATCAAAGAATTCTAACAAGACTAGGGGTAGGGTAAACAGTTATGATCATAATAACCCAATCAAGACCTGCAAGGTTTGCTCTACGATTGGTGACTGGCATTGCTACGAGTGCTCAAACAACTTTTGCAGTACACATTTTCACAGTCACAAAGACATGCAACTTTGCATAATTCAGTAAAAAGATGCGGGAGGTGGGATTTGAACCCACGAACTCCTAAAAGACAGGGTCCTAAGCCCTGCGCCTTTGACCAGGCTTGGCAACTCCCGCATGCACCATGACTTTTAAGACAAATTTATCTATTGTTGATGGTACAAATGGCAAGATTATTTGGCACTAATGGTGTTAGGGGAGTCTTTGGAGATACCCTGACACTAGATTTTGTATCTGATATCACGTCATCGATTGGAACTTTTTTTAGAAAAGGTCCAATACTTGTAGGATATGACGGAAGAGACTCTAGCAAGATACTGTCCAAAATAGTATGCTCGTCGCTTGGCGCGTTAGGGCTTGATTCTATGTTGTGTGGACTGGTACCGACTCCGTGTCTGCAATATGCAACAAAAAAACTTGGATATGGTGGAGGCATCATGATTACTGCATCGCATAATCCACCGGAATACAATGGACTAAAACCTACTGCAAGCGATGGAGTTGAGATCTCACGCCAAGACGAGCTAAAGGTAGAAACAATTTATTTCAAAAAAAGATGGCACACATTAGAAAATCCAGGAAGTACGGGACATGATAGCAGAGCTATCAAAACATATCTTGATGGAATAAAATCCAAAGTAAATTCAAAGAGAATACGAAAACAAAAATTCAAGGTTGCACTTGATCTTGGAAATGGAGCACAGGCTGTAACTGCACCACTTCTATGCAAAGAACTTGGATGTAATGTAGTTGCAATAAATGAAAAAATTGATGGAAAATTTCCAGGTAGAGGCTCAGAGCCAACACCACAGAACCTAGGTAGGCTTTCACACATGGTTGTCAAGTCAGGGGCAGACCTTGGTATTGCCTTTGATGGAGATGGAGACAGGAGCATCTTCTGCGACAACAAGGGAAATATTCTGACTGGAGACAGGTCGGCTCTTCTAATCTCCAGATTTCTTTTGACTGAACATCCAAGATCAAAGGTTGTTACAACAATCAACTCTACCTCTGCAATTGAACAAATTGCAAAAGGGACAGACTCTACTGTACTAAGAACAAGGGTTGGCAGTGTTGAAGTATCAAGAAAGATGGTTCAAGAAAAAGCACTGATAGGATTTGAAGAAAATGGCGGATTCATGTATGGAAGACACAATCAAGTAAGAGATGGTGCAATGACGCTTGCGCTTGTGCTAGACCTCTTGTCAAAAACAAACATGACTATGGCAGAAGAGATGAGCAGCCTTCCACAGTCGTTTACCACAAAAGGTAAGATAGAGTGCTCAAAAGATGATTTTAAAAAAATACTGCACACACTCAAAAACGAGCCTTACAAAAAAGATCTAACCGACGGCATCAAGATGTTTCTTGATAACTCAAGCTGGGTTATGGTAAGACTTAGCGGAACAGAACCGATAGCAAGGATATATGCAGAATCTAGTTCTGAAGATAAACTAGAACAAATATTCGATAAATACATGTCAAAGATAAAGCGGGCAGCTGGCAGATAACACTTTTAAAACCAATTAAAAGCACTCAAGGAATGGAAATGATCCCATTGGGTGATACATGTGGCTAAGGCTTATTACGTAAAGTTTCAAGTCCCAGCTGACCTAGTTAGCCCTATCTATGAAGCAGTAAGAGTTGCTCATCAGAGTGGTAAAGTAAAGAAAGGCACAAACGAAGTTACAAAAGCAATCGAGCGCGGAGTTAGTAAGCTCGTAGTCATAGCGGAAGACGTCGAACCACCAGAGGTAGTGGCACATTTACCAATCCTGTGCGAAGAGCACAACGTGGCATACGCCTTTGTTCCAAGCAGACAAGAATTGGGCAAGGCATTGGGAATTGATGTTACATCTGCAGCTGCTGCGATAATGGATTCAGGAGATGCCCAACATATTGTTGACCAAATTGTTGCATCACTGTCGCAGATTAAAGGTGGTCAAGCTAACAAATGAGTACCGAAATTCCAACTCCAGCTGAAGTAATACAAATTGTAGGTCGAACAGGTATTGCAGGCGAAGTTATACAAGTAAGAGTAAAGATACTAGAAGGAAAAGACAAGGGAAGAATTCTAACAAGGAATGTCAAGGGCTCAGTTAGAATGTCAGATATCCTTATGTTACGTGAAACAGAGCGCGAAGCAAGGAAGATAAAGTGATTAGGGATTGAGCGTTCTAGTTAAACCATGCAGCTTTTGCAACAGACCTGTAGCTAAGGGTTCAGGTACGATGCTTGTAAAAAATGACGGTACAGTATTTTGGTTCTGTTCTTCAAAATGTAAAAAGAACATGCTTGTTCTAAAAAGAGATCCTAGAAGATTAAAGTGGACAAACAAATACGTCAAGGGCGGAATCAGGGTCAAAAAGTAAAATGACTGAGCAAACATTATTCATAGTAAAACCTGACGGTGTAGAAAGAAAAATTGCCGGAGAAATTGTTGCAAGATTTGAAAAAAAAGGCTTTAACATTGTCAAATTGAAGATGTTCACATTTACAAAACAGATGGCGGAGGAATTTTATTCTGTACATAACACAAAGCCATTCTTTGGAGAGCTTGTCTCCTTTATCACATCAGGGAGAGTTGTTGCAGCAGTAATTGAAGGAAACAATGCAATTGCAACAACTAGACTCATGATAGGTTCTACAAAGTCTTTTGAAGCAGCCCCTGGCACGATTAGGGGAGACTTTGGACTTGGAATATCCGATAACATAATTCATGCCTCAGATTCTAAGGAAAGTTTTGAAAAAGAGGTAGCTGTAATATTCAAGTGAAAGTGGTTGCAAATACGTCAGCCAATAGTGGCAGTTCTAGGTCATGTAGATTCTGGTAAGACCTCGCTACTAGATAACATTAGGGGCACTGGTGTCCAGTCAAGAGAGGCGGGAGGAATCACGCAGCATATTGGAGCAAGTTTTCTACCAACTGAAGCAATCAAGAAGGTCTGTGGACCGCTCTATGCAAAGATGGCAGGTGACAAACAAGAGATTCCAGGCCTGCTTGTAATTGATACCCCCGGACACGAAATTTTTACTAATCTGAGGGCAAGAGGTGGTTCTGCTGCAGATATTGCTATTTTGGTAGTTGACGTTAATCGAGGGTTTCAGCCTCAGACAAATGAGAGCCTGAAAATATTGCAAAGCAGAAAAGTTCCATTTGTAGTTGCATTAAACAAAGTGGATATGGTCTCTGGCTGGAAAAAAAATCCAAAATCCAAGTTTATCACTCAGACAATAAAAGAACAAGAGCCTTCGGTGCAGACAATGCTTGATGAACTATTGTATAACGTTGTTGGAACACTATCAATACTTGGGTTTAGCTCAGAAGCATTTTATCGAGTAAAAGATTTTGCAAAAGAAGTCTCAATCGTTCCGGTTAGTGCAAGGTCAGGTGAAGGAATTCCAGAACTTTTGGCAGTACTAGTTGGCCTTACACAGCAATACATGCAAAAGAAACTTGATCAATCCGAAAAAGCAACACGGGGAATAGTTCTCGAGGTAAAAGAAGAGGTAGGCCTTGGAGTCACTGCAAATATCATACTAATTGATGGCATGCTTAAAAAAACAGATCACATAGTTCTTGCCAAGCGAGACTCTATAGTTACAACAAAACCAAAAGCAATACTTTTGCCAAAACCTCTCGATGAAATGCGTGATCCAAGAGACAAGTTTAGACCAGTAAACGAAGTCTATGCTGCAGCAGGAATCAAGATTGCATCTCCAGACTTGGAAGGAGTATTACCCGGAAGCCCAGTCTATGCGTCCAGCGACGAATCAAAGATTGAAGAATTTAAGAAATCAATCGAATCTGAAATGAAGTCTGTCTTTGTCAAGACCGACAACAAAGGCATTATCTTGAAATGTGATACAATTGGCTCACTTGAGGCAATTACTGACATGCTCAAGCGACAAAACGTTGCAGTATCTATGGCAGACATTGGTCCCGTCACAAGGCGAGATATTGTAGAGGCTCAAGCAATAAAGGAAAATGACAGACATCTTGGGGTGGTGTTAGCATTTAACGTTAAAATATTACAAGATGCGCAAGAAGAAGCAGATTCAAGTCACATTAGAATTTTTAACGACCAGGTGATATACAGTTTGATCGACAACTACCTACAATGGGTTCAAGAGGATACAGCAAACGAAGAAAATGCAATATTTCAAGAACTCACACCAATTTGTAAAGTGACATTTCTCAAAGGGTATGTATTCAGAAAGAGTAACCCGGCAGTTTTTGGAGCACGTGTAGATGTGGGAACGCTTAAGCAAAAAATCCCAATAATGAATGTAAGTGGAAGAAGAATTGGAATTGTGCACCAGCTTCAAGATAACGGAAAGAACATCGATTCTGCTAAAAAAGGGCAAGAGGTGGCAATGTCAATCCAAAATGTCACTGTTGGAAGACAGGTCTCAGAAGAAGAGGCATTCTACTCTCTACCTAATTCACGTGAGGCAAAACTCTTACTCAAGCAATTTTCACACAAACTAAATCCAGAAGAATTTCAAGTTTTAAAAGAAATTGTCGATATTCAGAGAAAATTAGATCCTGCTTACGGCTATTGAGAATATTTCTGGGCAAGCATGTGGAGACCTGGCTCGCCTACTGCCCCAACTGCTTTATCGACAAGCTGCCCTTCTTTGAAGACAAGAAATGTTGGAATGGCATACACCTGGTATCTCTGGGATATTCCCTGTGCCTCATCTACATTTACTCGAGCAAATTTGATGTTCCTGTATTTTTTTGCCATTCTTGCAAATATTGGCAACATAAACTGGCACGGTCCACACCATGTGGCCCAAAAGTCTACTATTACTGGCATATTGCCAGCTATTCCCTTGTCAAAAGTTAAATCGTTTAATTCTAGAATTTCCTGTTCCCTGCCAGAAGTCATTTCAGCCAGCTTTTTTTTCATTATTTTCTCTATCTCTTCGTCTACCAACTTGATGAACTAAACTTGAACAATATTTAATTTCTACTAGAGATCGAGAAGAAATCTCATTACGATGGGCTTTTCCTGTCTTATTTCCATCAGATGGAATGTAGGAGCTTTGATTTCAAGCTTAAAATGATGTTTCTCAAAATCCAATTCTTCCCCTCTAACTGTTGCATCTAGAACATATTTCTCTGATTTTGTTATCTGTACCTGAAAACTAGCTGCTGCATACCCATCTGTTATTGTAAGTATGATTATCTCCTCAAGCCAGCTATAGAGCAAGTTATTTAGATCAGGTGCCTCTATCTTGATTTTTCTCTCTGTTTTTTTATCCACTGATTTGATATCGATAATAGTGTCAACTACTGCTATGCCAGCAGTTGCAAAGGCCTCCTCTAAAGTCTCTCCTGTCACTTCGATGAACGCATCTGTCATGTGTTCCAAGTATCTGTATGTCATAGCAGACCTTTGCTAGGTTCCGCTTGCATTATTAATTTATCATGTAGCCTTGCAAAATAATAAAGTCTAAATGCATTAGAAAAAGAAGAGTCTTGAATTTGGACTTACCACGTGGGATGAGAGATATAGAGCCCAGAGAGTCTGCCACTCTAGAATACGTCAGACAGAAATTCATAGAGACATCAAACCTATTTGGATTTCAATTCATGGAACCTTCGCCTATAGAGCTTGTCTCAGTAATAGAGACTAAAAGCGGACCTTCGATAAAAAATGAGATTTACTATTTTAAAGATAAAGGTGACAGAGAAATTGCACTTCGATTTGACTTTACTATAGGTCTTACAAGATATGCAGTATCACAAAAATCAATGAGACTTCCTGCCAAGTTTTCTACATTTGGTGGGGTATGGAGATATGACGAACCACAAAAGGGAAGATATAGATTCTTTCACCAGTGGGATATTGAAATATACGGTGAACCAAACACAGAATCTGATGCAGAAATTATAGATTTTACTTCAAAGTTTTTCTCAAATCTAAAACTGCAGAACATTACAATTGAGATATGTGATAGGACCTTAGTTGAATCATACGTAAAAAATATTTTCAAAACTGAATCTCCTGAGGTAATAGGAGACATCTTACGAGCCGTAGATAAAATACAAAAGAAAAGAAAACAGGAGATAATCAAAGAATATCAAGAAAAGGGATATTCTGAGAGTGATTTGGAAAAAATATTGGAATTTTCTCAAATCAAAGGCACTCCTCAAGAAATTGAAAAGCAGATAGACACCACCACTCTCAAAAACTGGGACAAGATTTTGCAACTATTTGAGTCGTTGAAGAATAGGGGGGTAGAAAATGTCAGAGCAAACTTTGGTATTGTGCGCGGGCTTGACTATTACTCTGGAATTGTCTTTGAAATATTTGACAGCAGTTCTGACCTTGGTGCACTTGTTGGTGGTGGACGTTATGATATGCTTACTAGAGCATTTGGACGAGATGATATGGGTGCAACCGGTGCAGCAGGAGGAGTAGAACGCATAATGCACTCTCTTGAGAAACAAGGAATTGTAAATCTATCAAATAAAGAACATGTTTGGGTAGCATTTGTCAACGACGATATGAAAAAAATCGCGATAAATACAGCATCTGCATTGAGACTCAAGGGTATACCTGTAGAGGTGGATCTTGCAGGAAAATCACTGCGAAAGCAGATGGATTTGGCATCCGATTCTAGATATGTTGTAATAATTGCTCCAAAGGAATATGCCGAAAAATCTGTTGTAATTCGCAATATGACAGACGGTTCTGAAAAACAGGTTAAACTTGATGTTCTTTTAAGCGATCCAAAGTCTAATCTTCAATTCTAAATGCCTTTGTAAGCATTACAAGCTCAGGACCATTTGTAAGTGTGCCAACCACTAGTGAACTGTTGTTTGCAAGTATGCCAGAGGATACATAGGGAGTACCGCCGTTTATAGTCGCAGGTTCAAGTTCAACACCGAGCACTTGGGATACCGCCTTGATATCCTCTTCTTCAGTAGCAGGGTGTATGATTCCGCCACGTGATGTTGCAACTGCCATTGCTCCTGCTTGGTGATATCCTGCAATTCTCCTTCTTATCACTTCAATCCCAAGAACATCTTCAACTTTTTTCACATATTCTGTAGGTATGAGCGGTGACATGATTCCTCCCTTGTCATTTACACATATCAAATTGCCAAGAGCTGTATGTTTTGTATCAAGTATGTCTACATTGAGACCAGTAGATTTCTTGAGATGGACAACTTCTTCTTCAAGAGAATTTCGTGGCAAAAGAAGGCCATTGTTGTTTACTACCATCAAGGCACCAAGAAGTCTAGTATTTGCAACTGATGTAAAGACATGTTCAGTTTTGAGAAATTCACATAAATTTTTGACCTTTGTTGTAGCAAAACCATTTGGAACAAAGACAAAACTATCGTTACATTTTGCATAAATTCCTACGTTAGGACTGCGATATACATCATACTTGAAAATTCCCACTGATTAAAGCCAAGTTCTGAAAGATATGAATTTATCTTGTATACACTTTAAATAACTAGCAATATGTCTGAATTATTGTGCCAATAGATCCAAATTTTCCTGCAAGCCACAAAGTGGTGGAAAAATACAAGGATCCATTAAGCGAAAACTATCACCTAGTCTGGGGCCCTGGAAGACTTGCAGAGGCAGCATCAGATCCAAAAGTTGTGGCTGATTACAAAACAACTGGTGAAAAAATTGAACCTATGGGAATACATGGAACATATGTTGCAGTAGATTGGGATTCTTGCATTGCTGACGGAATTTGTCTGCTTAGCTGCCCAGTCAAAGTATTTGAGTGGTACAAAAATCCAGGAGAAACAGGCAGAAATGATAGAAAAGACTTCACTGATAAGGCAAGCCCTGTAAAGGAAGCTAATTGCATCTGGTGCATGGCATGTGTAGAGGTTTGTCCGACAAAAGCAATCAAAGTAGATCAGACAAATCAAGAAATTCATGAAAAAGAGATCGCTAACATACCTTAGTTTAAACTAACTTTGTCTAGGTTTAAATAACATATCATAGGAGAAAAAGCTATGCCAATTCCCGAAGACTTTCCAAAAGGATACAAACCAATTGGAAAAATAAATCACGCCGAGGGTCACTTTCACTTTCGATGGGGACCAGGTAGACTGGCAGAAGCCTCTAAAGACGAGAATTGCATTTCTGCATTCAAGGCTAGAGGAGAAAAGATCGAACCAGTAGGCGTTAGTGGTACCATGGTAGCAGTAGATTGGGATTCTTGTGTTGCTGATGGTGCATGCATTGAGGCTTGTCCAGTACAAGTCTTCCAATGGTACAGAACAGAAAAAGATGTTCCAGCAAGCAAGGCAGTGAACATAGAGATGCATGGAACAGGTAGTTCAGTAAAAGAAGAAAGAAAGGACTACACTGACAAGGCTGATCCAATCCGAGAACATGACTGCATCTGGTGCATGGCATGTGTTTCAGTTTGTCCTCCACAGGCAATCAAGGTAGATCAATCTAACTTGGAACACCATGAAAAGGCAGCAGGAACATATACCAAGATGGAAACTGGTTCTGCTAATCCACACGCACACCACTAGAAATTTTTCGTTCCTTTTATTTTTCTTAATCGTCTAATAGATATTGTATAAACGATCATCTCTGATAGGATCCATCTATTCTTAAACAAATTTTAACAAGTCTTTCTAGAAAATAATTGCAGAGGTCGCCTAGCCCGGCATGGCGTGGGCCTTGAGAGCCTATGTGCGCAAGCACGCGGGGGTTCAAATCCCTCTCTCTGCGTTGTTATTTTCTTATCTTTCCAAGCTCTGCTAAAAGGGCAGAGAGCTGAATCTCTGGATTGGCACCTATCACCAATCTATAGTCATATTTAGCTATTGATTCTAAAATTTCTGAGAGATTTCCTGTCTTTATTTTGTAACATTCCTCATTGAGATACTTCAGAAAGTCTGACTCTGACATTCCATATACCTTGATTAACTCAACCATCTTGTTTCTTGCCTCTGTCAACTTTCCTGCTAGTGCAAGTTTTAGCACTTCGCCTACGTCACTTGTCTTTGAAAGTCCCGCCGATAGTTTTACATTGTCATCATTTATTGTTCCGAGACTTGCAGCTGCCTGAAGCATGTTAATAGAATGACGCATATCGCCTTCTGAATAGGAATAGAGTGTTTTGAGGCCCTCTTTTGTATACTTGAGTTTCTCCTTCTTGCAAATTTCTTCAAGATAGTCAATTACCTCTTCTTCGGATATTCTAGTAAACTTGAATACCGCACACCTACTTTGAAGCGGTTCTATGATCTTTGATATGTTGTTTGCAATCATGATGAATCTGCAATGTGCTGCAGTATCTTCGATAATTCTCCTAAGGGCAGTCTGAGCATCTGAAGTCATCTCGTCTGCTTCATCTAATATGACAAGCTTGAACGGTATGCTAGTATCAAGTCCTGAAAACCTTGCAAATTTTTTCACTCTTTCTCTTACCATGTTTATTCCTCTTTCGTCTGATGCATTCAACTCCAGAGTATATTCGCGCCACGAATCACCTAGAACTTCCCTCGCTATGCACAATGCAGCAGTTGTCTTGCCAACTCCGGCAGAACCTGAAAACATTAGATGTGGCATTTCTGACATATTTTTCAAAAGAGCTTTCAAACTGCCTATGACCTCTTTTTGGTTTATAATTTCTGATAACTTCATGGGTCGATACTTTTCTACCCACATGAAAGATTCGGTCATAGGCTCTTTACCTCTTTGCCCTACTAATAAAATTAAGTCTAAGATCTAGGTTATATCCAAATTACCTGACCATTAAGATTAACAGAGAATACCTTACTTTAGAGGCGATCATTTTGGGTAAATTTCATGCTAGAGGAGCAGACATGAGAGAAAGCAACATAAGTATTAGATCAAATGATCAGAGCAAATGGTAAACAGAATTGATCGATCGATCCCATTAAAGACTTGGGGAGGATCATGACATAATTTGGATATTTCAGAACTAATACAGATACATACCATAGGATATCGCCTACAGGATGTTAAGGTCAATTTTGGGCATGATGTCAAGATAGAGGCACCAGAGGTATCAATTGATGCCAAACATGGTGAGATCTTGAGTATACCGCGATGGGTATCGGATGTATTATCCTACGAAAAACTTGTGGAGGTGCAGGATACTGACATGGTGGTGGCCTTGAAACAGGCAATCGTAAAAGAAAATGTTCAGGGTGATTTTGATCTCTCTACGCTAGAGCCAGAATTTTACATAAAGATGAATTCATTTATGCAAAGACTGCCACAACAAGATAAAGACAAACTAGAAAGTATGCTGAATTCTCTTGTTCGAAAACGACAAGGTAAGATTATAAAATTGGCGGACTCATCAAAACTCACCTCTGAATCTGCAAAGAAATTGACAGTAGAGGAACGCGCATTATTTGACTATATTTACAATAACAGTATGATTTTCAAAAAACAGGTATTGAGTGATAAGAAATGACAGTGCAACCTGAATCTATTTCCTCAAGCAAACTGCAAGATCAAGTAAAAGACTTTCTAAGTCAGTTCAAAGACAAGTCTGGTTCGTACAAATATGTTGAAGAGATAGATCAGATGATGTCAAAGAAAACTCAGTACATCGTGGTAGATTACAATGATCTAGTGTTATACCCAGAAATTGAATCTGTTTTTAATACCGATCCAGACGAAATTCTTCATGCATTTAGCGGTGCAATCAAGGATATCCTAAAGGAAAGATTTTCTCAATACGCAGAAAAAATTAGACACGATATTAGGGCAAGAATCTCAAACTATCCGGCACAACGAAGCTTGCGTGAAGTAAATGCAGAAGTAATTGGAAAAATGATAAGTGTTTCTGGAATGGTTGTGAGATCATCTGAGATAAAACCACTTGCAAAAGAACTAGTCTATATCTGTCCAGAGGGACACCAGACTAAAAGAATACAGGAAAAGGGTCTAGAGTTCAAGGAACCACTGAAATGTGATAACGGTAAATGTACTCACAGAGATCTGGATCTAAATCCAGAACAAAGTAAGTTCATTGATTTTCAAATGGTGAGGCTTCAGGAACTCCCAGAAGATCTTCCTCCTGGACAACTACCTCACTATCTAGACGTTACAGTGCTTCAGGATTTAGTTGACAATGCAAGGCCAGGAGACCGTGTAATTCTCACAGGTATTGTAAGAATTGAACAAGAGCACATACCATCTATGAAAGGAAAAAGCGGCATCTACCGACTAAGGGTTCAGGGAAACAACATTGAATTTTTAGGCGGTAAAGGAAACAAAAGCTCCCGAAGCACAGAAAGAGAGGAAATCTCACCTGACGAGGAAAAAATAATCAAATCGCTTGGACAAAATTCTGATATTTATGATAGGCTTGTGGCCTCATTTGCTCCACACGTTCATGGGCATGATATCATAAAAGAATCAATTTTGCTATTGATTGTAGGCTCGACTCAAAAACTACTTGCTGACGGCGCTAAAATTCGTGGAGACATTAACGTCTTTTTGGTGGGTGATCCAGGTACTGCAAAAAGTGAGATGTTAAAGTTCTGCGCAAGGATTGCGCCTAGAGGACTTTATACTTCCGGAAGAGGTTCTACTGCTGCAGGACTGACAGCAGCTGTTGTAAGGGACAAAATTGGAATAATGATGCTTGAAGCAGGAGCCGTAGTTTTAGGAGACCAAGGTCTAGTTTGTATAGATGAATTTGATAAGATGAAACCGGAAGACAGGAGTGCATTACACGAAACGATGGAACAGCAATCTGTGAGCATAGCAAAAGGTGGAATTGTGGCAACACTTAATGCAAGAACATCAATCTTGGCTGCTGCTAACCCGATGTATGGAAAATATGATCCATTCAAGAACATCACAGAGAACGTGAACCTTCCTGTTCCACTCCTTACACGTTTTGATCTCATTTTTGTTGTTAGAGATATTCCGTCTAAAGAAAGAGATACAAGAATAGCGCGTCACATATTGAATCTTCATAGGACCACAGGGGCCGATACTAAATCGTTAATTGATGTAGATATTCTTACAAAATATCTTACATATGCAAAAAGATTTGATCCTATACTTACACCAGAAGCAGAAGACAAGATTTTACAATATTATATGACAATGAGAAATGTCGAATCTGAAGGTATGATAACAGTTACACCAAGACAACTTGAAGGCTTGGTAAGACTGGCTACTGCTAGGGCAAGATTATTGATGAAGACACAAGTTGAAGGCGAAGATGCGGAAAGGGCAATATTTCTAATCCAAAGCATGCTGCAAGATGCAGGAGTTGACGTGAACACAGGAAAAGTAGATCTTGGAGTTTTACAGGGACGTCCTCACAGCGAGGTCTCAAAGATGCAACTATTCATGGATGTGATGAAATCATTAGAAGGAGACGAGAAAAGACCTGTTGAAGAAAAAACTTTTGTAAAAGAACTAGTAAAGACAGGAAAATTCACTGAGGAAGAAGCACGAAAATACATAAAGAAATTGCAACGAGAGTCAGCTATTTATGAATCGAAACCCGGTCATTATAACCGGGTATGAAAGTAGAAGAGCTAGATATTCCAAAAAAACTAGTTGAAATCCTCCATGAAAATGGGATTATCACTCTTTATCCTCCACAAGAAAAAAGTGTAAAGGCAGGTCTGCTAAATGATGTCAGTCTGCTTGTTTCTGCTCCTACTGCCAGTGGAAAAACGCTAATTGCTTTGCTTGCCGCAATAAAACATCTTGTTGAAAAAAGAGGCAAGGTAGTTTATCTCAGCCCTCTTAAAGCACTGGCATCCGAAAAGTTTTCTGAATTTAAAAAACTAGAATCTATAGACATTGGTAGGAAAATTAAGGTACAAATTTCAACAGGTGACTATGACCAAACTGACAAAAGCCTTGGAATGAACGATATACTTGTTCTAACCAATGAAAAGATGGATTCTATCATAAGACAAGGAGCAGAATGGCTAAATGATGTCACACTTGTTATTGCTGACGAAGTTCATCTGCTGGGCGATGAAGACAGAGGCCCTACACTTGAAATTGTGCTTACAAAACTGATATCACTTCAGAAAAAACCGCAGATACTTGCACTTAGTGCAACAATAACCAATGCTGATGAAATATCAAAATGGCTTGGATGCAAACTTGTAGAAAGTGATTGGAGGCCTGTTCCATTATGGGAAGGCGTATGTGATCAAGGTACAGTAATAATGCAAAACCGAAAAAATTTCCAAGTTGAAACAAGCATACGCGGATTGCCAGTTGACTTGGGTCTTGATTCTCTTAAAACTGGAGGACAGGCAATCTTATTTGCAGAAACTAGAGCACGAGCTGCATCACTAGCAACAAAGGCATCAGATGCAGTATCAAAATATGTCACAGAAAAGGAAAAGAAAAACCTGGAGCAAATCTCACAAAAAATTCTTGAAGACAATGAACATACTGAACTAATTCGGAACCTTGCAACACTAGTGAAAAAGGGAGTTGCATTTCATCATGCGGGATTAAACCAAAATTGTAGAGAAATTATTGAATCAGAATTTAGGAGTGGAAAAATAAAGATTCTTGCTTCTACTCCAACACTAGCTGCTGGAGTAAACCTTCCAGCAAGGAGGGTAGTGATCTCTAGTATCAGTAGATACGATGGGAAATATGGTGTAAATAAAGCCATTAGTGTTTTAGAATACAAACAACTTTGCGGCAGAGCTGGACGACCGCAATATGATGATTATGGAGAATCTATTATTGTAGCAAATGCTAACAGTGATGATCTTATTGACTATTACATCAATGGCTTACCGGAACCAATTTCTTCAAAACTTACAGGAGACAAGGCACTACGAATACATGCACTAAGTTTAATCTCAACTACACCTGGAATAAAAAACGAGGAAGTTGTTGATTTTTTTGCAAAAACACTTTCGGGTTTTCAGGAAAGAAAATCCACTATAAAATTTAAAATTCAGATAACACTGCGTTATCTTGAATCTGAAGATCTCATAAAGCAAAAAGGTGGAAGATTCATTGCAACAGAATTTGGAAAAAAGACTTCAACGTTGTATATTGATCCACTCACATCTGTATATTTCAAAAAAACATTACAACAAATCTCAAAAGGAAGAAAACACACTATTGGAATACTACATGCTATAACAAACTGCGAAGATTTTTTCCCCAAATTTTCACTGAGAAACAAAGATTATGAACTAGTTAGTACACTTCTTGAAAATCACGCTGATCAATTAATTGAAAGTATTTCAGAGTATGATTGTAACCGAAGCCTACTTGCAATGTATTATTGGGTCAATGAATCAACTGAGGTCTTCCTTTCTGATAACATAGGTATTGAATCTGGAGATATGCATAGAATGACTGAAACTGCAGATTGGCTCATTCATGCATTTTATGAGCTTGCCAAACTCGAAAAATTAGATAATGTCATAGATGAATTAGATGTTTTACGAACCAGAGTAACATATGGAATAAAAGAAGAACTCACTGATCTTGTCAAAGTGAAAGGCATTGGAAGAGTACGTGCAAGGCTTTTGTACAAAAACGGAATCAAGACACTTGACGAATTGGAGTCAATTTCTGTTGAAAAACTTGCCAAAATCGATAAGATAGGGCCTGTAATTGCAGAAAACAT
This sequence comes from Nitrososphaerota archaeon, assembly GCA_028867595.1. GTDB lineage: Archaea > Thermoproteota > Nitrososphaeria > Nitrososphaerales > Nitrosopumilaceae > Nitrosotalea. The sequence continues at coordinate 60,812 of JAGWGB010000003.1, read as the reverse complement.
AAAGACACATCTCAAAAAGATAAGATGATGCTTGACAAAACAATAGCAGCCATAATAATCTCGGCCATTGCGTTTGTTACGGTTTATGCCATCACACCAGCTCTTATCACAACACTTGAAAAAAGAAAATTGGTGGTAAAAGACTACAATCGAGTTGGAGGAGCGATGGTTGCAAGACCAGGCGGTCCATCCATTTTAGCAGGAATACTGGCATCTGAAATTACACTCTATGGATTCTATTCTTCTGTAGCTGTACTGGCAATAATTATTACAACTTTTTTGGCGTTTCTTGTGGGCTTGGCAGATGATAGAAAAGTACTTGGCGGGTGGTTCAAACCTCTTGCCCTAGCTGGCAGTGCAATACCAATCATTTTGCTAGGAGTTTATGAACCGCATCTGGCATTTCCGTTATTTGGACATGTAAGAATTCCTGAATTGTATCTTGCATTAATAATATTCATGATTCCAATTACTGGAAACACAATCAATTCTATTGATGTGCTAAATGGAGTTGCAAGTGGCTTTATGACAATTGCAAGTTTTGCACTCACTATATCGTTATTCATTGTGCATCATTATGATATAGCTATAGCAAGTTTACCTCTCGGTTTTGTCTCTTTAGCATTTTACAAATATCATAAGTTTCCAAGCAAAATATTCCCAGGAGATTCTGGAGCGCTTACATTAGGAGCCATGTATGGTACAATTGCTATAGTGGGTCACGTGGAAATAATTGCTGCAATAGCTCTTCTTCCTGCAGTGATAAACTCGTTCCTATTTCTCTCTAGCGTAAAAAGAATAATTGAACACAGACAACTAAAATCAAATCCCGTAGAACATACGGAAGATTTCAAGCTTAGAGCAGCTGCTGATAAAGATGCTCCAGTAACACTAGTCCGCTTAATTGTAGCTAACAGGCCAATGACTGAAAAAGAAGTGGGATTTACAATTTTCAAATTGGCGTTATTTTCAGCTGCACTTGCAATCATAACTGCATTTATGATGAATGTGAGAGTATGAAAGCGCCAATTTACGTTTATGTCCTCATAATGTGGATAATGATTATTGCCGGTGGCGGTCTTCTATTTAGCATAATTGCTCCAATGGAGATACATGGATTTGGAAGATATGATGAATTTTTAGATTCAGGCATGAAAGCAGTCATTGCCATTTTGCTTGTTGTTCTTTGGATCTTCATCATGTCAAAGATAAAGAACTGGATATTTCACAAACAGATCAAAAATTAGCTGCTTTCCCAGTCTTTTTTCTTTTTGTCATATTCTTCGCGAGAATATTTGACTCTGGCAGGAACTCCTACAACTACCATATTTGGTGGAACGTCTTTGGTAACAACTGCTCCCATCGCCACTACGCTATTCCTGCCTACTGTTACTCCAGCTTTTATGACTGCTCTTGAACCTATTACTGCCCCGTCTTCTATTGTAACACCAATCATCTTTTTGCTTGCTGGGTAAGGATCGTTTGTAAGAGATGCCGCAGGACCTATGAATACATTTTTTCCAATTCTTGAAAGCGGTGGGATGTATACCATGCCTTCTATCATGGTGTTATCTCCAATCTTTACATTGTAATCAACGTGAGCCAAAGAGCCAATCTTTACATTATCGCCGATCTCTGTGTTATCGCCTACGTATGCAAAATGCCATATCTTTACATTTTTGCCCAACTTTGCTTTATCTGACACAAAATTTGTGACCATTTTTTTATCACAAGTGCCAGGGTGATCCTTTACTGACTATTTTTTCAGGCAGGTTATCTTTGTTTTTTTTCAAAAATTCAATATCTTGATTTTTGTCTCGTAGCTCATCTGGCAACATGATGGGAATTTCATCAATGATGGGATAAAATCGAGAACATTTGGAACAAAATATTGCCCCTTCTGAAATGATTCCTTCCTTTGATGAAATTTCAAAAATATCAAGTGGAAAATGCTTGTCTATAGGACATGCGAGAATTTCTATCATTTTCTTGTTCATTTCAAATCTAGATAAATTGGAGTCCCTTTATGGCTAGATAAAAGTGCCGCTTCAGCAATCTTTGTTGTATTTACTGCATGCTCAGGTCTTACTCTGATACTCTCTTTTCCTTCTGATGCAGCAATAAAGTTTTTAATTTCTAAAAGAAGTGGTTCTTCTACATCTTTGCGCGGAATTTCAGCTCCTGTGTTTGTCTCTATCTTTACTTCTTGTGTGATAAAATTCGAAGAAATTATCGCGTCACTACAAACTGCATTGAATCGTCTGACTCTGATTGGAGTTATCCAGTTTGATGAAATAATGGCTACTTTGTTTTCTTTAAAACCTAGCATTATAGTGGCAAAGTCTTCATGCTCATGTCTTATTTTTCCAGATCTTGCAAAGACAACCTCTGGCGCATCATCGAAAAGCCACATTGCTGTATCTATATCATGTACTGAAGTATCATAAATTATGCCAACATCTTTGATATGAAGCGGCATTCTATTTTCTCGATGAAACTCAAGCATTATCAACTCTCCGTATTTTTTTGTCTTGACGTATTCTTTAACTAGAGATACTGCAGGATTGAATCTTTCAATATAGCCTGACGTCAGAACAACTTTGTTTTTCTTTGATAATTCCAACAGTTCTTCTCCTTCTCGAGACAGATATGTCATGGGTTTTTCAACAAAGACATTTTTTTTCTTTTGCAATAATGCCTTAGCAATTTCGAAATGGGTTGAAGTAGGAGTGCAAACAAATGCACCATCAAATTGCTCTTTCTCTAAAAGGGAATCAATACTTGAATAGTGGTTGACAGAATATTTTTCTCCTAATTCTTTGGCTTTTACCGAGTCTGCATCACAGATTGCCGAGAGAACTCCCAGTTGAGAAAGAATTCTTGCGTGATTCTTACCAAATCCTCCAACTCCAATCTGTATGATCTTCATATCAATACACTGGAGTTATCCAACGAGAATACTTTTTGTTTCTTCCTATTGTAATTTCTGAATAAACATGCCTAATTTGTTGTGTTATTTTGCCGACCTTTCCATCTCCAACCTTTTTTCCATCTATTGAAATAATTGGTGTTATCTCAGCTGCAGTACCAGTCAAAAACACTTCATCGGCAAAATAAATCTCGGTTCTGGGAACTTCTCGCTCTATTGTTTCATAACCTAGATCTTTTGCTATTTTGATTACCGAATCTTTTGTGATCCCTTCTAATGCTGAAGAGCTAGATGATGGCGTTATCAATTTGTTATCTCTTAGCATGAATATGTTCTCACCAGGCGCTTCACTTATGTTTCCAAGATGATCTAACAAAATAGCTTCATCATATCCATTTCTTTTGCATTCTTGGGTGGCCAATATGGAATTCAAGTAATTGCCACCCATTTTTGCAAGTGGAGGGGTAGAAATATCGTGAATTCTTCTCCACGATGAAATGCCAGCTCTGATTCCATTTTTATTGAATAAATCTCCAAAGGGAAACATAACGACTACTGCATGAGTAGGACTATTTTCTGTCACATGTAGATTTATTCCATAGCGCCCAACAAAATAAAATGGTCTTATGTAGCAAGATTCTTTTACATTATTTTTTCTACAAAGCCCAATTATTGCATCCGCCATTTGTTTGTCTGTGAACTTTAATGACATGGAGTATACTTTTCCAGAATTTCTGAATCTCTTAATATGATCATGTAGTCTGAAAATGTAAAGATTTTTAGAATTCCAGTATCCGCGTAACCCCTCAAAAACTGATGTTCCATAATGTATTGCATGGGTCATCACAGAAACATTTGCTTCCTTATCTCTTACAAATTTCCCATCAAACCAAACAAACTCGGGAACAAAAGTTTTCATATACAAAACCAACTATGACTATAATTAATCTATTTCTACCAAAATCCAGTGCTTGGAAATTTCATGCCAAGCACTCTATACGTAAGATCAGGAGAATTGGCAAATTTCTTTACGACATCCCAGTTATCGTGGATTATCTTCACAACCTCAGGCTCAACGTGGCGTTCCCAATCGGTGTCCTTTCCTTCTGCAGCCTCAAACAATTTTTGTTTTACAAATGAAGCTGATGTTTCTTTTCTTTTGCCAACCTTTGGGTTCAATCCATATAGTCTTAGTACAAAAGCCTCTGCCTTGTCTCCAGTATATGTAAAGTAATCTGTTTTAATTCCGTCCAGAATCTGCTTTTTGATATTCCATGAATATGGGGAAATCAATGGTGGCATGTATTTTGCAAATGGTGCATAAAATGTGTAATTTGACATTATTGATATGGAATCATCAAATACAGATTGGAGCATTTTTTTTCTCAGTTCATAACTGAATGGGAAGCTCTTACTGTTGATTTCTTTGCCGTCAATTTTGAATATGACTGGTAGAACTCTTACCTCATCATAGTTTTTTAATTCATTGATGATCTCAACATGTGCTTTAGTAACGGGATTCAAATGGGCAAGATAGATTGCTATTGTCAATTATCATTTGTATTTATCTGGCATATTTCAATCCTTGATTGGATTTGAATAGATGTTGTAGGTATGGGGACGATGGGACTTGAACCCACGACATCCAGCGCCCGAGGCTGGCAGTCTATCCAAGCTAACCTACGTCCCCGTAGTTTGGCCATAATAATAGAATATTATCTTTTCAACTGGTTTGACTATCCGTAAGATTCGTATTTGATCTCGAAGCTTTTGTCAGCTCTCTTATTTCTTTCAGTTACAAATCCTTTTGGAGTTAACACATCAAGGCAACCGTCTATGGTTCCCTGCCATCCGCAAATGAAAAATACTGTATTATCTTTGGTAATTTTTTCTCCAACTAATTTTTCAAGTGTAGATGTCTCTCCATTCTTTGATTGTAAGAAAGTTTCCACTCTTCCTTTTTGTCCATTCCAAGTTCTATTGAACCATTCATCTGGTCTGCTCACTGTTGCTCTATATCTGAAATTCCACTTGTCTTTACCTCTGTCAAGGCTTTCTTCTTCAAGTCGAGTCAACTCCTCTCTATAACCAAGTTCATCTACATAGCTGGCTCCATGTAAAACCACTATCTCCCTCTTACTTCCGGTATCATGTAGATGACGTGCATAGCTTACAAAAGGAGCCAAACCAGTACCTCCTCCTAGACAAACAATTCTTCTATCATCTGGTTCGCCATTTGGTTTCTTTTCTTCAATTGTAAATGCACCCGTTGGCTTTACCCAAGTAATCTCATCTCCTTCCTTTGCGCTAAATAAGACGGTTGTAAGACGACCAGGAAGTGGTTTTCTGACCCATCTGATGTATAACTCGATGTATTTTCGGTTTTCTGGATTTGATGCAATTGAATAAGCTCTTCTAATTACTTTGTTCTCTGATTGTACGTGAGCTCCTAACGTAACGAACTGACCTGACTTGTATTGAGGCAACTCGCCTTCTTTTGGAATAAATCTAAAAACTGCTAGGTCTTCTTTTTGAATTTGAATGTATGAAATTATTGCTTTGTTTTCTATGACCACGCGAAGAATTCAATTCTTGATAGTTAAATATCTTATGCTATTTTGGTCAAGCTAATTTTCTGGTTTACGCTAAACGTTAATAACCTCACAAAAAAAGTTAATGCAAATCAGATCCAAACTCTGATTAAAACGGGCCGGTCGTCTAGCCTAGTAGGATACGCCCTTGGCATGGGTGAGATCGTGGGTTCAAATCCCACCCGGTCCACTTTTTTAAAAATCAAGTCACAGTGATTGTAAATGTGGACATTGGTGCTAATGGATTAATGTCACGTAAATTATCCCATACAAATACCTGAATCTTGTATGTACCGCTTGTGTGAGGCGTCCACGAAAGGGCTGTTGTAAGAGTTTGATTAGTAACAAGTGAACCTGTTGCATAATTCAAGTCTGACACTGCCCCGTTGGAATCAATTATTTGAACAACATATGCCCAATCTACGTTTTTTTGACTTACATTTTGTAATGATGTTTGTAAGTTAAGTTGTTGGTCTACTACTGGAGAGTAAATGTTTTCTCCAAGAGAATTAACTATTTGAAAATTTGAAGTAGAAATCTCTCCGTATCCGTAGACAGAATTGATTCCAATCATACCAAGAGAAAAAAATAATATCAGAAGAAATTTCATTGCATCGTTTCTTCTATTCTTAGATTTAAATTATCCCCAGAGATAGGAGGCACATGTCCGAATCTAGAGAAACTATCTACATAGGCAAGAAGCCTCTGATGGCGTATGTTACTTCTACGCTCATACAGCTGGCAAATCAACCAAAGGTATCTATCAAGGCAAGAGGACTAAGCATTGGTCGTGCAGTTGACGTAGCACAAATAATTTCACGCAAGACTGAAAATGCTGGATTCTCAATTGGAAACATCAAGATTGGATCAGAACAGCTTCAATCACAAGATGGACGCTCTAGGAATGTTTCTACTATAGAAATAGAAGTAAAGAGAAACAATTCTTAAGGAAGCCTTGAAATCTTTCCTTTTTTGTTATTTTTTATAATTTTGTAGTATATCTGTGCTCCATTTTCTTGAACTTTGACAATTCTACGATTTCGTTGAACTGATCAAAATTAACAAGTCTGTCTTTGATCTTTGAAGTAGTTCCACTTTTCTTTAGTTGCTTTAGAATTTGAAGTGTTGCAAATGTATTAGCGTATAACACTGAAAGTGGATAAAGAATCAAGTTGAAACCCATTTTGTGCAGTCTACTTGAAGGAAGAAGTGGCGTAGCGCCACCTTCTATCATATTTGCTACCAGTGGAGCATCTATCGCTTTTCCTATTTTCTTCATCTCGTCGATTGATTTCGGGGCTTCTATGAATATGGCATCTGCTCCTATGTCTTTGTACCTAAGACCTCGCTTGATTGCAGCATCGAGTCCCTCAGTTGCCCTCGAGTCTGTTCTTGCTACAACTATGAAGTCCTTACTTTTTCTTGCATCAAGTGCAGCCCTGAGTTTTTCACTATACTCTTCTTTAGGAATGACTTCTTTTCCTGACATGTGACCACATCTCTTTGGCCATTTCTGGTCCTCGAGAAAAATGCCGGAAGCTCCAACGGCCTCTAATTCGTTAACAAGTTTCCATACGCTTAGGGGGTTACCATAACCTGTATCTGCATCAACTATTACTGGAACTGAAACTGATTTGCAGATTCTCCTTGCATTGTCAATGGTTTCTGTAGATCCGATAAACCCATAGTCAGGCATACCAAGTAATGCGGCCGACGTCCCGTATCCTGTTTGAAACATTGCCTCAAATCCTGCTTTTTGAGCTATTCTGGCTGTTATCGCGTCATAGACACCTGGAAATACAAGCGGTTTTGATTTGTCGTATACTAACTTTCTAATGCTTGCCAACTGTCGCTATACGGTTACACAATTATTTATTGCTTAATTGATCTTGATTTCCTTGCCTTGAGGTCTCTTTTCAGCAGCTTCAATCTTTCGTAGCTCTGCCTCTAGAAATTTCTTGTATCTCTGAGTCTCATCCTTGCTCATGTATGAAATGTTTGAACTCAACGAGTTTCCAATAGTGCTTACACGTTCTATTAGATCCATGGCTACAAACTTTCCTACACTACCCATTCTAAAAATTACGTCTAGTTGATTTTTGACTATTTTATCCATAGTCTCAAGATCGTCTGAAACAACTCTTCCCTTCTTAGTGATCTGATACTTTCCTTCTCTTGTTTCTTCAATAAGGCTGTCATCTAGTAGTCGTCCAAGCAGAGGATATATCAGTCCAGGAGAAGGTTTCCACTTTCCTCCGCTTTGAGCAATTGCCATATCAATTATCTCCTTTCCAGTACTAGGTTTCTTCTTCAAAGTTTCTAAAATGAAATATCTTGAAAATCCTCTTGGGATGGAACTTCCAACTCTCTGGAGCCAATCCGAAATCATCACTAGCGATATCGCTAGCGATATATATTAATGATTCGGGGCATAGTTCTTCACAAGACATAATTATGAAGTCTGAAAAGGAAGATGTCGAACCATGGTTAACAGTATTGAAAAAGATCTTCTGATCGTGGGTTCTGGTCTTGCTGGCCTACGAGCTGCTATCCAAGCTGCAAAGATTGCACCACATATCAAAATCGCTGTTATTTCAAAACTACAGGTTATGCGTTCACACTCTGTTTCTGCAGAAGGTGGTACTGCAGCAGTACTCTATCCTGAAGATGGAGATACAATAGAATCTCATGTCTACGATACTGTCAAGGGAAGCGATTTTCTAGGTGATCAAGATGTAATTGAAAAACTTGTTTCTGAAATGCCATCTGAAGTATATCAACTAGAACACTGGGGTATGCCCTGGTCTAGAAGAGAAGATGGAAGGATTGGTCAGAGAAACTTTGGAGGGTATAGCTTCCCAAGGGCAACCTTTGCTCAGGATAAGGTGGGATTTTATGAAATGCAGACTTTGTATGATACATGTCAAAAATTTGATAACATTGAATTCTACAATGAATGGTTTGTTACATCAGTAGTTCATGATGGTCAAAGATTTTGTGGTCTTACTGCAATTGAGATGTCAAGCGGCACATTTTACACCTTTAAGGCAAAGGCGCTGATTATTGCTACTGGTGGAGCTGGAAGAGTATACAGCTTTTCAACATATGCGCTAGCATCAACCCCTGATGGCCTTGATATGGCATATCGCGCTGGTATGGCACTAAAGGATATGGAATTTGTCCAATTTCACCCAACTGGCATACTACCTTCAGGAATTTTAATTACCGAAGGCGCTAGAGGAGAGGGAGGCTATCTACTTAACAACAAAGGCGAGCGTTTCATGAAAAAATATGCTCCAAGTAAACTAGAACTGGCATCAAGAGATGTTGTATCTCGAGCAATGATTACTGAAATCAATGAAGGGCGAGGCTACAAGCACGATACCGGAGTAGACTGCCTGAAACTAGACTTGAGACACCTAGGAAAAGAGCTGATAATACAAAAACTTCCTGCCATAAGAGAGATATCGTTAAAATTTTCGGGAATAGATCCGGCAGATGAACCAGTAGATGTAAGGCCCGTATGCCATTACATGATGGGTGGCATTCATACCAACATAGATGGTGCAACCGAGATTCAAGGAGTGTGGGCAGCTGGTGAAGCCGCATGTAACAGCGTGCACGGTGCAAATAGGTTGGGTGCAAATTCTACCGCAGAATGCCTTGTCTGGGGAAAAATCACTGGAGAGCTTGCAGCCAAATACATCGTGGAAGGTAAAGCACCTCCGCCATTTCCATTACATCTTGTTACAACTGAAGAAAAAAGAATCTATGATGGCATATTCAGAGGCACAGGTGGTGCAAATCCATACGAAGTCAGACAAGAGCTAACTGAAATAATGAACAACAAAGCATACGTCTTTCGAACTGAAACTGATCTTGTAGAAGGTCTCAAGTTAGTAAGAGAATTACGACAAAAAACATGGAAACATGTAGACGACAAAGCTAAAGAGTATAACACTAATTTTACAAACGTAATGGAGCTTGATTCTATGTTTCGCGTAGCTGAAGTAATTTTGATGGGTGCAATTTGGAGAAAAGAATCTCGAGGAGCTCATGCAAGAACCGATTATCCGGATAGGGACGACAAGAACTTTTTGACTCACACGCTAGTTTACTATGATACAAAAGAACCAGTCATGAAAACACATCCTGTCACTATTACTAAATACAAGCCGGTGGAGAGAAAATACTGATGGCCGAACGACTCTCTAACCGTGAAGGCATCAAAGGAATGGCAAACCCAACTCGCTATGGTATGGAACGATTTGCATATTGGTTGCAAAGAATTAGTGGCCTTGGATTGCTTGCCTATCTGATTGGGCATATTTATGAAACAAGCACAATTCTACACGGAAAAGCTGCATGGGACAGCATGCTTTCATTAACAGAAACTCCTGGAGGACATCTTGTACTTGTGCTTGTAATAGGAATGTGTGTTTTTCATACTGGAAACGGAATACGACTTATGATAAGCGAAGGTGGGAAAGGAGTAGGTAAACCAGGACAACCAGAATACCCATATCGTGCTTTATCGTTGAACTCTAAACAAAGACTGTGCATCTGGGTATCAATAGCACTGGCAGCATTGGCAATGATGTATGGCGCTGGAGTATTGTTTGGTGATTAAGATGAGGGAAAGCATAATCATGAAGATACATTATGGGACTGCACTTGGAGCAGTAGCACTTGTGGCTGTACACATTCTTATGAGAATGTCGCAGAAATTTACTGATTCTCTAGCATATCAGAATGTTATGGCTAACTATCATTTTTTGCCTTATGCACTTATGTTAGAAGTAATACTTGTTCTACTGTCAGTACATGGATTTAATGGATTGAGAGTCATATTATTGGAATTAAAACAAGGTGTGACATATGAAAGAGCAATCAATTATGGTTCGATTGCAGCAATGGCAGCTTTGATAGCTTATGGTTCAAGAACTATATTGATGGCCGGGATGGGAATGTCATAAACATGGCAACAGTAACAGTACCAGAAGAGAAAAAAATAGATTCAACACCTGCTGCTCCTGAGGAATCAAAACCCAAGACAATAACACTTAGGATATCTAGATCCAATCCATCAGAAAACCTTGAAACAAAATTCGATGAGTTCAAAGTTCCAGTGCAGAAATGGACTACTGTACTTGAGGCCATTTTATATGTAAAATCAAACCTTGATCATTCTGTTGCAGTTAGATATTCTTGTAGGCAAGCATCATGTGGTTCATGCGGAATGAAAATCAACGGCAAGCCACGTCTTGCTTGTTATACAAAGATATCAGAACTTGACTCAAATGTAATTACAATAGAACCAATGAATAATTTTCCTATCATCAGAGACTTGGCAGTTAATTTTGATCAGCTCATTTCTACTCACAAGAAAATGAAGCCATATATCATAAACGAAGAGTCCGAAGTGCAACCTGGTACCAAAGAATTTATTCAAACTCCAAAGGATCTGGAAAAATTTCTCCAGTTTTCATATTGTATCAAGTGCGGCCTATGTAACTCTGCATGCCCAACTATGGCAACAGACGAGTCATTTATTGGACCGCAAGGCCTTGCACAAGCCTACCGATATACTGCAGACAACAGGGACCAAGGAAAGAAGGATAGGCTCAAAATTGTGGACCAGTCTCATGGTATATGGAGATGCCATTTTGCCGGTTCGTGCAGTAATGTATGTCCAAAAGGAGTAGACCCAGCAATGGCAATACAATTACTCAGGGGCTATCTGTTAGGATTTAGAAAATAGTTTTTCTAAGGCTTTTTAGGATTTTTACTAGAGTTTACCTGATTGTTGATGGCTTCGGCCATAAAGTGGTTTGAGACATTTATCTTTACATCGCTTATGCCATCTATCTTCAACAGGTTATCGTGAACGTCTTGGGCAATCTTAAACCCAAATATTGCAGGACAGAAAGGGCTTGTCAGATGAAGATCTACCTTAACGTCTGAACCTGCGATATCTATGTTGTCCACCAATTCAAGCTCCATTATTGAGACATTTATTTCCGGATCAACTATCTTAGTCAGCTCGTCAAAAATTTGTCTTCTTAAATCTGTAGACGCCTGTGCCATAAAACAAAAAAGCGTCTATGCTATATATAACCATTTTATTTTCTAAATTGTGTACAGGTCAAGATTAGACGGAAAACTAGATGACATCACATTAGAATTTCTTTCATCAATATCTGACGATTCTGTGATTGCGCAATATGATATCCTAGGAAGTCAGGCTCACACATTAATGCTATTTGAAAATAAAATTATCAGTAAACAAGAGGCTGCAAAGATTTTACACGCGCTTGAGAAAATAAAAAAAGAAAACATTTCAGAAAAATCCGATGCTGAAGACATACATGAGCTTATCGAGTCTTTGGTCATAAAAAAAGCAGGGAAAGATGCGGGAGGAAAGATGCATACTGCAAGATCAAGGAACGATCAAGTAGCACTTGATATTAGAATGAAAATCCGTGATGATATCAACACAGTTTGTTTTTGTTTAAACCAAACAATAGAGACACTCATTGATTTGGCTGCAAAAAATGAACATGTCATAATGCCGCTGTATACGCATATGCAACAGGCACAAGTGGGACTATTTTCTCACTTTCTTCTTGCCTATGCTGATGCTCTTTTCCGGGATCTTGATAGGTTCTATGTGGCATATGGACGAGTCAACGAGTCTCCACTAGGAGCAGGCCCTGTGGGGGGAACCAGCATTCCTATTGATAGACAACACACTGCTAAGTTGCTTGGGTTTAAAGGGTTGATAGAAAATTCTATTGACGCAACTACTTCTCGTGACTTTGTAGCAGAATATCTTGGAAATGCATCTATACTGATGACAAATCTAAGCAGGATGGCAGAAGATTTCATAATCTGGTCTACATCAGAATTTTCTTTCATAGAACTTGCTGATAAATTCACTTCAACTTCTAGTGTAATGCCACAAAAGAAAAATCCTGATGTATTGGAATTGATTCGTGGAAAAACATCTCAGGTAATTGGGTATCAGATGGCAGTATTGTCTAATCTGAAAGGGTTGCCGTCTGGATATAATCGAGACTTGCAACAAATCAAAGTCTCAATCTGGCCTACTTCCAAAATACTGGTTTCTTCACTTTTGGTTGTAAATTCACTTCTTAAAACTATGAAAGTAAATGAAAAAAAATTGCGTCAAGCTATAGATGGTGGATATTCTATATCACTTGACATCGCAGAAGCACTCGTAAGAAAAGGAATTCCTTTCAGAAACGCACACAAAATTGTTGGTAACCTTGTTCAGATTGCTTCCAATTCAAAGAAATCACTTTTGGCCTTGTCTGCAGATGCAGTGAAATCTGTAATTCATAATAACGAAATTGATGCAAAAGAATTGCATAAGATAATACAATCTGTAACCCCAGAATCTTCACTTGAAACTAGAAAATCTCAAGGATCGTCTGGTAAACATGAGCAGCAACGCATGATAGACAACAGAAAACGCAAGGTTCAAGCCTACATGGGAGGCACTAACAAAAGAACTAACGAGGTAAGAAGCGCACTTGAAGTGCTGAATCACAATGTTATGTTGTTAATAAAAAATATGAATTAACTAGCCTTTGGGCGTTGGTTTTCTTCTAGATGTTATATTAGATAATTCCTTTTTAATTGAGTTGAACTCTTGTCTATTGGGAATGTTATCTACTGTCTTGCCCAAATCATTAATTGCAACAAATGATAACTCAATCCACGAGGATATTAATTCAGCATTAACAAAAGAAGCTGCAAGGAATTTGTAAAGAATTTTTGTTGATGGGTCTGTCTCTCTAGTCGATTCTGTTAACAATGCTTTTTTCATATCTTGACAGTCAGCACGCCAGTTTTTTAGATTAGATAAGGCTTTTTTGTTGATGATCTGGCTAGGCATAGATTCCGCTCTCCCTCATTCTCTTTTCAAATTCATTTGCTTTGTCATATGCCTCTTTGATAGGCTCTAATGTTTCCTTTACTCTTTCGTTTGTTTTTTGTAATGCTTCCTTGATTTCGTCAAATTCTGGACCTTTTGGTAGTTTTTCTATCAAACCAAATAATGTAGTTAAATCTTCTATCTGGGAAAATGTAATGCGGTTATCTATGCCTTGAATAGAGCAAAGCAAACTTAATGTTTCGAACTTGATCTTTTCATGTGGGTCTTTTGTTGCATCACTGCATTTTTCCAAAACGTTTGCTTGTTCAAGCAAAAAATCTCCCATATCTTTCAAATGTTGTTTATATTTTTGGAGTTGTGATACGTATGGCAACTATGTCTTCTCCTTTAATTCATTTTTGATTCTCTTAGGATCTTCATTTTCAAGCCATGTCTTTAAAGCGATTTCAACTAGTTGTGATAAATCAATGTCTCTGTCTATTGCATCTTTTTTTGCTTCTTTCCATAATGAAGGATCGATCTTGATGGATGTTGTTTCTCTTTTTAGAACTGGATCAAATCTTATTTTCACAATCATCTGTACTTTTAGTATTATTTAAATTTTGTAGTAAAGTATTATGGTTTGATTATTATGTCATGATGTGGTTGATGTCTAAAAGCAAACAGCTCCTTCAATACTATATCAATAATTGGTTATACTGTAATCCGCAAAACTTCATGAATTTACATGACATGACGCTTGCACAAAAGGTTGGTATTGTGATATAAGAACAGCAAATGTGGAATCTTCTTCTGGGTTATTTTCACATAGTAAGTTATAACATTGAATTTCGAAGTTTTTTGTATAGGATGCAGGTTACCAAGTCAGATGCCATAGCAAACGCGATAAAATTTTTTGAACAACATCATTCCAATGTCTTGCCAGTAGATGCAAGTTTGAAAGAGGACGTGTGGACAGTGACAGTATCTATTGGGTTTATCACCAAAGTGTTCAGAAAGGTTAGGATTGATGCTAACCACGGTAAAATACTAGGCTATGACTGATCTAAAACCAACAACCAAAATAAACAACCTTTGAATCGACAAAACCCAAAAATTTGAAAAAGACAAGTTTAATTGAAATTTTTCACAACTCATGATGCCTAAAAGCGTGTTTTTAATGGAGTAATCTTGACTTTTTCATTGATTTTGCTTCACATGGCTGTACATAAAAAATCTCTGCAATGAGATGCAAGTATGTACCAATTCGTACAACCACAATCGGACAAACCTAACTACACTGCGGGTCAGACGTGGGGGGCTTTGAAAAAGGCATGGCGAGGATACAAGATTGCCAAAGTGCAAAGTGATCACGCCCGAATGTCAGAATACGCAAAGAAGATCAGAACCCTTCAAAATGACTTGGGAATAAAACAAGCCGAATTCCCAGAACTGCATCTGCACTAGTTAGAATTCCTTTATTTTTAGAGGAATTTGTCAGTTAATACTATTCAATAATCTCCCAATTTTGGAGAATGTTTCATCTATTGACATTCAGCGGGTTCGCGGGGATTCGGACCCCGGACAGCCGGATTAAAAGTCCGGTACTCTACCTGGCTGAGCTACGAACCCATGCGAAGGGTCATAGTTGTGTATAATTTAGCCGTTTACAAAATTTTTAGACGAAAAGAAAGCTTTAAACTCAGATTTTTGTTCACAGTATTTCAACGCCCTTGTAGTATAGAGAGGCTTTGGATAAAATCCAATCCTTGTATAACCCGGTCTAGAATGGGGCCCTGTCACGGCCTCGACGCGAGTTCAAATCCCGCCAAGGGCGCTTACATTTTTCTTTAGCAATCCAAACAATTGCTTTCTAAACTCAATTTGCTAAATCTAACTTTTCAATCGTTTCATTGAGAATTTCTTGATTTGCGGCTGCAATAAACGAGATTTTTTTGTCATAACTAAGGTCAGAATCTAGCGGAGCTAAATTTTTATCAATTATTATGCCTCCTGCCTCTGATGCTATGAGATATCCTGCAGCAACATCCGTAATTCTGAGTTTTCCTCTAAGATCTACAAATAGGTCAACTAGGCCGCGAGCAAATATTGCAAGTTCTAGTGCAACGGCACCAAAATGCCTAATGTGGTTTGATGCTGAAATGATAGGAGATAGCTTTTGTAAAGAGTCAGATGATATTCCTGACAGATCAAGACCCACCACAAAATAAAGTGGTTTTTCCTTGTGAACTGTAATCTTTTTTTCATTCATAAAAGCGCCTTTGCCTTTTGACGCAGAGTATAAGTCGCCACTATACAAATCAATAATCACTGCATCAGTAACAGAACTGAGCCGATCTGACGTAGCAAATGCAAGAGAGCAACAAGAAAAGGGAATTCCTCTTACAGCATTTGTAGAACCGTCTACTGCATCCATTATTACAAAACCCTCCGAATTATCTGAAATCTCCACTCTGCCGCACTCTTCTCCAAGAACCACGCATGGAAAATTAATCTCTTTTAGATAATCTAAAACAGTTTTTTCTGCTACGATATCTATCTTTCGTGATATGTCTCCTCCTGCACCTCTTCCAAAATCTCCTGCCGACTCTTTCGTTCCTGGCATGTGCTTGACATTGTCATAGACTCTTTTTGCAGCCTCCTCTAAAACCTCAATTTTTTTCACAGATTTTTTATTTCTGATCCTAATTTATTTCAAGTAATCAAGAAAATAGCTCAATGCATAAATATCAAAAGAAGTTGTGCCAATGTGTGAGTAGTAAGGACGAATCAATTTTTAGCAAAGAGGCCTTGATGTCTACAAAGCCAGGTAAAGACATAGTAAAACAAGCCTTATTCAAGAGCAAGGGTTACAAGCAGTTTGACAAATACAAAAAAGAAGCAGAAGAGGAACTGCCTAAATTTACGAAGAGATTTACAGAAGATCTACTCAGACAAATAAAATATGACAACACTCCATACGAAACTCAAGAGAAATTTGCCGCTGAAGTGGGCTCTCACGAGATAATTCTTGAAAAATCCCAGATAGATCCAGTCAAAAACCGTCTGGAAAATTATGATACATTGCTTGATAGAGTTACAAGAATCCTCAATTCAAATTTTGTAAAAATGACATTTCCTGTTTTCAGTGCCCTTTACGACGCGTCATCTCAATACTTTGGTGATACTAATGATGCAAAAATGAAGACCGATATCATAGATGGACACATTATTGCAATCGATCTCAGTGAACCTATGGACAGAATAATGGACAAAGATGAAGACGTGGAATATCTTGACGACTATAAGCTAATGAATCCGTATATCTTGCAACTTGCCAGATCCAAGATTGAAAGTGGAGGCTCACAAGTACTAGAAGAGTTTGAGCGAGGCTTCAAAGACGCTAGAGTGGGTCAGTATGTCGATTTTAAACTCAAAATGAAACCAAAGAGCATAACTGAAGAAACAATGATTGAATGTTACAAAAAATATCGAGCAGTCATGGGAACTGCAGGAAAAAACATGGCTCTTGGACGTCTTCCTCTTGGTGAAATTTTTTACCTAGGAATGGCAAAAGCAGCAGAATCAGTGGGATGTGGTAACGAGATTGAAGACTCCATCAAAAACAAGTTTGTCAAAGTACCTTCTTGGCCGCTTTATTATACAATGCTTACAAATAATGTACAGAAAGGATTTGAATTTACTATGAAAAAGAGTGAGGTGTATCTAAGCGAAGCACGACTTGCTTTGGAACTATTGCCTGAAAACTTTTCACATCGAGACTTTCTTGAGTTTCTATTTCTTACCGTAGAGCACTATAACTCATTTTGGTTTAACCAACTACAAAAACAAAAACTTTGGCCAGAATTTACTTCGAAACTTCCCAAGTGATGTTAAAATGATGTGGTCTGAAAAATATAGGCCAAAAAATCTTCTTGAAATGATTGGCAATGAAGAAGCAAAAGAATCATTTGTAAAGTGGCTTGCCAAATGGGTCAAAGGAACAAAACCAATCTTACTGGTTGGACCTCCTGGTATTGGAAAGACCACGATGGCTGTGCTTGGCGCAAAACACTTTGGATATGACTTGGTAAGCCTCAATGCAAGTGATGTTAGAAATAAGCAGCGCCTACAAGAGGTGCTCAACCCTGTATTAGGAAATACTGGCCTTCTTGGAAAAATCATGATCTTTGTAGATGAAGTAGATGGAATTCATGGTAGAGCTGATTTTGGAGGAGTAGGAGCACTCGTAGATATTCTCAAAGAACCTACTGTTCCAATCATCTTGGCTGCAAATTCTGACAGTTCTGATAAAATGAAAGACATCAAGAAAACTACGACAATAATAAGGATGAAACCCATTCCTCCAAGACTATTGCGATTCTATTTGGAAGCAATTTTAAGAAAAGAAGGAGCTTCCCTCAAAATTGGAACTATGATAAAGCTAGTCCTAGATTCACGAGGTGACATTAGATCAATTCTAAATTCTGCCCAAGCGCTTGTATCTGGATTTGAACTGCAAACTGAAAAATCATTTGAAACAACAGATATCGAGTCTGCAATCAATGCATTCTTCAAAGCCAAGTCATCTGAAGAAGCAATGGCAATACTCTATTCTCTACGAATAGATCCTCAGGAAAAGATCAACGCATTTTATTCAAGCGTGATTACAAGCGCACTCTCAAATGAAGACATGACGGAAATGCTTGAGGTAATATCAGAAGCTGATATGCTATATGGAAAAATAATGCGAGAGCAACAATGGAGGCTTTTGCGATACTTGGATTCAATACTTGTTAGGCTATACAAAAAAGACGTTTCAGTCCGATACTCGCAATATAATCTCCCCTGGCCTCTTATAACTAGGCTAAGGTGGGATGGTAAAGCGATAAAAGAACTGGAGGCAAGCCTTGCAAAAAAGATGCATGTTTCTCGAAGCACCTTTGCAACTTTCTATCTTCCATATTTTTTGATGTGTATCAAAAATAAATCGCTGGAAATAGATCTTAACGAGACCGAAAATGAAATCATCCAAAAGGAGATGGCCACGATAAAATGAGCTGGCGCACCATACCAATGAAATTTCCTGGAACTTGCATAGTTTGCAAGAAAAAAATCGAGGTAAATGAAATAGTCCTTTGGGCAAAAGGACTAGGAGTAAAACATCAATCATGCGCAGAGGTAGTGGAACTAAAGTGCGCAATCTGTGGCGGGCAAGCAGGATGCCAACAATGTGAATTCATGGAAGACTGTGACAGAAATAAAGTCTCACAGTTATGCATATGTAAAAAATGCTATGAGGAAAAAGAGGCCTTTACACTCTATCAAAAAGCCATTTCAAAACACCACCCATTGTTAAATCTGTAATATTTCATTAATTCCTATAAAATGTAAAGTAAAAAGTTAAAATTTACCCCTACTGGAATGAAGTAGATGACTAACGAGACCACAAAGATTGCTCCTCTAGATCCTGCATTTCATGGCGAATCAAACTATGAAGTAGGACTTGAGAGTTTGCTTGCTGAGACACGGGAGAAGGTTAGAAAATTACAATCTGATCCACACACAACTGATGAGATCTTACAAGAAGCGACTGAAAAATTGCAGGTATTGGAGGGTCTATGGGAAAATTACCACATTGGAATGAATGTTTTTAGAAATGCAAAAGGTGGTCGTGACGGTATTCGTGAAGTCAAACCTGAGTAAATTAATATAGGTTAGTAGTCGCTTCTAATTCGAAACATGCACTCTGAAAAACTAAAAAATTTTCTGCAGAAAAGACGACAAGCAGATCAGAGTGGTGGAGAAGAAAGAATTCTTGCTCAACATGAAAAAGGCAAACTTACTGCAAGGGAGAGAATTGATCTTTTACTTGATGAAGGTAGTTTTACCGAGATAGATGCTCTTGTGACACACCATTACTATGAATTTGATATGCAAAATAAGAAATTTTTTGGAGATGGCGTGGTAACTGGTTATGGAACAATAAATGGTCGCAAAGTATTCCTTTTTGCTTATGATTTCACAGTTCTTGGTGGTACACTAAGTGAAATGGGAGCTAAAAAAATAACAAAAGTTATGGAACATGCAACTCGTGTAGGGTGCCCAATAATCGGAATAGCAGATTCAGGTGGAGCTAGAATTCAGGAAGGCATACTAAGTCTTGACGGTTTTGCTAGCATATTCTATCATAACCAACTTGCTTCTGGTGTAGTGCCACAAATTACTTGTAGTATAGGACCGTCTGCTGGAGGTGCAGTTTATTCTCCTGCCATGACCGATTTTGTTATAATGGTAGACAAACTTGCAACCATGTTTGTAACTGGACCTGAGGTTGTCAAAACTGTTCTTGGAGAAGAAGTCTCGTTTGACGAGCTTGGAGGTGCCATGTCTCATGGAAAAATTAGTGGAGTTTCACATTTTGTTGCCAAGAATGAATATCATTGCATGGACATTGTCAAATCACTATTGTCATACATACCACAAAATAGTACCGAAGAGCCACCTGTAGTAGATACAGGTGATGATCCGAACCGACTTGATAATAATTTGATAAACATAGTTCCGGAAAATCCATTGCAGCCATATGACATGAAAGAAATCATACATTCAATTGTTGACAATCATCAATTCTTTGAGATTCATGAATTATTTGCGTCAAATGTTATTGTAGGTTTTGGTAGATTTCACGGTCGGACTGTAGGAATTGTTGCAAATCAACCTATGGTGTTGGCAGGCGCACTTGATATTGATTCATCAAATAAAGCATCAAGATTTGTCAGATTTTGTGATTGCTACAACATTCCAATTCTTACACTAGTTGATACTCCTGGATACATGCCTGGAACACAGCAAGAACATGGTGGAATAATCAGACATGGAAGCAAACTTTTGTATGCATATTGTGAAGCTACTGTACCTAAAATCACCATTATAATCGGAAAAGCATATGGAGGCGCTTACATTGCAATGGGCAGCAAAAACTTGGGTACAGACATGAATTATGCGTGGCCAACTGCACAAATTGCAGTATTAGGTTCAGAAGCAGCTGTGAGGATAATGAACAGAAAAGAAATTGAGACTGCGAAAGATCCCGCAGCTTTGAAAAAACAACTTGTTGATAATTTTACTGAAAAGTTTGCAAATCCGTATGTGGCTGCTTCTTACGGTACTGTTGATACAGTCATCGATCCAGCCGAAACAAGACCTGCAATCATTAGAGCCTTGGAAGGACTTGCAAATAAAAGGGAACGAAGAATTCCACGCAAACATGGGAACATAAACCTCTGATCGAATATGATAGAAAAAATTCTTATCGCAAATAGAGGAGAAATTGCCATTCGTGTAATAAAGACATGTAATGCATTAGGAATAAAATCAGTAGCAGTCTATTCTGATGAAGATGTAAATTCAAAACATGTCAAGATGGCTTCAGAATCATATCATATTGGTCCTCCTTCTCCTTCACAAAGCTACTTGAACATGGAAACTATCGCAGAAGCAGCATTAAACTCTGGTGCTGACGCGATTCATCCTGGATATGGTTTTCTTTCAGAAAACGCTGACTTTGCTGATCTCTGTGAAAAGAAGAAACTCAACTTTATAGGTCCTTCTGGAAAATCAATGAGACTTTGCGGTGACAAGATGTTATGCAAGTCTGCAATGGCAAAAGCCAAAGTGCCCACTGTTCCAGGTAGTCCTGGAATAGTTGAAGAAGTAGAGAAAGCGCTTGACATAGCCAACAACATCGGATATCCTGTTTTATTAAAATCAGTATTTGGTGGTGGTGGAAGAGGAATTAGACTTGTACATAATGAAAAGGAATTAAAACAAGCATTTGAACTTGCGTCAGGAGAATCAAAGGCCGCATTTGGAAAATCAGCACTCTTTGTTGAAAAGTTCTTGCCAAAAATACGACATATTGAATTTCAGCTAGCAAGAGACAAACATGGGAATGCAGTACACATCTTTGAAAGAGAATGCTCTATTCAAAGACGTCATCAAAAATTAATTGAAATGTCTCCATCGCCAGTAGTTGATCAAAAAACTCGTGATGAAATAGGTCAACTAGCAGTAAATGCTGCCATTGCTGTAGATTACCACAACGCTGGTACTGCAGAATTTCTTAGGTTAGATGATGGTACTTTTTACTTTATTGAAATTAATGCCAGATTGCAAGTAGAGCATCCTGTAACTGAATTTGTTTCTGGACTTGACCTTGTAAAATTACAAATCGACATTGCTAATGGAAAAGAAATACCATTCAAACAAAAAGATCTCAAAGTAAATGGTTGCGCAATAGAGTGCAGAATAAATGCAGAAGACACATTTCTTGACTTTGCCCCATCCACGGGAAGAATTTATGATGTAAACATACCATCAGGACCTGGTGTTAGAGTTGACACTTATCTATATCCAGGCTGTAGCGTCTCTCCATACTATGACTCACTGATGGGAAAACTCATCACATGGGGACAAAACTTTGAAGAAGCAAGACAAAGAATGCAAATTTCGCTTGCAGACTTTTACATAGAGGGAGTAGAAACTGCAATCCCTCTTTACAGAACTATACTTGATACTAAAGAATTCATTTCAGGGGATTTATCCACTGATTTCCTTGACAGATTCAAGATTCTTGATAGATTACGCGATGATCTGAAGAAAGAGGCATCCCAAAAGTCTGATGCAGCATTGGCTGCTACCTTGATGCATTCTGAATTTCTCAAAACTAGAATAAGGGCTCACAAAGAACAACATCTTCGCTGGAAAGCACAGCTAGATAGGAATTAAAAATGAAATTTAAACTTGAAAACACTGACGAAACATTAGATGGAGCAATAGTCAAATCTCTTGGAAACAATGAATTTGTTATAAAAATAAAGAATCATGAGCGAAACCTAAAGATGCTGAACATCAGTCACGAAAAAATCGAGTTCATGCTGGATAACTCATTTCATATCGCAAAATACTTGGAAACTAGCACCTCGAAGATTACTGTAGTAATAGACGGTGTCAAGCTGACCTTTAACAAGCGTCCCGACTTGGACAAAATCGTTTACAAAAACTCTGGCATGGAGTCTGCCACTGACTCACAAATTAATTTGAAAAGCCAAATTCCTGGAAGAGTTGTTTCAATAAATGTATCACAAGGAGATAATGTCAAGAAAGGCGATGTAGTGTGTGTCTTGGAATCCATGAAGATGCAGGTATCAATTAAATCGCATAAAGACGGTGTAGTCAAATCTCTAAAAATAAAGCAAGGTGCATCAGTTGCAAAAAACGATGTTCTTGCAGAAATAGAATAGTGTATATTTAAAAATTATAAAATAAAGTTTAGGAAAAATTATTTTCCTTTCTTCAGAAAGTCGCTTATCTCTTGGTAGTTTGGCTCAATCAAGGGGTTGTCAGAAACCCATTTGTATGCTATGGTGCCTTTTTCATCTACAATGAACACAGAACGCTTTGCTGCATCGTATCCTTTGACATGTAGAAGGTCTGGCATGAGTACTCCATAATCGCGAATTGTCTGACTCTTATAATCTCCAAGCACAGGAAAATTGAGATGATTCGCTTCTGCAAACGCTTTGTTTGCAAACGGACCGTCATTACTTATGCCTATCACTTGGGCACCAAGTTTTGAGATCTCTCCCCAACTATCTCTAAAGGTACACATTTCCTTTGTGCATACTGGAGAACTTGCTGCAACAAAAAAAGAAAGAACTACTTTCTTTCCCTTAAAGTCATCTAAACTTCGCATTTTCAGATCCGTGTCTACCAAGGTAAAAGATGGTGCTTTGTCTCCAACGTTTACCATGGGAAGAGTTTGATTCTAGTCATATATCAATCATTTTTCAAGAAGATAGATGGTTGTTTAATTTTTTAGAAATTTTAATCTGATTAATTAATGAAGATTTTCATTAACTTGTAGAAAATTGATGAAAAATTCCTTTCAAATTAAAATAATGATCGCATAATGTGCATAGATTTTTATACTCTCCGATTGGCTTGTTAGCTACTTTGGTAGGAGAAGTTGCAAGTAGTTTTAGTCCAGTTTTACTAATGTTCGGATTTGCAGTTGTAGCAACAGGGCCTGCACTGATTCTTTCTAGAATGATTGCACCTAAAAGAACCAGCAGTCCCGTGAAATTCCTTCCTATGGAATCAGGCCAAGTCCCAAAAGAAGAAGGCCGTACTCATTTCATGATGCAATATTATTCCTATGTTTTGATGTTTGTTGTGTTCGATGTGATGTCTATTTTCTTGTATGCGTGGGGTAGTAGCATACTAGGTTTGCCAAAAGAGGCGACTTTACCAATTATTGCTTTTCTAGGTGTAATGTTTGCAGCTTTTGCCTACGCTCTCTATCAAGCAGGGAGGAAAAACATTTGGTAACTTTTAAATCAAATATTGAAAGACTCCGAAGTAGGGAAGAGTATTGCTAAAAGAATTCTTTAATCAGGAAACTGCGCCGCATGCTACAAACGTTCTAGTTGGAAAATTAGGCGATATACTTGTAAGAGCAGTTGGAAAGCCTCTTGATTATGCCATAAATTGGGGCCGAATTTGGTCTTTGTGGCCAGTGCACCTTGAAACTGCGTGTTGTAGTGTAGAATTCGGAGCTGCGTCAAGTCCTAGATATGATGTTGAAAGATTTGGAATTATAGAGGCATTTGGTTCTCTCAGGCAATGTGACCTCATTGTTGTAATGGGCACTATTACTAGAAAAATGGCACCTAGATTAAGAATGGTATATGATCAAATGCCAGATCCCAAGTATGTAATAGCTATGGGAGCATGTGCAATCACAGGGGGACTGTATTTTGATTCATACAATGTACTTCCTGGTATTGATGGAGTTCTTCCAGTTGATATCTATGTTCCAGGTTGTCCTCCTAGACCTGAAACTCTAATACAAGGTTGTATGCTACTTCAAGAAAAAATTAAACGGATGAAAGGCGCATAATAATGAGCTCAGAAAATGAAAAGGATGGGCAACCCAGTGGGACTGCCGAGTCTTCTGAAGATGTAAAGTCTTTATCAAAAGACGAGGCCAAAAAATTTTATGAAGAAAAAGGTATTGATTTCTCTCCCGATGCTCCAGTCAAACCAAAACCCATTCCTCAGTTTGAAAAATCAATTTCTGACAAAATCGCTTCAAAATTTAGCTCAAAAGTAACTGTAGATTATGTACGTAATGGCAGAATCCGAGTTTCAACAAAAAAAGAAGACATCTTAGATGTTGCTCACTTTATTCGAGATGAATTGGGATATGATCATGCTGAATCTGTTTCTGGTGTAGATTATCCGGACTCGAAAGAAATTGAAGTAGTATATCATTTAGGTTCTTACACTGACGAAAAACTTGCCAATCAAGTCCTAACACTTGCAACACGAGTACCGCGTGAAGAAATTCCTACTCCCGGCAAAGACAGCTCAAGAATGACATCACTGCGAGAGGTTTTTTATAGCGTCGAATTTCACGAAAGAGAATGTTTTGAAATGTTTGGTGTATACTTTGAAGGCCATCCAGATAATAGAAGACTGCTTTTGCCAGAAGACTGGGCAGACATTCCACCATTTAGAAAGGATTTCAAGATAAAGGGTAGATAAAAATGACAACACAACTACCTCCAGGAATTCAACTTGAAAATATCGATGATAGGATAATGACGCTTAACGTTGGACCGCAACATCCAGGGTCAGGCCATATGAGACTGATCATAAAAGTGGATGGAGATTACATTGTTTCATGTGATCCTGATCCAGGTTATGTACATCGTGGCGAAGAAAAAATGGCAGAGTATCGAAATTATATTCAAAACATTCCTCATCTTGAGAGGCCTGTTATCCACGATTCATCAAACATACTTTATCCATACTGTCTTGCAGTAGAAGAGTTACTGGGAATTGAAGTACCGGAAAGAGCAAAATACATTCGAGTAATAGCAGCTGAACTAAACAGATGCATCTACATACTTTACTGGCTTGCAATCTATGGTATCTTTCTAGGTCACTCTACCATGTTTATGTGGCCAGCTGGAGATCGTGAGTTATTCATTGATCTTTTGGAGGCAATGTCTGGTGCACGAGTAACTCACGCATATCTTGTACCAGGTGGAGTACGAAATGATTTACCAGCTAACTTTGAGGAAAGATGTCTCAGACAAGTAGATTATTTTGAAAAAAGACTAAAAGAATACCAGGCCGTATTCTACAAAAACCCGATTCTGATAAGCAGAACTGAAGGGACTGGAATACTGTCAAGGACTGACGCAATACGACTTGGCACTACTGGTTCCGTTCTAAGAGCTTCAGGTGTAAACTTTGACATCCGAAAAAAGGAACCATATGATGTCTACGAAAACTTGGATTTTGAACCTGTTGTAATGAAAGAAGGTGATTCATATGCACGCTCTTATGTTCCATATCTCGAAATGTTTGAAAGCTGCAGGATAATCCGAGATGCGATAAGAAAGATGCCAAAATCGGGCTCTGTACGTACAAAACTAAAACCTAATCCTAAAGGCGGCAATGATGAGGTATACAAAAGAGTTGAATCTGGAAGAGGAGCACTTGGATATTATATTGTATCTAACAATAGACCAGAACCATATCGAGTCAAGATTAGTGTTGGTTCCTTTAGAAATCTAATTTGTATGCCCTATTTGCTAAAAGGCGAGTTGCTAGGCAACATGCCTGCTGTTTATTGGAGCCTTAATTATTGGCCAGTGGAGGCAGACAGATAAATGTCCACAATCGCACCGCAGTTTAGACTAAGTCGATTCATCGGTTCTTTATTTGATATAATCTTCTGGGTCATACTGATATTCTCGCTCGTCGGACTTCCGATTGTCTTTATTATATTATTCTACATCAAAATGCCGCTAGTCAATAACCAAATGTTAACGCCGTATCTTGCCATGACATGGATGGCAGATCCTTCGCGTACATTACCTATAATCAAGTCATTTATTCATACTACACTTTTCCACGTCATGGCATTTCCAGGGTTTGGGTTTGCCGCACTTCTTGCAGCAGCTACTATTTTTGTTGAACGAAAATTCCTTGCTAAAATACAGCTGAGAGTTGGACCACTTTACTGTGGTAAAATAGAAGGCATACTTCAGTTAATGGGTGACGGTCTGAAATTAATATCAAAAGAAATTATAATTCCAGCAAAGGCCGATAAACCAATCTTCTGGGTCGGGCCATTGTTATTTGTTGGAACTGCCGGCGCATTTGTCTCATTGATTCCAGTTGCACGTGGATGGGTTGTTGCAAATCCTACAGTAGGACTACTAGCAGTTTTTGCTACAATTGGATTTTTCCCAATAATATCTGTCCTTACTGCATGGGCTGCAAACAACAAATGGACATTCATTGGTGGCCTGCGAGCATTGCACCAAATGATTGCATTTGAAATTCCATTGATTCTCTCTCTGCTTAGTGTAGTCATTTTAACAGGTACGCTAAATCTATCTCAAATTGCTGAATCGCAACAACACTATTGGTGGATTGTCTTTGCGCCTATTAGCGCAATAGTATTTTTCATTTGTATAATTGCAGAACTTGAGAGAATACCATTTGATCTTCCAGAAGCAGAAAGTGAAATTGTAGCTGGTTGGTTAACTGAATTCTCAGGTATGATGTACGGGCTTATCCAACTTGGAACATACCTGAAACTATATGCATTTGCTGGATTGTTCACGGTGTTGTTCCTTGGAGGGTGGAACGGACCAATGGTTTGGCCCCCATTCCCAGCAGATATCGTAACCAATGGAATTACAATAGGGCCAGTAACTGCAAAGATAGCAGGCCTTCCTCTATTCGATCAAGACATGCTCAACGGAACTTTGTGGTTTGTAATAAAAACTGTCGGAGTTATACTCTTAATTCTGTTACCACGTGGAGTATTCCCAAGAATTAGAATAGATATGTTATTGCACACAGGTTGGTACAAACTAATTGGTCTTGCCTTCATTAACATCTTTATAGCTCTTGGATTGCTATACGCAGGTGTCTTGGGACCGGGAGGATTAATTCAATGAGCACTGCTGGCGGAATTATAAGAGCACTGAATTCGGGAGTAAAGCACCTTGCAATTAGAAGATTTACACTACGTTATCCTGAGCAAAAGCTGAAATTCGTTGGAGATGGTTTCCAGTTTAATCCAGAAACAGGAGTAGGTATAGCTGGACTAAGAGGGCGACACATATTGTATCATGAACACTGTACGGGTTGCCAGCTTTGTTCTGTGGCATGTGAAGGAATAGCAGAAGCAATAGGCATGGTCAAGGTAAATGAGA
Source organism: Nitrososphaerota archaeon (assembly GCA_028867595.1). GTDB lineage: Archaea > Thermoproteota > Nitrososphaeria > Nitrososphaerales > Nitrosopumilaceae > Nitrosotalea. Next base: position 33,086 of record JAGWGB010000003.1, on the reverse strand, counting down.
CATGGAAACAAAACAAGAAAGCAATAATGCCTCAGATAGATTATGGTAAATGTGTATTCTGCGGTCTGTGCGTAGATGCATGCCCGTTCTATGCATTATACATGACAAATGATTACGAGCTTTCATCCTTTACCAAATCTGCCTTGATTTACACCCCTGCCCAACTTGCCATCAAACCCAAAATCTCACAAGATGTAGAAATAAAAATTGACGATAGGGGTGCTTCACATGGTTGATGCTGTATTCTTAGCTCTTTCTGTATTGACAATTGGTAGCGCTATAGTGGCACTCGAGATACGATCATTAATCTACGGTTCAATAGCACTAATGCTAACGTTATCTGGAATAGCTGGATTTTTCCTGCTGCTTGATGCACCTTTTGTGGCAATGTTCCAACTTTCAGTTTATGTAGGTTCAATAGCAGTACTCATTTTGTTTACTGTGATGCTTGTAAGACGTGAGTTGATATTCAATAAGATTGAAGATAAAAGAAGAAGATATGCTGGAATAGGACTAATGCTTGCATTGATGCTTGGAATCGGAATGGTAATCATTGGTTCTGGTATGAAATCAATGGAGACAAATTCGCCAGCAGTGGATTACAAAAAAATAGGTTCAGACTTTCTCACATATTATTCACCAGCTCTTATAGTAATGGCATTAATTTTGGCTGCATCTGTAGTAGGTGCTTTGACTTTGGCAAGAAGGGAGGATATGACAAATGACCAACGGGCTAATTGATTTTGTTCTAGTTTCAGTAGCCCTTTTGGCTATTGGAATCTACGGACTATCTGTCAAAAGAAATGCCATCCGAATGTTATTTGGAGTAGAAATGATAATCAACTCTGCAAATCTCAATCTAGTCGCATTTGCAAGATTCATTCCAAACAGCCAAGGACAAACACTGGCTCTCTTCTCTATTGCAATTGCTGCAGCTGAAGTTGCAGTTGGACTTGCATTAGTTATTGTAGCATATAGAATGTACAAGAATATTGATATCGAAGACTTTAGGAGCCTGAAAGGATAATGCAATACGTCTTACTTCAGGCAATTTTTCTGCCACTATTATTGTCTCCAGTAGCCTATTTCCTTGGAAAAAGATCAGGGCCTAACGCTGCAACGTGGTTCAGCTTTGGTATACTGGCATACTGTACGGCAATAATGACATTGGCATCGCTTTCTGGAACATATGAAGAGCACTATCCATGGACTCAACAATTTGGAGAATTTGGACTAGTGCTAGACGGACTTGCATCGCCATTTGCAATAATAATTTACGTCATATCTACAGTAGTGGCTCTGTTTTCAAAACCATACATGGTTGCAAAATTCACAGCACAATATGAAGAAAAAGCAAATGCCCAAAAACAGGTGATTGGCGACGGTCCTACTGCAATGGTGGAATCATCATCATTGAAAGCATATGTGAATCATCAGATCGGTGTTTACTTTGCGTTATTCCTTGTTATGGCCATGGGCATGCTGGGTTCTGTACTTGCAACCAATCTGATAGAATTCTATGTCTTCTTTGAGGTCATGCTAATTCCAGGATTCTTTATGATTGCATTATGGGGTTATGAAGCAAAGCGAAGGGTTGCTTTATTATTTTTCTTCTGGACACATGTTGGAGCAGTAATCCTTCTTCTTGGTTTTCTTGCAATAGGGCTCAATGTGGGAAGTTTCAATTATGCTGACATACATGAGCATGCGGTTCCGCATCGCATTCTTGCACTTGCTGCGGTAGCAATTATTGTAGGTCTTGGAGTAAAGATGGCCGCGTTTGTTGTGCACATATGGCTGCCACATACATATAGGGCAGCCCCTACACCGCTTAACGCACTATCATCTGGTGCAATGTTGGGTGTTGGAGCTTACGGTTTCTTCAGATTGCTGATAATGCTTTTGCCAGGAGAGTATGCTCATTTTGCGTTGTTTTTGAATCTGTGGGGAGTTGCAACCATGATATACGGTGGCATAATGGCCTTGGTTCAAGACGACATCAAAAAATTCTTTGCTTATTCGAGTATTAGCCAGATGGGCTACATTCTCTTTGGAATAGGAACTGCTTCTGCCTTGGGACTTTCAGGTTCTGAAATGTTATTTGTATCTCACAGCCTTGGTAAAGTGATCCTCTTCCTGATGGTTGGTGCAATTATTCTCCAAGTTGGAACAAGAAGCATTACAAAAATGGGAGGACTTGCAGGAAAGATGCCAATTACTGCAACTTGTGCAATGATTGGAGTACTTACTATTGTTGGAGTTCCTCCAACAAGTGGCTTTATGGCTGAATGGACAATGTTCAACGGCGCTCTACAAACTGCAATTCAGGATCACTCTACAGTTAGAATGGTTTCATTTGCTCTTGGATTGATTGCCACGGTTATTACTATGGCCTATTCTTTGTGGATGATAAAAAGAGTCTTCTTTGGAAAACTACCAGAACACTTGGAAAAAACCAAGGAAGCAAATTGGTATGTAACAGGTCCAATGATGGTCCTGGCAGGATTTACAATTGTTATTGGAATATATCCAGACATATTCTTCAATAAAATAATTCCTTTCATGAAAGGATTGGTGGGAGTTTAAAAAATGGATTTTAGTTCTCTTGGTTTTAGTGGTGGCGCGTTAAATGTATGGATAATCTGGATACTGCCATTTATTGGAGCGCTGATAATACCGGCTGCTGCCAGAGTATCAAAAAATTCTTCTGGATATGTAGCAGTTGCATTTGCTCTGGCAAGTGCAGTTTCAGCTGCGACACTCCTTCCACTTGCGTTACACAATCAAGAAATTCATAATCAAATTCCATGGATTTCATCAATTGGTCTAAAGGCAGGAATCTTGGCCGACCCATTGGCCATTTTAATGACCAACATAGTTGCATGGATTTCGTTTTTGATCTTTGTATACAGTTTGGGCTACATGAAGGGAGACAAAGATCTCATGAGGTTCTTCTTCTGGATGTCGTTCTTTATAGGATCCATGCAGTTAATCGTTCTATCAGACAATTTCTTACAACTCTTCTTTGGTTGGGAGGGTGTAGGCCTTGCGTCATATGCACTAGTAGGATTTTGGTATAGGGACAAAAAGAAAGATCATGTGGGAACAGAAGGACGTACTGTTCTTGGCTTGCTAGATTACTACTCGCCAACTCAAGCAGGAATGAAGGCATTCATCATGACCAAAGTTGGAGATATTATGATGTTGGCTGGAATGTTCCTAATCTTTGCATTTGCAGGAACATTTGGATTTAGAGAATTGGCTACCAATACAAGTTGGGCTGTAGCCATGTCTTCTCAAAACCTGTTGATTCCTGCCGCAATTTTGTTATTTGGAGGTGCAATAGGCAAGTCTGCACAATTTCCACTAAACGAATGGTTGCTTGAGGCAATGACTGGACCTACATCAGTTTCAGCACTCATTCATGCAGCTACAATGGTAAAAGCAGGTGTATTCCTTGTGGCAAGACTAGGGCCATTGTTCTTTGCTTTGGCCGCTGCTGGCATCAGCATGGATCAATTCTTTGAGGTAGTGGCTTGGGTTGGAGCAATCACTGCATTTCTACTAGCTACTCAGGGAATGGTTCACACAGAAATAAAAAAAGTACTTGCATATTCTACAGGTTCACAAATTGGTTACATGATGATGGCTCTTGGAATAGCTGGGCTTTCACGGCAATTTGTCGACGGTTACACTGCAGGCTTTTTCCATCTTATCTCACATGCAATGTTCAAAGCTTCTTTATTCATGGCTGCGGGTTCCTTGTTGCATGTAGTTGGATCTAGATTCATGACTGATATGGGAGGACTCAGGAGACTTATGCCAAAGACATATGTTTTCATGTGGGCTGCAGGACTTGGATTGATGGGTGCTCCATTTATCACAACAGGTTTCTGGAGCAAAGATGCAATCTTTGGAGCCGTATATCAGTCAGGTAACACTTGGGCTTTGCCAATATTTATCATGGCTGTAATTACAGCCGTCATGACAACATTCTACACCACTAGGATGATTGGAATGGTCTTCTTTGGTAATAAGAGCAAGCATGTGGAACACTTGGAAAAAGAGGGATACCATGTGCATGAAGCAAGCCCCGTAATGTGGATCCCATATGGAATCTTAGCTGCTCTTACAATTGGTGTTGGCATTTTGGGTCTGACATTTGAACATAAAATACATGATATTTTCACAAACTATCTTTCCACAACCTTTGGAATTCATTCACAAATAGCAACAGTTGCTACAGAATCTCAGCAGTTACTTGGAGGGTTCCTAGAAGGCGTTAATCCTATTGCTCTAATAGCTTCTCTCTCTGCTTTCGCAATTGGATTTGCGTTGGGATACATCTTCTACATTGGACGATTTGCAGACCCTGCAAAGGTTGTAAATTCTAATATTGTCTTTTACGCAATACACAAGTTTTTCCTTAACAGATGGTATCTTGACGCACTAATCAATTGGACATTTGTTGTAGGTCCATTGTATCTTGCACGAGGAATGTATCGTTACTTTGAAGATAAAGTCATTGAAGGATTCAACCTAGTTCCAGAAAAAACGATGGCAGGCGGTGCAAGAATAATGCAATCCACACAAACAGGAATCTCTCAATCATATCTATACATATTTGGAGCTGGCATCTTGATAGTGATGCTATTGTTATTCATTTAGGTGAAAAAAATGTTAGACTTTACCTCAACACCAATAATTTTAACTCTTATGCTGGGAGCAGTGGGTGTAATCATTCCAGTAATAAGTGCAGTAAGAAAAGAAAAAAATGACTCTCTTTACGGTGGAATAGCATTTGCCGCATTAATTGCAGCAATTGGATTTGTCATTTATCAAATAATTTCGAAAAACGTTACACCGGGAGCAATTTTCTCAAAAGGCGTTCTTGCAAATGATACGTTCGGATCTTTCTTTGCAATTGCCATGTTAATTGTTGGAATAATGACAACAGTTGGCTCATTTAATTTCATGAAAGGAAGAGCAAATCCTGCTGTTTACTATTCTCTGATAGTTTTAGCATCGATAGGAATGGTGCTGATTGCATATTCCACTGATCTAGTAATGTTGTTTGTTGCCTGGGAATTGATGAGCATTCCAACTTATGTTCTTGCAGGATATCTCAAAAAAGACCCAAGTTCCAACGAAGCAGCTATCAAATACTTTCTATTTGGAGCATTGTCTTCGGGCATAATCATATGGGGTATATCTCTGGCTTATGGCCTTACAGGTTCAACCAACATAGAGCAGGTGATATCTGGATTTTCGCATCTGAGTCCTGACATGATGCCGTTAGCAATACTAGCGGTTGGTATGTTCATAGCTGGATTTGGATTCAAGATTGGTCTAGTACCATTCCACATGTGGCTTCCAGATACATACGAGGGAGCACCGCCGACAATCTCTGCATTACTTGCAGCAGGTACAAAAAAAGCCGGCTTTGCTGCCGCCTTGCGTGTAATAATAATGGGTGCAGTAGCACTCAATCTAAACTGGTCCCTTGCTCTTGCAATAATAGCTATAATCACTATGACTTTTGGAAACTTGGCAGCCATAAAGCAAAAGAATCTTTCAAGAATGCTTGCATATTCTAGCATTGGTCATGCCGGTTACATCCTGATTGGCTTGAGCATCGCTCCGTTTTCGGCAATTGGCATAGCTGCCTCACTATTCCACATTCTAAACCACGCTGTGATGAAAGCAGCAGCATTCATAGCTGTAGCAGGAATAGTTACAACTCTGTCAATATCTCATATCGATAAACTTCGTGGACTTGGAAAAAGAATGCCAATCACTTCTCTAGGACTAGTTATATCGCTTTTGGCTCTGGCGGGAGTTCCACCACTCAATGGATTTTGGAGTAAGCTTATGTTATTTGGATCTGCCATAAACGCAGGTGCCACTGTATCATGGGCTCCATATCTTGCAGTAGCTGGAGTGTTAAACAGCGCACTCTCACTTGCATACTATGGTTGGATAATACGAAAAATGTACTTTGAAGAAGGCGAGTCTGAAAAGAGAGTTAAAGAACCCAAGTCAATCATAGCTGTTATGATATTCTCCATAATCTTTATGGTTGGAATAGGAGTCTATCCAGATCCATTTATTCAATTTGCAAAATCTGCAGTTCCAACCTTAGCAGGTCTTGCTACTGTACATTAAGCATAGTAAGATCTATCAAACTTTCAAGTCTTTTTCTAGCATCGCTGTCATTTATTTTTCTGAGTGCAATCTTTGCTTTCTTTGAATAATTATTTAGTAACATATCCATATGATCAAAAACATCTCGTGGGTCTAGACTTTTCTTAATTAATATATTGAATAGCTTATCCTCGTTATTCCAGTCCTGTAAATCATCTCGAATTTGATATGCAATTCCCATGTTTTTGCCGTATTCTGCAAATGCCATTATTTGTTCCTCGTTACCGCCTCCTAGAATGGCTCCAATCTTTGTTGCCGCCTCAAATGCAGTGGCTGTTTTGTATTCGATGACTTTGAGATAATCATCAAAGGTGACATCATCACTTGTTTCCAGTCTTGTTTCAATCATTTCCCCATCACTCATCATCATGGCTGTATTTGCAAGCTCTCTTGCTATTCTTGGATTGTCAAGACGTGATGATATGTTTAGAATTAACCCAAGCACAAAGTCGCCGGTCATAATACTTGTATTGTATCCATACTTGATGTGAAATGGATCTTTTCGTCTCCTCAAAATTTCATTATCTATTATGTCGTCATGAATTACTGATTCCGTATGTAATAGCTCAACTGCACACGATGCAATGAAAGCTCTCTCATCACATTTGCCGACACTTTCAGCAGCTAAGACAAGTATGATAGGTCTTATTCTCTTCCCTCCTTCAAGTGCATACTGTAGAGGTTCGAAAAATTCTGAAGCTGAATAAAGATCTAATTCTTTTTTGAGCGCTTGATCTATAGAATTAATGTAGTTTTTGTAGTCCTTGATTAGTGGGTTAATCTCAAAGTTTTTTCTATCCAAAAACTTGCACTAGCGTGCGTAGGGAATAGTAAGAATATTAATGCTTTTGTAGGTGCTCCAGCCGGGATTTTCATCGTTTTAGAATTTGAACCCGGGTCGTAGGATTGAAAGTCCCACATGCTTGACCGGTCTACACCACTGGAGCCTGACCTGCATCCTGTTTCCTATCCATAAAATCCTTTTGCAGTCATTCAAAAGATTTTTTTAGTGCCAAATTTGATAAATCGCATGAATTCTCTTATTGAAAGAATTGATAAAATTATTGAAGAGCAAAGTTTGCTCAAACACAAATTCTATGTAATGTGGAATGAGGGAAAACTATCTCTTGAATCCCTTAGCGGTTATTCTAAAGAATATTTCCAGTTAGTAAAATCAGTTCCTTCTTTTGTAGGCTCTGTAATGAAAAATGGTCCATCTGAACTGCATGAAATGATATCTACCAATCAGAAGGAAGAATCTGAACACATAGCACCGTGGATAAAATTTGCAGGTTCTTTAGGTGTCTCACATGATGAGATGGAAAACTATGCAGGTCTTGATAAGACTAGACAAGCAGTATCTGACCTTTCCGGACTTATGACTTCTTTTGAAAAAGGTGCAGCTGCTATGTATGCATTAGAGCAAGAAATTCCAAAGATTAGTCTATCAAAGATTGATGGTCTGAGAAAATTCTATGGGATAACAGACGATGAAGCAATTGAATATTTCAGAATTCATACCGAAGCTGATATCCGACATGCGGCACTCTGGAGACGAATTCTTGAACGCTCACACACATCTGAAGATGAGCTAGTTCAAACTGCTAACAAGTCTCTAGCAGCTCAAAACCTATTGTTAGACAGTTGCTATGAAGCATACTGTTAGCTCTATACTATTTTATACTGCATATCAAATTGTTCTGTCGTTGGGCCCATAACTCAGCTTGGTAGAGTAACCGGCTCATAACCGGTGAGCCAAGGGATCGAAGCCCTTTGGGCCCACTATTCAATTAATTTTTCATTTGTGTGTCTTCAATAATATCTTGATTGTTTTATGACCCAAAATCTCATAAAACCAATTTTAAAATAATCAGTTATCTATTTTGATTTGGCTGCAATGAGGAATCAGAGTTATGGCTGAAATTATGATGTGAAGGCATTTGTCTGAGCTGCCAAAAAATCTACAAAAGATCTGATAAATTTGACACAAAGAACATCATCACGAAACGTTACAGAGTATATATAAAGCACATATATAAAGTCCAGAATGCCTCAAACAAAACCAATTGTTAGCATTGAAAATGTTGTGGCATCGGCTTCTGTTGATCAACGCATTGATCTTAACGTCATCACGCAAACTTTTCCAGATGTTGAATATCACCCTGATCAATTTCCAGGTTTGGTCTTTCGATTAAAATCTCCAAAGACTGCTACACTAATTTTTAGTTCAGGAAAAATGGTTTGCACTGGAGCAAAATCTGAAGAACAAGCAATCAAGGCAGTTCGAAGTGTAGTTCAAAAACTAAGGAAAGGCGGAATCAAGATCAAAAAAGATGCAGTAATAGTTATTCAAAATATTGTGGCGTCAGCTAGTCTTGGCGGTAAAATACATTTAGAACAGGCAGCAAGAGGTCTGCCTAGAAGTATGTATGAACCAGAACAGTTTCCAGGATTGATACATAGAATGCTTGACCCAAAGACAGTCATACTTTTGTTTGCATCGGGAAAACTGGTGTGTACTGGAGCAAAGAAAGAATCTGAGGTATATAGGGCAGTACACAATCTGCATACATTGCTTGAAGAAAAAGAACTAATGATCTACGAGAGTTAACTCTACCTTTTATCTTCAGACCGAATTCATTTGTTTTTTGATTCTCTCAAGAGTTTGTTCGTCCAGCAATTTCTCGCTATGCAGCATGTCTGAGATTTTCATTACATTGGTAACTTCATGCAATCTTACCCCTTCTGACGCCAAAACCTCCTTTGCACCCTCAAGCCTATTTATTATTACAAACGCGTCTGTAACAACCATTTTTGCATCTTTTAATGCCTTGATTGCTTTGATTAGGGATTGTCCTGTTGTACCTACGTCATCAACAAGCAGTATTCTTGATCCTTCCTTTATTTTCCCCTCGATTAAACTACCTGTACCATAGTCTTTTGGTTTTTGTCTAATGTACACCAGAGGCTTGATTGTTTCTATTGCTAAAGCAGAAGCTATTACAAGCCCCGAAGTCGGAACTGAAGCAATACAATCAAAGTTATCCAGCCCAATATTTTCAGATATGGCATTTTGAAGATGTTTTATCATTTTCCTAAATTGATGTGGAAAACTTGGTATTATTCTAAGATCGACATAATATGCACTTTCTTTTCCACTAGACAGTTTGAAATCTCCAAACTTTATAGCAGCACTTTCTTGCAAAAATATTGCAAATTCTTTGACAAAATCCACAGTAAAATTTACTGAATCAGATTTATTTTAACTGTCTCATCGTTACTGTATGCCGGAAATTTGGCTCAGTTATGGCCCCACTGAAGTTGTATTGGATATAAAGGCTGAAAACCTTGAAAGGCAAATAGGCTCTGAAGGGAGAAATCTGAGCGATTCTGAAATCGCCTCAAAATTACAATCTATAGATCTTACAAAACCTACTGAGCTTGTTGTCCTAGACTCTACCAAATCTGTTAAAAAAGTAATTTTATCATTATTGGAAGTTTGCAATCAAAAGTCACTTCCAAAACCAAAAATTCTTGTAGACAAATCAAGCCTACACCTCACCAAAAACATGTTCTCTGATCCTTCCATATCTATCTCTGAATTTGATGATTCCCAGTTAACAAATACAAATCTCATGTTTGTTGGTGAAATGGAATTTGATGGATTATTTGGATATGATACAATATCTACCAAATTATTGAGAAGATTTGGAAAAGAACGCATGCTAGAAGCATATGAAAAGAAAAATGGAAATCTGCCACATCCTGGAGAAGATGTAGCATCTATGGAAATAGCAAAAAAATTTACAGATGGCTTTGAAATATCGGCAATCGAGATAGTTGGAAATTCCTCTGGAGTAGTAGATGTATCCACCGGACATCCGTCTTCTACAATGACGCTCTCAAAATCCCTGTCTTCAATAGCAATAACCGAGGCAGGCAAACACAGAATATTGTTTATCAGTACTGGACAGGAAACAAGTAATGAAACACTAAACAAATCCCTTTCTGCTTTATGGAATTGCGCAGGATCTGTAAAAGAAGAAGGGCTTGCAATACTTTTATCTGAATGTAAAAACGGCCTGGGATCAGAATCTATCATTCAACATGTAGACGGCAGGATGAGTTTGGATAGATTGAAAAATCCAGCTAAATATGTCGACGGCATGGAAAATCTCCTTTTTCTAACTGAACTCCAAAAACAATTCAAAATTGGAATTGTCTCTGTATTGCCACATCATTATACGCAAGATAAACTTGGATTGATTCCTTTTGGCGGAATCAAAGAATCTATGGAATATGTTTTAAAGACATATGGAGAGAGGCAAAAAGCAGTTATAGTGTCAGATGGTTCACACGTTCTACTTAGGTAAATATAGAAAATGGAAGCGGAGCACAAAGAAAAGCTAGAATCATAACAAATACAAATAATTTTTTTCTTGTAGGTGAGAGTGGCGATATTTCATCAAGAAGTTTTATGTCTGGATTTTTCATACTAAACACCAAAACAAAGAGTGCCATAATGAAATATCCCGTAGCAGCAAGTATTCCTATACTTACATAGGTGAGAATTTTGTGCCACTTTATTCCTAGTGTTGCTCTTGCTATGTGGCCACCATCAAGTTGCCATGCTGGAAGTAAATTCAAGAACGTAATGAGAAATCCAAACCAAGCTGCTAACAAAACCGGCGACATGACCAGCTCTTTTCCTGGAATGTGTTTTCCCATCAGGGAAATTGTAGAGTCCATGAGAATGCTTGAATGAATCTCTACCAGTCCTTGATTTGCTGTGAGATCTTGAGCTACTGAACTTGGTATCAACGGAGAAAGATATGCTCCATAAGCTGAAACAACCATAGCTACAACAAGACCCGCAATGGGTCCTGATATTCCAACATCAAATAACATGTTCTTGTTTACTATGAGACCACGTGACATGATCAGCGCACCAAATGTGGGAATGAATCCAACTATTGGTATTCCCGGAATGAAATATGGCCAGCTTGTCCTAAGCTTATGCTTCTTTGATGCTATGATATGACCTAGCTCATGAATCCCTAGAATTCCCATTAAAGATATTGTATAGAAAATTGCAACAACCATAGGGTCGCCAACCTTTGCAATGGAATTTGTCGCTATTGCTCGATAGTACCCATCTACCATGACAGTTGCAATGGTTCCAGCAAATAATGCGCGAGGAATCCATGCTCTTCTGGCAGGTGGAGGCTGAAATCTTGATACTACAATAAATGTGCCGCTTGAATTCTTCTCTAGTCTTGCGATGAGATTTCTTTGTTCCATTTTTTGTGCAAGGTCTTGAAATTTCTCCGTTAAACCTATCTCGTCTATCTCAATTTCTAAAGACTTGGTGGTCTGGCTTATGCCTTTCACGGCAAAAAAAGTTGAAACAATGTATACAGCTTCGTCTGCGGTAGGTGTACTCAAACAATATTTCTAGAGTCTAATTACATTAATTCTTTTATTTACTTAAAGTTAAATAATTAATAATTCCGAGTATTCTCGGAATGCAAGTGGCTCTAAGAGAGATTGGTAACTGTATAATTCGAAGATGTGATCCTTCTGATATAATTCCTGTAATGGAAATTAACCTGAAAACCCTGCCCGAACACTATTCTGATTATTTCTATGAGAGCTTACTTGCTGAATTACCTGAAGCATTTCTTGTTGCTGAAGTTGAAAAAAAACTAGTTGGGTATATAATGTGTAAAATTGAATATGGTTTCTCAAACTTCAAAAAACTCGGGTTTGTAAAAAAAGGCCACGTTGTTTCTGTTGCAGTCCTACCTGATTATAGACAAAAAGGAATTGGTAGAGCGCTAGTTGAAGAATCTATGATGGGAGTAAAATTGAAGAAGTCAGACGAATTGTACCTCGAGGTCCGATGTAGCAATAATGAGGCAATAAGATTGTATGAAAAACTAGGTTTTGTGATAAAACAGCGATTAAAAGCATACTACAGAGATGGTGAAGATGCCTATCTCATGTCCATCGAGTTCTCTTACTAGATTAAAATAAATAAGTCTGCAAAAGTGTTTAGCGTTATATGACAAAACGACGTAGCGTTGGAATGATGATTTTTGTTTTATCTATAGGGGGATTTTTTGTGTACGCATACTTGTTGATGCTGTCAGAGTGGAGTCCTATTGTACTTCAGCTCTCTGTGTTGATGGCTGTGGGTGGTATTCTAGGGGTGATATCGTGGATAGGATATAACATGGCAACATCCAAGCCTCCGCCCTCTTCTTTTATCACCGACGATAAGAAATAATCATTTTGACAGTACTGCATCTACAACGGCTTGATAAAATCTAGGACCTACAGGCCTGACAATTTTAGATCCTAGAACTTTTGCATCAACGTCCACAACTGACATGAAGTGATTGGTGGCCTCAGTTGAAACTTGATTTTTCTTATCTGCATGTACATGGCAATAGTAATGTAGTACTCCTTTTGGTTTCAGTGCCTTTATGGCAGAATGTAAAAATTCGTCTGATCTTTCTGGAAGTAGCATCAAGACTCTATCCCCAACGCCGGTTAATTTTTTCTCTATGACATCTGATGCATCTCCTTCTATTGATTCAACTGTACCTTTTAGTTTGTTCAGAGCAATGTTTTCTGAACAAAGTTTTGCCGCATGTGGGTTTATGTCTATGTTGTAAACATGGCATTTCTTCTTTTTTGCAGCCACAATGGAAAACATTCCTACTCCGCCAAACATGTTGACAATTGTCTCTCCATCGGTAACTATCTCAGCTATGCGAAGGCGTTCAGTCGCAAGTCTTGGCGAAAAGAACGTTTTTTCCACATCTACCTTAAACCTACAACCATGTTCCTTGTATTCTGTTTCAGTACTATCTTCTCCTGCAAGCAACTCTAGTTGACGAATACGATAATCGCCTTCTACTGGAGATGATTGATAAAAGACCGATTTTGCAGTCTTGACTTTTTCCAAGAGAACTTGTCCTATTAGTTTTCTTTTAGAAATCAGGGAATCTGGAATTCTCAGTATTATTTTACTTCCTATCTGGTCAAAAGCTCCGTACATCTCTTCAGCCTCAGCTGGCGTCAATATGCTTGCCATTGCCTGTTTTAGCATTTTTGTCAATTTCTATAATAGAAATGTCCTGTTTGTTTTTGTTCCCTGTCTAACCTGCTATCTGATTTGTTTACCCGTGGTCTCATACTAGTTTCATCCCTTCTGTAGGTTATGTCAAGTGATCTCAAAAACTGATTCATCCCTTCAGCTTTTGACATGGGCGTGGTTGCATGCCCCTCTCTACCAGGATTTCCATGAAATATCACAAGTGAATCTGAGATCAAGTCCATCAATTGTATGTCGTGATCTATTATCATTGCTGATTTTCCGTAAGAGCGAACAAATCTTTGAATTAATTTTGCTATGGCAATTCTATCTTCTACATCCAGAAATGCAGAAGGTTCATCGAGTGCATAGAGATCCACTTTCTGTAATAAACATGCGGCAATTGCTACCTTTTGAAGTTCACCACCTGACAAATTTTTGACTGATTTGTTGTAGAGTTTTTTTATTTTCATGGGTTGTATGATTAGATCCTCTTCTGTGGTGCCATCTATTCCACCATTGTTTGCTTTTTCTAATAATGAAACAACATCAACATCATAGTCATTTGAAAGATATTGCGGTTTGTATGCTATCTTGATTTTAGTATCGAGAGTTCCAGAATCTGCCTTTTCAACACCAGCTATCATCTTCATCATGGTTGTCTTACCTAATGCATTAGCACCAACTATACCAAGTACTTCGCTTTTTCGCACTCTGCCAGCATCAATTGTTACCGAAAAATTAGAGAACTTCTTTTCTAAAATGGGATACTCAACTATGTTTTCTGTCATAACAAACTCATCTGTTGATGTCGATGCATCAAACCTGAACGCAGCGTCTCTAAACCTTACATTCTCATTGGGCAAATAACCGTCTAAAAATACGTTTATTCCAACTTTTGTTGAAAGAACATTTGCAACTATGCCATATGCGGCAGGTTCTCCATACACAATTTCGATAAAATCACTTAGATAGTCAAGTAAGGTAAGATCGTGTTCTACTACCATGACACTCTTTCCAATCTTTGCAAGATTTTGAATAACGCGTGCTACGCCCATTCTCTGAAAAACATCATTGTAAGAAGAAGGCTCATCGAAAAAGTAAAAATCAGACTCTCTTGATGCTGCTACTGCTACTGCGATTCTCTGAAGCTCTCCGCCGCTCAAATCTGGAAGTCTAGTGTCAAGCGCATTTTGCAAACCAAGATCTTGTACTAATTCGGGGATCTTATTCCGTTCATCATATTTCTCAAGTAGTTCTTTTGCAGTTCCATCAAAGGCCTTTGCAAGATTATAGACTTGTTGTGGTTTTATTGACGCTTTCAGATCTTTATTTGCAATTTTTTCAAAATGTAACTTTAACTCTGTACCGTGAAAATGTTTCAGGATATCGCCCCATTCTGGAGGGGACAAATAATTGCCTAAATTTGGCTTGAGGTTTCCAGATAAAATCCCAACTATGGTACTTTTTCCTATACCATTTCTTCCAAGCAAACCCATGACTTGGCCTTTCTTCAAACTGGGAATTCGATATAACCTAAATGAGTTTATTCCATATTGATGAATTTTGTCAGTCTTCAATTCCTCTGCAAGGTTGACAATTGTTATTGCATCAAACGGGCAAACCTTGACACAGATTCCACATCCGTTGCAGATATTTTCATCAATCTGGGCCTTTCCGATCTCTTGATTTAGTATTATGCAGTCTGCCCCAGACTTGTTTACTGGACAATATTTGATACATTCAAGTCCGCACTTTTTTGGTTGGCAAACCTCTTTATCAAGAACTGCTACTCGATGAGTCATGGCTAACCACGTCTTTCTTAATTTATATCTCTATCAAGCAAGATTAATACAGAACATTTAGTTTGAGATAATCAAGCCGGCCATAGCGTTGGGGTCCGACCCGGTCCCATTCCGAACCCGGAAGTCAAACCCAATGTCGCTACTGTGTTACTAAGGTGCGAGAGCACTTGGGAAGCAGTAGTGCTGGCGCCTTTTCTATTCTAATGCAACCGAGTTGGGAGAGCCTTTCCATACTGTCTGTATGGCAATATTCTTATCCACTCCTCGCTTTCGTGCGTCATCCGGAAAATTTTCCACATATTCTGAGACCAGAATTCTTACTGCTTGGTCGATCTTTTCCACTGAAACTATGTCTGTGAAGAGGTATGGTATCTGACTACACCCTATGATGTATCCATTAACGCTAGGAGTGATGGTAAAAGTCAGTCGTGGCAACCTTTGAGCCCTTGCCATGATTATTCTATAGTACAACAAAGCCTAAAAAGATCTTGTTTGCCTGTAAGATCTGTTGAATAGTTGTTCTATTTGTGGTGAAAAATTTGCTGATGACATACGATTTCTAAACCACATGATGGAAAAACATGGGTTTCGAAACCCAAACACTGGTACTCCTGATAGAAATAGCAGGGGATACTAACCTGCTATCTGACTAGCCCTTTCAATGATATTTTCTGGCTGTTTGAGAGGAGAGTTTTTGTTCTCATAAAAAATGCCTTTGTAGTCTTACAATCATTTCCATATATTAGAGGAATGTCTTTCACAGGCACTTTTCTAGATCTTTTTGTTAAGATGCATAGTAACAGTGGAAAAACTCCTGCCCTTCCTCCATATGCCATTTTCTTTGTCACAAACCAAAACATTCGTGTCGCATCATAGTCCTTGGGAAATATTACGGATTTGATCTCCTTACCAAGGTCAGTATAGTGTCCTACGATCACGATGTTTTTACCTGCAAAAGACTTTACAATGCTGGCAAACTTTGAGCAATGATAACAACTATCGTCATAAATCAATATTGGCAAGAGTCCATGAATGTCCATATATCTAATTGACTTGGTTCGAATTAAAATTTTATGAAAATAACTTTTTATTGGCTCCAAATACGATAAACCTCATGAATCTAAGTTCGCAAAATGCTTGTTTAGAAATTCAAATTTTAGAACGGATATGGGCCTAAATTACTACCATATTCTCAAAAACGTAAGAGAGGCTAGGAAACTTGTCATTAAAGGAACCACAGCTGCTGGCTCTGGACATCCTGGAGGTTCATTTTCCATGGCAGAAATTATGGGTTGCATGTATTACAAGTTCTTACGATACGATTCAAAAAATCCTCTTTGGCAGGACAGGGATAGGCTAGTTCTATCAAAAGGACATGCGTCTCCGGGACTCTTTTCTAATTTGGCAGTTGCGGGTTACTTTGACAAGTCAGAAATTGAAACTTTAAGAAAATTTGGAAGTAAACTTCAAGGCCATCCAGATTTCAAATGTCCAGGAGTGGAATTCTGCGGAGGATCACTTGGTTTGGGCTTGTCGTTTTCAATTGGAATGGCCTTAGCAGCAAAAATAGATAGTCAAAATCATCATATTTACACTATAATTGGAGATGGAGAGTCTGATGAAGGACAAGTGTGGGAAGCAGCTATGGCTGGCTCAAAATTCAAACTTGATAACTTGACGGTTTTCTTGGATAGGAATTTCATCCAGCAAGATGATTATACAGAACGTGTTATGCCTCTTGACGAAGAATTGATTGGTGACGACATTTCTGAAATGTGGAAGAATGCAGCAAGATGGAAGGTGGGGGATAAATGGAGATCTTTTGGCTGGAATGTTCTGGAAATAGACGGTCATCGTATAGAACAAATTGCAAAAGCAGTAAACTCGGTATTGCAAACTAGAGGCACTCCATCTATAATCGTGGCACGCACCATCAAAGGAAAATCTGTTGAACATATGGAAGACAATCCAAAATGGCATGGAGTTGCACCAAATCCAAAAATTGCTCCTATCATAGAACTGGAAATTGATTGCCACTTTCTTATTGCTCCATCTATTATTGCAGGTGACATGACTAATCTAGAAAATGAAGTAAAAAGAGCATCGCATGGAAGAGCAGATTTCATTCATCTTGATGTCATGGATGGACAATTTGTTCCTAACAAAACATTTGATCATGAAAAAATAAAACAACTTCGACCCATAACTCCTATACCGTTTGATACTCATCTGATGATAAATGAGCCAGTAAAACATGTTAGAGATTATGTTAATGCTGGTAGCGATGTTATTACAGTGCATGCAGAAGTTTGTGATGAATCAAGTTTTGGAGAAATTCATGATATATTGCGTTCAAATGAGGTAAGCCTTGGTCTTGCAATTAATCCTGAAACGGAATTTCCTTCTTGGGCTGAAAAATTCATTCCAGATTTAGATCAGTTGATAATAATGTCTGTTATTCCAGGCAAATCCGGTCAGAAATATATCGAAGGCACTCACGAAAAAACTCGAAGAATATCAAAACTTCTTGCAGAAAAAAATTTCCAAGGTCTAATTGAAGCGGACGGTGGAGTAGATTTGACAAATATAGAGTCATGCTTTTTAGATGGTGCCAGAGTGTTTGTTGGAGGCAGTGCCATAATAGGACAAAAGGACGTACGCTTTGTTATAACAGAATTTAGGAAACGTTTGATGCATGCAAGAAGAACACTCTTGATAAATAAAGCACATAGCCTTGGCGGCTCTGAACTTGTAACAAAATGGATAGAACTTCATGAGGTGGGCAAGAAAAAATCGGAACTTGTCCAAATTGCAAAGGAGGCTGGTTTTGTATGACAGAATTTGCAGATATGAGGACAGTCTATGGAGACACTTTGATCAAAATAGGCGAGGCAAACCAAAACGTAGTGGTAGTTGGAGCTGATACTAGCGATTCACTCAAAACAAAACCATTTGGTAAAAAATTTCCTAATAGATTCTTCAATGTAGGCATTGCAGAAGGAAATTTGATAACTATTGCAGCAGGTCTTGCCAACGAAGGTAAGATTCCTTTTGCAAGTACATACGCAGCATTCCTGCCTGGTAGGTGCGTTGATCAGATAAGAAATGCAATTGCATATCCTACAAGAAACGGAAAAAATGGACTAAATGTAAAAATGGTTGTATCCCATGGCGGATTGAGCGTGGGCGCTGATGGCGGTTCACATCAACAAATTGAGGATATTGCTATAATGCGAGCCATTCCAAACATGAAAGTTTTGATTCCAGCCGATACAGTTGCAGTAGAAAAACTCATTCAGCTAATCTCACAACTATACGGCCCATTTTACATGAGAATGGCTAGATCAAAAACTCCAATCATACACTCACAAACACAAGAATTTCAAATAGGTAAAGGAATTGTACTACGAGACGGTTCTGATTGTACTATTGTTGCATGCGGAATCACAGTACAAATGGCTCTTGACGCATCTGACATTTTGAAACAAGAAGGGATTTCATGTAGAGTTATAGACATGTTTTCAATCAAGCCTATAGATTCTGACCTTTTGGAAAAAGCAGCTCGTGAAACAGGAGGAATTGTTACATGTGAAGAACATAACATAATGGGAGGACTTGGCTCTGCCGTTTCTGAGGTCATATCTGAAAAATATCCTGTGCTTATGAGACGAATAGGAGCAAGAGACCAATTTGGTGAGTCCGCACGAGACAGTGAGGTTCCATTGTTGTTAGAAAAGCACGGGATAACATCAATTCATATATCTAATGCTGTTAAAGATATCAGGAGTAAGAAACAATGAAAATATTCCTAGATACTGCGAATCTTGCTTCAATAAAATTATACAATGACATGGGTCTTGTAGATGGTATAACGACCAATCCATCGCTTTTAGCAAAAGAAGGAGGAGATCCACAAAAAGCAATGGAAGAGATTGTTAGAATTGTAAAGGGAGATGTTAGCCTAGAAGTTGTCAGCACAGAAACTTCGGGAATGTTAGAAGAAGGAAAAAGACTTAGAAAATATGGCAACAATGTTGTTGTAAAATGTCCACTAACTGCAGAGGGACTTAAAGCATGCAAAACTCTAACATCGGAAGGAATTCCAGTTAATGTAACCTTGTGTTTTTCTGTAAATCAAGCCATACTAGCTGCAAAAGCCGGTGCAAAATATGTGAGTCCATTCATAGGTAGGTTAGATGATAACGGACAGGATGGAATACATTTAATCCGAGAAATACATGAAGTATTCAAAAATTATAAATTCAATACACAAATTCTAGTTGCAAGTGTAAGGCATCCTATGCATGTTGTCGAGGCTGCAAAAATTGGTGCAGATGTAGTAACCTTGCCACCTGATGTATTGGGTAAAATGTTAAAACATCCATTGACTGATATTGGGCTCAAAAACTTTCTAGCAGACTGGGAAAAGCTAAAGAAAGAAAATCCAAGCATAAGAATTTGAGATAAAGATTAGAGACCACTCAATGTTTTCCAATCCATTGATATCGATGCTCTTCATCAAATAATTCTGTCTTGATCTCGTCGCGATTTATCTTGGTATCCATCTTGGCCTCAAAAAACCCCAAACTTCCTTTGTAGGGAATTGGTACCTTGAGCTTTTTTGCATTCTTCAGAAGAAATCCATATCTGTGGTCAAAAAATTCTCTATTTGCCCAGTGTTTGTTATAATCAGATTTTATCTCGTCTAAAGTTTTGTATTCTTTGACATCATAAATCTCTGCTCTGCCTATTATTACTCCAGTCTCAAGGCTTTTCTCGTCTATCCCAAGTCTCTTGCAATCTTTTGTCTTTACTTTTAGAGGTGCATGAACAAGAAATTCTCCTCTAAACTTGGTATTCCACGTTCTCAATTCGATAGTTTTCTTCCCTTGGACTATAAGCTCAGCATAGGGCTGTGAGACTGACAGGCATTTCATATCAGTCCGTTCCTAACACATTCAAGACTCGCTTTGGAATCTCGTTTAATCTGCTTACTGCAAGAGTTCGTTCATAGCCTAGCCTTCTCAGGTTGTTTGCTATTGTAATTGCACCTCCTGTATCAGGGCCTACTCCTATTGCGACCATCTTTATGCCCAAAAGCTTAAGATCTCTCATTACTGCTCTTACGGCATCTGGATCTGACGGTTCACCATCAGTTAACGTCAGAAAAATATCCGGTTTTTTTGAACGTAATGTGGGAAGTAAAAGGTTGTACACTTCAGCTAACGGTGTACTGCCATTTGCTTTTATCTGTGCAAGCCTTTTTGTTGACGCATTATTCCATTGTAAACTTTCAGGTTTTATCAACCAACATGTAACTTGTTTTTGTTCTGTGTTAAACGCATAAACTGAAAACCGCACTTTTAAGAAATCTAAAACCTCACAAAGAGCCAATGTTGCTTTTTTGTACTGTGTTTCTTGTTCCGCTATGCTAGAAGAATGATCAAGTAAAATGAATATTCTTGTCTTGATTGCTATTTTCTTATCTGTAACAAATGGCTTGTGGCCTTCCATGTATGTTTCTTGATCAAACTCATCTCCTGAAATTACATGTTGTTCCTTCCAGCCAGATTTCCATTCTTTGAATTTGGCTTTTAGATTGTTAATCAAGTCCATGTCATAGATCTTGGTTTCATCTACGTTTGTTAGATTGGGAATGCTAATGCCTACTACTTCAGTTGTGAGACCTTTGTTTTCATTTCGCTTTGTTTCTTCAAGCAGTACCTTGAATTCCTCAAATACTTGCTTGCCCTCGCTAATCTTTGTAGTATCCAATTCGCCAAAATCGCTTTCTCTGTATTTTGCAACTTTGCTCAATGTCTTCGTAAAGTCTTTTTCTGACATGGCAATGCCTGACATAATTTTTGGCATAGAAATAGGTATAGTAAGAAGAGGGTCAATCTCGAGAATTTTGATAATTTCTGAAACTTTTTTCTCAAGCCAATCTGCACCGTATTCTTTTTCCACAGCTTCTTTTACTGCCTCATGTGCTATTTCGGATGCTTTTTGTATTTTTTCAAATGCACTTGGCTGTATCTCTCCTTTGATATCGCCTAATAGAAAATACTGTACAAACCCTTCTACAATTCTATTGTGACCATATAATGAATTAAGTAATGGCCTGTATAACCAGGCAAAACCATAATTGAATATTATTTCTTCATCCATTCCTTGCCAATACTTTCTACCAACAGTTTCTATCCTCCGCGTATCTAGAGTATTGAGAATAAACCCAAATGCGTGGTCATTGCTTAGAATTTTACTTGAATGTCTTATTCTCATTGACTCGTACCAAAGTGCAGTTCTAAATTGACGATATTTTTGAAAGTCTGTCCCATGATATCGATCTAGTGGAAAAATTATGATTTTATTTTCTCGCAACTTTGTTTGAATATCTTTTTGGTCCTTAATGCTTAGAGTAATCTCTTCATTTCCAGACCATCGTCTAACCAGAAATGTACCAATTTCAAGCAACGTGTCGTTTCTTATCTGTAATGAATGCATCAATTTCCAAACATCGATGTTATGATATCGTTTACTTTTTGATATTCAACATTGCCCCACTGGGCGTATACGTTTGCAAATACAATATCAGCAGCTTGTCTTGGTTTCATGCCAGAATCAAGTATCTTGCCAAATGCTATGGTTTCACGCAGACTGGGAGAATAATACAATTCTTCAACTGCCGCAGCTTGCCTTAAAGTATTGGCAAGTCTGACTCCTTGAACAAGTTCATTTTCGTGAGATTTACTGACATATTTTTTTACTATTTCAACTTCTATCTCCTCTGGAGGATAATCCAATCTGATTCTTACAGGAAATCTACTGAGAAGTTGTGGAGGAAGTTCTTTAGTGCCAACATGTGATAGCGGGTTTATGGTTGCAATGACAAACCATCCCTTTGCAGCTTCAATTAATTCGCCGCCAGCCTCTTTGAGTACCAGCTGTCTTCTGTCATCTAACGCTTCATCTAATCTAAGCAAAACATCAGCCTCTGCAGAGTTTATCTCATCAAGATAAAGCATGTTTCCTTCCTTCATGGATTTTACCAAAATCCCTTCTTCAAAATCAACTGTTCCGCTCTCTAAGGTTTTTGAACCAACTAGGTGGCTTTCACGAGTTCTTAAACTAAAGTTGATTGATTCCAATTTCTTATTCTTTCTTGCAGCAAATTCCCTTACAAGAGTAGTTTTCCCTGTTCCTTTTGGACCTATTATTAGGGCAAAAAGGCCTGATTCATATGCCTTGTCTAAAACTTCAAAAGAATTATTCCAATCTATATACAATGACTCTGCTAGCACAATTAGCTAAAAGTTTTTCCTTAATTTAAGACTGTCTTAAATTAGCAACGGAGAAATTAATTTCCAAGTCTTGCATAAGATTCGTCTAGAATACCATGTAGTGTCTTATGCCATGCATCAAAACCATCTGGAGTCTTTGGAAAGTTATGGTAGTGTTCTGTCAAATGCTTGTTTTGTTGTGCAGTAAATCGTAGTCCCTCTGCCAGTTTCTTATTCAAAGCTCCTCTGATCATCATACCTAGTTTTCCAACAGTTCCAAAATCCGGATGTTCTCCTTTACTGATGGCTTCAACATCTAACTTTGACAGAAAGTGTTTCATGCCGTAGTTTATCTGTTCATTTGTAAGGGTTTGGAGTAATCTTCGGAAAATCTCTAATCCTGCAGTCTTATAGCCGTAATCGTTGATGAAATCAATGTTGTATTGCCATAATCCTTTCTCACTCACATCACCTGTCTCGATTGCTTCTACTGCATTTTTTCCAATTATTGTAGCTGCAACTATTGCAGGTCCAATACCGCCTGCATCTAGTGGTTTTGGCATCCAAGCAGAATCTCCAACTAACATGTAACCATTTGCAACCAAACAGTCGTTCTGTCTTCGTACTGAGACCTGCCAATTGCCAGTGACATTCATTGAATCACTAGGGTCATCAGACAATTTTGGATTTTTCATAGCCTTGTTAATCTTGACATAATCATTTATCAATTTGGTAACATCATCGTTCTTTCCCAACCTTTGGTTTCTTTTCTGCAGTTCTTTTTGTTGAACTCCCAATCCTATGTTTACCTTGTCCTTGCCTTTGGGAAATACCCAACCATATCCTCCTGGGGCAATATCTTGATCTAAATGTATAATGCAATAATCTGAATCAAAATCTGTTTTATCGTCAACACCATGTTCAAATCTCATTATATGTCTGCCTGTAGATTCCAAATCATCACGGTCAATCTTTCTTTCAATTTTTGAATTTATGGCAAGTCCGTTTCTTAGCATTGAGGTGACGCCTGTGGCATCAATCACTATCTTTGCAGTTTTTTTGAATGGCTCATTAGTGGTAAGATTAGTACCTTCTACTCCTACAACGGTACCATTCTCATACACAAGATTTCGTAATGCTACTGAATATTGGATGTTAATTCCCATCTTCTTTGCATCGCTGAGCTGACGTTTTGGAAGTTGTTGCCTATTTAGCATATATCCATCGCCATCAAAAGGAATTGAGGTTTCTCTGTCTGGCGAAAAGGCCATTACCCCTTTAACAGGATGTTCAATCTCTGGGTTTCCCCAACTGATCTTTATCCTCTCTGTCATATAGTCGACTGTGTTCTTGCCTACTGCATCTCCACATATCCAACCGTTTATCGTCTTTTTACCTAGAGTTGGTTCTTGATTTCTATCGATGACAAGAATTGATAATTTCTGTTTAGAATAGAATGCGGCAGATTGTGCCGAGATCATTCCTGCTAGACCTCCTCCTGCTACTATAATGTCGTAATCCGTTTTCACAGCCAAAAAACAGGATCTACTCTATTTAAAAGAACCGTATCAATACGGATCTAGTTTTTTGGGTCGGTTCGTCGCGGCTTCCTCACAGCATGTGCTCAGACTGGAGCGGCAAAAATATTACCTCATTCCCTTTTGCCTTTGGTCTTTGAATATTATTAAACCATCCTTTAGATGAATTTTGTAATTTAGGCTCTCAATAATTCGGTATATGTTCTTGTAATGTCGTCTTTTTTGTAAATTGGTACTTTAATTCTGATCTTTATTGCATTATTTTGTTGTAAGCTGATATTCTTACTTACAAGTTCCCCTTTTCCTATTCTGAGAAATAGGGAAGAGTCTTCAAAATACATATCAATATTGTCTAGAACTTCGTCTATCTGTTTTTGTGCAGTTTTGGATACTAGAATGCGCACAAATTCTTCTGCCCTTTTCTTTACAAGCGTGGTCCTAAAAAACAAGATTGGGTTTCCATGATGACCTATAATTTTTTCCTGCACAAATTCTTCTTCTTTTATATTGAATATCTCTGAGATAGGATCAAAAACCTTCTTGCCGTCTTCTGTAGCGTGAAGTATTATCTCCACGGTAACTTCCATCTGATTTGCCATCGAAATGAATTACTAGTAGACGATTAAATCTATTTGGCTTGCAACAGAACTGTTTCGGCTTCTGCTGTTCTGATGAGTTTTGCTTTCTCTATTCCTATGTGTCTGACGTGAATTACTTTCTTGACTGCCGCCATGACATCAGAGTTTATCTTGCCAAATGCTGTTGCTTGGATAAACTGGTCTATTGTCATTTCTGGTATGGTCTTTGCCATAACGTCTTTTGCAATCAACCTCAATGCATGTTTTCTAGATGTGTTAAGCTTTTTCTGGGTTAATGCAATTATTTTAATTCTAAAAAGATATCCATCCTTAGTTCTAACATCTCCGATGAAATTGATCAAGGAAGAGCCTCTTCTTACAAGGCTTCTAAGAAACTCTTTGGCGTATTCATATCGTTTAAAGATCGAAGTCGCAGTCTCGCCTTCGACTTTGCTTATCTGGAAATACAGCTTGAATTGGTGTTGAGAAGGATCGCCTTTTACTATGTCAAACAAAGTCACTTCTACTACTCTGCCTATGGCGCTTTCATCATCAGTTATTGGAATGTATGCAATAGGTACGCTATTGAATGCTGAAGGAGCAAGAACAGTAACCCACTTCTTTTCTCTCCACTTGTCTTTTACTCTTGCAGTCTTTTGGCGAGCCAACTAAAACCAACCTTTTAAGCCAAAATATAAGTTGTACGACATTTTAGATCGTGCTCGAGCCGATGTATTTCTGTATGGCCTTCGGTATTGATACATGTCCATCCTTTGTCTGAAAATTTTCTAGTATTGCAACCATCGTTCTTGTAGTTGCAACAAGAGTGCTATTCAAAGTGTGCAAGTATTGTGGTTGCTCGTCAGTTCTATTGCGGAATCTTATCTTGAGTCTTCTTGCCTGAAAATCAAGACAATTAGAACATGAGGCAACCTCGCGATAACTATTCTGGCCTGCCATCCATGCCTCTAGATCATAAGTTTTTGCAGAAACCTTTCCCATGTCTCCACTTGAAAGCAACATGATTCTATAGGGTATGCCAAGTTTTTGATAAAATTCTTCTACATTATGCAGCATTTTCTCATGCTCATTCCAAGACTCTTCGGGTGTTGAAAAGACAAACTGTTCAACTTTTTCAAATTGATGCACACGAAATATCCCCTTTTGATCTCTGCCATGAGCTCCGGCTTCTTTTCTAAAACATGGACTTACCCCAGCATATCTGAGAGGAAGACTCTTTCCTTCAATTATTTCATCTTCATACATCGAAGCAATGGCATGCTCAGACGTTCCAATCAAATAGAGATCTTCTCCCTCAACTTTGTAAATCACATCTTCAAAGTCTCGTGCTATTATGGCACCTTCCATGGCATTTCTGTTTATCATGTATGGTGTTTGAATGGGAGTGTAGTTTTTTTCTGTCAAGAAATCTAGTGCAAACTGAAGCAGTGCTTGATTTAGTCTGACAAGTTGATTTTTAAGATAATAAAATCTTGCACCAGAAACTTTTGCAGCCCTCTCCAAATCTACAAGACCTAGATTCTGTGTCAAGTCTATGTGGTCTAGTATCTTAAAGTCAAACGTGGGAGTATTGCCTGATTTTCTTATTTCCTTGTTTGCCGTCTCGTCTTTTCCAGCAGGAACTGATTCGTGAATCAGGTTTGGTAATGTCAGGGAAAGTTTTTTGTAATTGTCTTCTGTCTTAAGTTGAATTTCCTCTAATTTTTGTAGTTCTTGTGAGATTGTCTGCATCTGTTTAATGATACTTGATGCATCTTCATTTGATTTTTTTTTCTTTGCAATCTCAATTGATATCTGATTTTTTGTCTTTCTCAATTCATCTGTTTTTATTATTAGCTCTCTTCTTTCTTTGTCTGATTTTATGAATTCGTCTAGAGGAAAATCGATATTTCTTAGCCTAAGCATTTCTCTTATCTTTTCAGGATTGTCTCGAATGAGTTTTGGATCAAGCATCAACTAGTCACTTTAAGAATAACCTGTGTCTGTTCAAGAACTTCATCAATAGTAGAGATCAGTGTTCGTATATTTTCTTTACCTTCAAATGTAAAAATCAACGAGTCCTCACTTTTCTCGATTTTAAAGAGCAGATCTTTTGGAAAATCTATGTTATCAGGTTCCAAAGCTTTGCGAATGGCTTCTGCCTTTTTTTCTGATATGTTATTTAGAAACACTTGCACTTTGCATTCTAGAGACATTTTCTTCTAGATAGTCCAGAAACTCGTCTAATTTATCCTTGGTAATTCTAGCCCCTGCAGCTGCATCGTGTCCTCCTCCTACTCCTGAAACTTTGGAGGCACATTCTCTCATGAGTAGCCCTAAATTCACCTCTGACTTGCATCCTGTTGATTTTCGTGAAGAGAATTTTATGGTGCCCTCCTCGCCATTTGTTCTAAGTATTATTATCTTGCCTGTGTTTTTTTGTGAGCCACCAAGGAGTGACGATACGGCGCCTGTCATGTTTTCCGGCACCAATCCTTCGCCATTTACTAGTATGTATGAGCCATTATCGGTTATTCTCCATCTCTCACTTGAAAGCGTGTTCATGTATGTTCTCAAAAACGTTCTATATTCTACAAGTATGCTCTCTCCTTCTTGTAGCATCTTGGTTCTGTCTCCCATGCAAATGGCAACTCCAACTCCAGCCTTGCGTATTCTTCCACATGAATTTAGCATTGTAGAAAATTCTCGTGCATCACGCAAGAAACTTCGCTTGTCTTCTCCTACTAATGTGTAGGTATACCCAACAAGCTCATCTATGATATCGCTGGCATTTTTGTTTGGTATGAATTTAGATATAGTCTGTAAGAGAATTCTTTTCTCGTCTTCGGTAAGCTCTGCCGGTACTCTCCACCTACCTCCATCTTTTAGCTTTATTCCTGACGAATTTAGTAATGAAAGGCACGCATCTCTATTCCATGTTAGGCCCTCTATGAATGGCTGTGAAGTAAAGGCAAGAGCATCGGGGAGCGGTCTTGTCTCTCTGCCTACAAGAAGTACATCTAGATCAATTTCAAGTTGATTGTTCTTTTTTGCCGTGGCAGCAATCTCTACATTGACTCCTGTAAAAGATTTTTTTTCGCCTCTATCTTGCCTGTCTCCAAGTGCAGCTACTACTGCAACCCATGCCAAGTCTGTATTTTCTGTATGCAGAGCTTTTGAGACTAGGTATGCCATACCTCCAGCTGAAACGTCTAGCCCACCATCAAGACCATATTTCCAGGCGTTGATCACTCGCTCATTATCAAACTCGTCTTGCGGAATCTGATGATGGTCCACAACTATCCAGTTGTCATCTAACGCACTATCCAAGTCTTTTGCAAATCCTCCTCCCAGATCCGTTATGATGTGAAATTGTCTTGAATCATTTTTGAGCTTTTCAATTAAATTTTTACTAAATTCGTTTACTGTTTTAACAGTACACTTTGCTCCAGATCTGATGAGCGATTTTGTAACAATACTTCCTGATGTAATTCCATCGCAGTCTAGATGTGTTATCACTGAAATGTTTTTGCCAGACTTGATGCAATCGGAAACTTTGTCATGAAAATAAGATAGTGCTTGGTCGCGACTGCCCATTATTCAAGTTGAGCAATAACTGCCTTATATTTCCAAGTCTTAGGAATGCGGCCGATCTGTTTGTAATAAGAAGATAGTCTATGGACTTTGGCCTCTAGCAACTCAAGCGATCTAACATTTCTTTTGTCAGACTTGTTGGATTTGAGATGTTTTTGCAGTCCAAGTGCCTTTGTAACTAGATTGTTGAGATCCTCTGGCATATCTGGATTGATTCCTTTTTGTTCTAAAATCTCCACTACAGATTTTTTTACAATTTGTTTAGTGAGTGGAATTGCATACTGATCGCGTAATTTTACTCCGATCTCACTTGGCTTGAGGCCTTCTTTTGCATACTTTACTATTAGATCTTCTATCTCATCTGGACTCTGCTTAACCCATGTGGGTGCACTAGGAGTGACTGGTCTTACAGAATGAGATTTTCCGTGTCTATGTGAATGGAGTCGGCCCACGGAGCGCTTCTTTTTTAAGCAAACATAAATGTTACTTGTAGATCTGAAATTTTAATTTACATAAGAGTTAAATACTAACTAAAATCATTTTAGAATAGGTGCTAAAATGAACAAGCCAATAATTATTGGAGCCGCACTACTTGCTCTCTTCGTAGTATCATCGTTTGCTCCATTCGCTGCGGCACAGTACGCAGGTGTGGGTGGCGGTGGCCAAATAACACTAGAAGACCAGCTCAAGCTAGCGCGCTCGAGAATAGCCGATGTGCAAGCAAATCCGCACGCCGGTTCAGGTACACCATATCTTGACGCCAATGGTGTCATTGGTGCAACAATCATCTCTGGCGCAATATTCGGCGGAATCTTCATTGCTTTCGTTGTAAGAGCGAAGCAAATAGAAAAAGCAAGAAAACAACGCTAGATCCTCTTTTTCTTATTTTATTATTTAGACATCTAGATCTGACTTTTGCCAAATCCTGCCCCGATCTTACAGAAATCTATATATCGTACATAAATGGTTGTCAATAATGATGAGCGCGATATTTGCTATGCTCGTGGGCGTACTGTCAAATTTTGCAGGTCAAATAGGTCCAAACTATGACCCGTTATTCTACGATGTCATGACCTACATATTTGCAACTATAATGTTTGCAGTATTCCTACTAGGCGTCATTGCTTTCTGGCTCAGAGCACACGGTATGGGTCAAAGCGCTGTCAGAGAAAGATGGGTATCTGAACTTGACAAGCACTTTGAGAGAGAAGGCATTGGTCTGATACCAGACAACGGAAAGTACTGGTAAGACTCCTCCTTTTTCCTTATTTTTACTTGAACACTACAATTATTGTAAAAATGAAACTGTTTTTAGCTAGGCGGAGTAAAAGTGGGCGCGCCTTCGCTGTTCTTTGAGACAAATTCTGCTCTATAATGAGCTCCATCGTGTATTATTGTATGAATGAAGTCAGGCGACTCCATGCCGTTTTCATATATCTTGGATTTGGTCTCGTCCATATCACGCAAGTCAAAACCCATCAGCCACAAGAAATGGCCTACTTCAAATGGATATTCTTTTGTAGATGCGATATGAATTACCCCGTCATCTGCTAGTGTGTATAACGACCTTTGACAATCCTTAGTAATTCCTACATTTGCAGGTATGTCTTGCTTTACACCATCTACTGTAATTTCTAACGTTGCCGAGAGTTGGTACTTGATGTCTTTTCCATTTGTGCATTGATAGAGTGGGTCTCCTCCTTTTATCTGACTCTGGACAAATGTATTTCCGAGAGCAACTGATATTCCTATTGCAGCCGTAATAGCTAAATATTTGAGGGTTTTCTTTCGCTTAGCAGGATCGCCCATCCCTGGCCAGAACATGTGCTTGCTTAGATTGCTCGAGTTATATACATTGACATAAAGCACAGCTAGGCAGTTTTTTGAAAATAGTAAAAGAAATTTAGAGTGAGGATTCGCCGCGTTTTTTAGTTCCTACATCTATGGCGTCATCTACATTGTAGACGAATATTTTTCCTTCCCCTGTCATACCAGTACTTGCATGAGACGTAATAGCGTCAATGACTTTATCCACCATATTGTCGTGTACGACCACGTAGATGTTTACATTCACGTTGTAGGCGGATAGAAATCGTCCACCTCTTCCAGATGCCACCATCTCTCTTGGTCTTTTTCCTCTGCCTTTTGCGGTAAAGTAAGTAAAGCCACCGATGTCTAGTTGCGTTAATGCACTAAAGACTGGATCCAATTTATCTTCTGGAATTACAGCTTCTATTTTCTTCATGGCTTGAATTCAGTGCAACTATGGAATGCTTTTATTAAAATTATTGCTTAGAAGTATATTCAAGAAAGAATAATATCATAGGAAAATGATTTTGGGATAAAATACCTTTTATAGATCAAAAACCGCTTTTTTGAAAGAATGACCGAATCTAAAAGCAAGAAGGTTCGAATCGTGGAAAAAGTTCAGGAGAAATTAAAGGAAGGAATCGATAATTACAGAGCAGCAAGTGACGCCGCACCGAAATTTGATGTCTACGATGTGATAGAACAAGTATTTGCAGCAATTAATCCACAAGTAGCTGACGAAGGTAAAGTTACAGTAGATGAAGTAAGTGGTTGTCTGCGTTCTTCATATCTGGATAGAAAAGATCCATCTGAACAAACTCACAAACAGATGCTGACAAAAATCATGCAAAAGAGCGCATTGAGTATTATGGAAAAACCTGTTGATGGTGAACTCGATGCTGGTTCTGGCGTAAAATTAGTCGGCAGAGCTGAGCGAGTAGAGGATGATGTGGTTATGGTGTTCAAAGCAGTAGAGGAATTACCTGAAATGCCATTTGCAGAACATTTCATACAACTAAATTCCTACCTACATATGTTCAACAAACCAGAAGGTGTGATTGTCTACTTCGACAAGGAAGGAAATGAGATGGAATTCCAGGTTCCAAAAAGCGAGAGACTGCTATCTGAAACAAAACGCAGAGCTCGCATATTGAACACACTGCTCAAAAATAACGTAGCTCCTGCCATAGAACCATCTGAAAGATGTCTTAGTTGCCCACATAATGAAAAGTGCTACTATGCATCTGAAGACAAACAAAAATGGGGCTTCTGGGCTCGTGGAAAATGGCGCGAACTCAAAGCTAAAGATAGCATACTATAGCTATACATTTTTTTCTTCTTATTTTATAAAATCCCTATCACTGAATTTGATTTTTCATCTCTAATTACAACCGAGCCTTCTGGAACCCAGTCATATGGAGTGACTAAATATTTTGTACCTGAAATTACTAGTACGACATACTTGTATCTTGCAACAAAGTGTTGTTCTTCATAACTTAGTAGTGCAGATAGCGGAATGAATCTGACTAAACCTGAACCTTGAGCTTGTCCAAAGTTTCTACTATGCTTCCATACGGGATATGGCAATTCATCAGGATCTTTTGGTTTGAAAAAATTTGGCCTGATTGCAATCGCAAGACAAAAGGCAAGCATGCACATTCCAACAATAAAATATCTATCAGCTATGCTGTCCGGTGGAATTGATATTACATGTCTTATCCCATAGCCCAGTCTGTTGGCAACAAATGAAGTAACTAGCTGTGTTGAATTTGTACTGTGAAACAAAAATACTCCGCCATACGTCATAATTGAACCTGTAAATGAAAGAAATGTATGAAATATGCTTCTCCAAAAAGTACTCAAGATAAACAATGCAAGAATAGGAACAATGAGAAATTCTGACTCTTGTCGTGCAGATGGGTTCGCCGCCGATGCGAAAATGAGAAAAATCTGTAGAATAGAAATTGCACCAAAAGTCAAGATGCTCAATACGAGCCAAAATTGATTTTTGCGTAGAAACCATGTTTGTATCTTATCTATGAATAGCCACCTGTCTTCTGCATACTGACTGCCTCTCACAATAATGTATTATACAAAGTAGAAATTATGTAATTCTGTTAATTATTCCATTGAATCTGTATTTTCTACGTTTTTTAGATATACACGAGTTTTAAACGGTTTTGGAGAATCTTTATGATAATACAAAGCTTTGATGCCATGCTCAAAAGGTTTTATTTGAATAGAATCTGTTGACTGCAACACATTGTCTGTTTCTTTTAGATACTCGAGAAGCTCTCTTTCAGACATGCTAAATATTTCATCTATTGTTTTTCTTGATGTCACTGTGTTGGAAATTCAATTCTGGTATATAACACATCTTGGTGCAAATGTAATCTGAGATACTCATGTCTAGTGTTAAATATGATGTCTGATGTGAAATCTCTAACATGGCTGATATCAAAATAGATTGGTTTGACGATTTTCTAGGATTGGGCTATCATCTTTATGACGTAAGGCCAGTTCTCCTTCTCCTTTTAGATAACAGGAAAAAAGTAGCTAACACGTGGAACAAAATTATAAAATATTTTCCAGACGATGAAATTAAAGTAAAATTCATTGAGAAAGACTCTAAATACGAATTTGTTCTTTACTGCGAATCGCGCATATTGCAAAGCACTTGGGTATTCTTAAAATCCCTAAACATGTCTGAACACTATCGACAGTTCAAAGAAGATTATGATGGTGCGGCTGTTCTTAAACTGGCACTATATATCAAAAAAAAGGACAATACAACTGAACTTGAGATATTCAAATATCAGAAAAGACTGACAAATGTAAAATTTGTTACAGAATCAGAAGCAGAACAAGATTTTGTAGTAGCCAGAGCAATTCAGAAACTTAAAAGCAATCCAAAAGAATCTAGCTAAAATCACATTACACTACAAATGAGATTTTATGAGATTTACCCATTCCGTCCAATCCAAACTATAATACATCAATGGTTGTCGTTGAGGATAATTTATCACAGATCTTGTTATTGCAAATTCGTATTTTTTTATCTTGTTTTTCTTATCTTTGAACGTAATTCTAAGAAAGTTTACTTTTCTTGATGTGTTGCTTTCTACGTCCATTATGGAATTTAGAGGTATCATCCAGCTTTTGGAGCTCTTTGATAT
>JAGWGB010000039.1 GCA_028867595.1 Nitrososphaerota archaeon | reverse complement strand
GAAAGGTACTGAAAAAAGCATTGATCTTGGAAAAAAAGGAATTGAAAAAGGTGTAGAACTAGGAACTAGGGGATACGAGGGTGCTAAAGAATCGGCACAAAAAGGATACGAGAAGGGTAAGAAAAAAAATAATCGTCAACCGAAAACAAGTGACAGGAACAAAGCCAAAAGTGATCATAACTGACGGTCTTAGATCGTATGCAGATGCCTATAACAAGGAATTTTTCACACAGAAAGGACAGAGGACAGTTCACATTAAGCAAATCAGGTTGCAGGGACAGAGAAATAACAATAAAATGGAGAGGATGAATGGAGAGATCAGAGATAGAGAAAAGGTAGTCAGAGGATTGAAAAAGGAAGATTCACCAATGATCGCAGGATTGCAAATTTATCACAATTACATCAGACCACACATGAGTTTAGACGGTAAAACGCCAGCAGAAGCCTGCGGTATGAAAATAGAAGGTCAAGACAAGTGGAAAACTTTAATTCAAAATGCGAGTAAGAATTAGACAATGGTTATGATGACAACAAGAGATGAATTAGAAAAAATGATACAGGAGGAATTAACCCATATTCCATACATAAAAAATAACTTGCCGCAGAATTTGTTAAGAGAAACTTACCACAATACCAGATTGGCTAATATCAAGTATCTTGGTACAAAAGAACAAGCACTAAAATCTTGTATAGAGTCATTAAAGAAAGATCATCCAGATTGGGAACCAGTTTATGATAAGGAATTTTTTAAAATATGAGCCGACAGTTGACAGCGATAAAAATTAACAAATGTGCTACTAAGTTGACAGAACCTTCAATCCGGTTCTGTTAATTCTTCGGTAATGTAATATGCGTGTTAAATGCGGTTGCTGATCAATCTAATTTTCCTATTTGCATTTTACCAATTCTTCTTTTTGCTTTGCAATTAGGACACGTAATTTCTCTAACTTCGCCTTCTTGTAGGTCGTCTATCTTAAACTTGTGACCGCAACTACATTGTACTGTATGAGTTTGTCCTATAACATCATCAATTTTCTTGTAGTATATCACACTAATGTTTACTAGCATTTTGTATTAAAGTGATCCACTTATTATCACCTTGAATCTCAATTCCTGCCTTGTCTGCTGGTGTTGCTCCATCTAATGCCATGTGTGGTCTTACATAGTTATGATACAACTGATAACCCTTCAACAACGGAGAATCCTTCTTTTTCAATCCACGAACTATTTTTTCCCTGTCTCTGATCTCTCCATTCATTCTCTCCATCTTGTTATTGTTCATATCGCCTTTCAAATGTATGTGATTGATATGTAAAGTTCTCTTGGTACGATCAATTTCCCAAAACTCCTTCTTGTACGCATCATGGTATGACTGCAAGCCGTCAGTTATGATCACTTTCGGCTTCATCTGTGCTACCTCCTTGCCTTTTCTGAATAGTGTGCTGGCGTCATGCTTTTCCTTTGAATCTGCAACTTCCTGAGCAATCCAAAACCTTGTTTCGTCATCCATCAGGGCAAAAAGATATTTCATATCGCCTCTGATCTTGACCCATATCTCGTCTGCCCTCCAAGCATCGCCTACCTGAGGGGTTATCTTTTCAAGATACTGATTCATCAATCCAGTGTACTTTTTGATCCAAGTGTAGATTGTAACATGTGAAACCTTCACACCTTGCAACCTCAGAAACTTTTGAACGCCTCTCAGTGATTCACCTGTAAAGTATAGTTGCATAGCTGATGTGACAGCTTTAGGATCATGCTTCATCTTTTCAAAGCCTAGATTGATGCTAAATGTCCTGTGACAGTCAAGACATGAGAATCTCTGAATGTCTCCGCTCTTGTTATGTCTGATACCAAATAGCTTTATCCTGTCTGACTTGCAGAACTGACAAGTTGATACAGTAACTGGCTGGATTACAGTCTTGGTTATCTCCCGTACCTGTTCCTTGAATTTCAGGCTGAATTCTACCGCATGCATGTGCTTGCAATGAGTATGCCTGTTCAAATGGTCGGGACAGTCACAATGCCAGACACCGCTCATCTTTACTACATTGTATTCTCTTTTTGTTGTCTGTGAGTGAACCTTGTAAAAGCCGTCACGGACGCGGATAAGATCGTGTCGCTTTGCTATGTCGAGTCCCTTTTGTTCACGTATGTTTGTTTCTGTCATGTCTATATGATGTATATACATACGCTATTATTTAAAAGTAGTTATACGCCATAAAGTTTATGTATATACAAAATATTATTATATTATGGAATTTACATTCAAAAGTGCGGTTATGAAAGTCGGAAACAGTCTTGTTGTGAATCTCCCAAAACCAGTAGTTGAAGTATTCTCAATAGACAAAGGTGATTCACTCAATCTATTAGTAACAGAAAAGGGAATATACATTCCTCTTACTGCTAAAAAGGAACCAAAACACAAAGAAGCTGAAGAGCTGCTAAAAAGAGTGGAGAGATCCAGATGACTGAATATTCTACAGTTCCATACGTGCCTTCTACATGGTCAGACTGGCTCAAGACTCCAAGCTCGCTTGCCATGAATGTAGATCCAAAAAAATCACTTGAAGGCCTAGCTGTTAATCAAGTGTTTAAAAATATCTACATCGACACTCTATCAAATCACGCATACCAAGAACCAGAAGATCCATTGGTTGGTCTCTATGGAATTAAATCGAGACAGGAAGAACAATATAACAAGATTCAAGAAGAATTATCCGAATTAACCAGAACCAATAATCAGGAAAGAAAAGAGCGTCTACAACTTCAGGTTGAAAACAACCAACTCAGAAAGAAACTTGCAAGAACTCAAGCAAAGTTACGGGCTTGTAAATCTGAATTAAATGTGGTGAAGGGATATGAGGAAACTAAGGAACAATTAGTTGACCTGATTGAAAAAGTCCAAAAAATAGATGATGAGTATAATTTCAGGATGGAAAACAAATGAATATTCACGAGTTATCGAGATTAAAGGATCTGAATGTTGAATTATTGGATTCTAACCGAAATCTCATGTCTTATCTAATTCAAGTCTATAAGAAAAATAGTATTACACATGACGAATTTACACACGCTGAAAGACTACTATCCCATGTAAGCAACGTTTTACAAAAGATCGATAAACCGAGCAACCGACAATTAACAGGTGAAAAAAATAACCGGAGACCTAACAGTTCCTTCAATCCATATCTTTATTAGGTACTCGTACCGTATCATACGGTAAGATGGATGATTTAAGATTAGAAAGTCTAGAAGGGGTAGGCCCCGTAACTTCCAAGAAGCTTAGCGACGCAGGAGTCCATAACATACTTGATCTCGTCATAAGAGGTCCTGTTGATATCTCCGAAATTACCGGCATGGATGCTGACACGGCTGTAAAAATAGTAAACAAGGCGAGATTGCAGCTAGTCGAAAGCGGCCAGCTCCAAAAAGAGTTTGTCAGCGCAACTGAAATCTACAAAAGAAGGCAGGACATTGGCAAGATCTCTACTGGAACCAACGCACTTGATACCCTGTTTGACGGGGGAATAGAGACGCAGGCAGTAACCGAAGTATATGGAGAATTTGGCTCCGGAAAGACTCAGCTCTGCCACACATTATGTGTAAACGTCCAAAAACCAAAAGAAGAAGGCGGGCTGGATGGCGGAGTCTTGTACATTGATACGGAAGGAACTTTCAGGCCAGAAAGAATCGTCTCTATTGCAAAAGCAAAGGGGATCGAGCCGGAAAAAGCGCTTGACAGGATCATAGTGGCTAAAGCATACAATAGTTCGCATCAGGAACTGATAATGCAAGAAGTTGGGCCTGTGATTGAAGAGAACAAGATAAAGTTAATCGTAGTAGACTCTGCAGTCGGATTGTTCCGATCAGAGTATCTTGGAAGAGGAACCCTCTCCGTAAGACAGCAGAGACTGAACAAATTCATGCACTTGCTCTCCAGAACTGCAGAAGCATACAACATTGCAATAATTGCTACCAACCAAGTCCAGGCATCTCCTGACACATTCTTTGGCGACCCAACAAGACCGATTGGAGGAAACGTTGTAGGTCATGCCTCGACCTACAGGGTTTACCTAAAGAAATCTGGCAAGAAGCGAATTGCAAGAATGGTTGACAGTCCGCACCATCCAGAACAAGAAGTGCTCTTCACTGTGACCGAAGCTGGTGTATCAGACCCAGAAGACGAAACAAAGAAGAAAAAGAAAGAAGAACCTGAGGAATAGGTTCTCA
>JAGWGB010000038.1 GCA_028867595.1 Nitrososphaerota archaeon | reverse complement strand
ACGATCGTTTTGATCAGAGATGGCTGTCACTGCAATAAACCATTATGAATTTAAAATTCCAACAGATCTTGTGGGAAGATCTGCAGATTATGGATTTTATGTTGAAGTTTACCACGCATCATCAAACACGGTTTATTCATGGCCTCAAGGTGTTACCACAACTGTGCCACTAGAAATTCCAAGCCCAACCAAGTGGGGAGATCTTATTTCGCCTGATGCATCGCTTCCTGAATTTTCATGGCCTATGATACCATTGCTTTTAGCTGTCATGACCGTAATCTGGTTTACTCAGAGAAAACAATCTTTAAGATAACAACAGTTAGATCTTTCAATGAAAAGTATTCGTCTACTAAACCAAAAGATATTTGGATGTAAAAAATGTCCAAGACTTGTTTCATACATATCTGAGGTATCCGAAAAAAAGGTAAAGCGGTTTGAGCATCAGAAATATTGGGGTAAACCGCTTGCAGGATTTGGCGATTTTCACGCACGATTATTGATTATAGGGCTTGCCCCGGCAGCCCATGGCGGCAACAGGACTGGAAGAATGTTTACAGGTGACAGTTCAGGAGACTGGCTTGCAAAGGCTCTCTATGAAAATGGCTTTGCTTCCAAGCCGACAAGTGTTAGTGCAGATGACGGTCTAGAATTGATGGATGCCTACGTTACAGCATCAGTTAGGTGTGCGCCTCCACAGAACAAACCGACAAGAGAAGAATTTGAGAACTGTTTTCCTTATTTGATAGAAGAGTTTTCTTTACTAAAAGATGTCAAGGTAATAGTATGCCTTGGAAGAATAGCCTTTGATACATGCTGCAAGTTACTACACATAAAGGGCATTAATTTTTCCCATGGCAAATCATTTACACATGATCATTTGACAATAATATGCTCATATCATCCAAGCAGGCAAAATACTCAGACAGGCCGCCTAACATGGAAACAATGGTCAATGATATTTGCCAAGGCTAGAAAATTTCTCGATAGTAAATAAGATTGATTCATGATGACAAAGAGAACCAGAGTTTTATGATATAAGATAAAAAGAGACGTTCTCGCCAGTCTCCCCATCCGAGCTTCCCCTACTCGTATGTTGATTGTGACGATACGCCGGAGGGTGATGGAACTGATGGGAATCTGTCGCCAATTTGTTGTTCTGCAACTGCTGATGCCTCTTGGAGTATCTTCTCTGTCTCTTCGTTTGAGACGTCGGAATCCACATTGAAGTCTCCACCTGATAGCGAGTCCATCATTAGTCCGTTGAGTGTCTGGGTCATTGCGTTGAGCTCCGAATCTGCCTCTGGCATAAATCTTCCAAGGGATGATTTGAGTCCCTTCATGGTTGACATTGCAGGAGCAATTGCTACCATTGCATCTCCTAGGTCGTGTATTGTTGTTAGACGCAATTGTACTTGCTCTAGTGCCATTCGGGCATTTCCTAGCATCTTTGTGACCTTTCGTATCTCAGCCAGTTCATTTGATAGAACCCTGCTTGTGCTCGCATCGTGTTGTTGCATTGCGGCTACGATTCGCTTGAAAAGCTGTTCATCTCTTTGTCTCAGCTTTGTCAGCATAGAGTCCATCTTCGATATTTGACCCTGTAATTTGTTCACAGCGACCTCAATTCTAGGTTTGAGTGCTCCCTGTGGTTTTACAGTTTCACGTAGTTTTTCGGTTATACCTACAGACTCGGGACGAGTCCAGGTCTTATCGAAGCCGGTCATGGTGGCTAGTTTTAAAGTTAGTTCTTAATTGCCGGTGTATATTATCATCAACTTTAGGCTAAATTTAGCTCACAAAATAAATCCGGATATAATTAGTTTGAAAGCATGGCAAGAATTGCAATCTTTGATTCAGGTCTTGGCTCCCTTTCCATAATAAAGCCAATTCAAAAAAAATTCAAGTCAGAGATAATCTATTTTGCCGACCAAGACAGTTTTCCGTACGGTACAAAGTCAACTGGAGAATTGAAAAAAATAATCAAATCAACCATTAAAAAACTGGAAGAAAAGTTCGAGCCAGATTTGATAGTAGTTGCTTCAAACACGCCGTCTCTTCTATTGAATCCAGAAAGACAGCCAGGAATTTTAGGAGTGTATCCGCCCCTAAAAGATGCTGCAAAAAAAACAAGAACAAAAAAAATAGCAATTCTTGCTACTAGATCAGTTGTTGAAAGCAAAGAATTACAAAATTACATCAAACAGCAAGTTCCTACAGGAATCAAAGTGATCAAGATTAATGCGTCACCACTGGTAGACCTTGTAGAATCTGGCAAGTTTATTTCTAAAAAAGAATTTTGTAAAACAAAGATTAGAGCCGTCTTACATCCAATTCAAAAGGAAAGTGTTGATGTGGTTACATTATCTAGTACACATCTTCCATTTCTGCGCCCAATGCTACAACAAGCATTTCCCGATGTAACATTTATCGATCCTGCAAATTTTTTGGCAAACAAGGTTTCATCGTTTTTAAAAAATAAAAAATCAGAGACGAACAAGTTAAAGATCTTTGCATCAGGTGACATCAAAGTTTTTCAAGAAAAGCTGCAGAAAATAGGAATCAGAAACAAAGTGCTACAGCTATGAAATGACTTTGGCTTTTCTGTATCCATGACTAAAAGTCTTGTCATATAGCCTAGAATATTCATACTGTTTTGGGTTTACTATATCTCCAATTATTATGATTGCAGTCTTTGTAATTTTTTCATCTCTGATTTTTTTTGTAATGGTTTCAAGCGTGCCAGTTATCACTTTTTCATCTTTCCAGCTTGCCCTATAGATTGCAGCAGCAGGAGTTGACTTTGGATATCCTCCTTTGATGGCTTCTTTTACAATATCAGATATCAAATGCACGCTCAGATAGAATATCATAGTGGCTTTGTGCTTTGCAAGCTCTGAGATTTTTTCTCTTGATGGAACTTTGGTCCTTGATTCTGCCCTTGTGATAATAATGGTTTGAGTAACTCCTGGTAATGTGAGTTCACATCCAAGTGCAGCAGCCGATGCAAGAAATGAGGTGATTCCAGGAACGACTTGGAACTGTATTCCATCTTTTTTGAGATTGTCAGTCTGCTCCCTTATTGCCCCATAGATAGAAGGATCGCCGTCATGTAATCGAACAACCAATTTTCCTTTCAATGCACCATCACGTAAAATTTTAAAAATTTCCTCTCGCACTAGTTTTGCAGCATCATACAGTTTGGCTTTTTTACAGAGTTTAATGATATCATTTGGAATCAACGAGCCTGAGTATACTACAATGTCGGCTTTCTGAATCAGTTTTTTTGCCTTTACTGTAAGAAGTTCAGGATCTCCAGGCCCACAACCTACAAAGTATACCTTAGGCACGCTTTACCACCATTATAGAAAAGTACTTGCTGGTTAGTGTGTCCTTTGTCACTTCGCCCAGCGTCAACTTTTTCACAATCTCTTCATTTGTACCCACGTCTTGTGCTATGGCAAAAAGTGAACTGTCAGGAAAACCAGCTTCCCTGAGTAGAGTGATGACTTGATCAAAATATCTACCATCCTTTAGGAATATCATAGTATCACAGTTCTTTGCAGTTTCTTTTACTCTGGAAAGATCATAGCACGCAGGTATTACTGCAACCGTTTCATCGCCTTCTGCTATGCTTATTCCAACCTTGGATGCAAATGCAAACATGGATACTATTCCAGGGATTACTGTTATTTTGATTTCAGGATATTTTGATTTGAGCTCGCGTTGAATGTAAATCCATGTGCTGTATAATGATGGATCTCCTACTGTAAGATATACAACATTTTTTCCATCTTTGACTTTATCTGCTATTATGCGTGCGTTGTTTTCCCAGGTGTTTTCTAGCGTTTCCTTGTCTTTTACCATTGGAAACACCAAATTTGCAATGTCAGGTTTCCTTGAACTGTCAACTAGTGATGATATTATTGAATATGCTATGCTTTCTTTCCCTTCCTTCGAAGTGGGACACAGTATTACATCAGCATTCTGTATGGCTTTTACTGCCTTTATTGTAAGAAGATCAGGATCTCCAGGCCCACAACCTACACATGTCAATTCAGCCATTTACAAGAGACCACATTTGTGCCTAATTAAAAGTTAGATTTTAGAGAAACGTTGCATAACAGGCACGAAATGAAATCCTTATGAAACATTTTTGACAGTTAATGATTTTGTCCAAACTTACAATTTCTAACCACGGTGGTAGGGATGAGACCTATTAGACCCGGTCACATTTTGATATTATTTTAGACCCACGTTGCATTCGGGGGGGACGGGTACCATCTTGGTCGTATTTCTGGGCCCACTTGTATAGAAATGTCGATGTTACATGCAATTTTGTAAAATAATTGCAAGAGTGAAACAATCTCGTTTCAACAAGAAAATTGACTAGTTGTATTTGTTATCATATTTTTGAATTCATTAGCAGAATAATCTTTTGATATTGAAAACGGAATTATTCCAAACAACGAAGCGTCTAGAGTCGAGGTAATATGCATTTGTGAAGGATCAAAGGTATTTTGTTGACCTGAAAATGCTGATGCAAAGGCTCCAATAAAAAGCTGGACCAATCCCT
>JAGWGB010000037.1 GCA_028867595.1 Nitrososphaerota archaeon | reverse complement strand
ACATTTTAGTTGTAGGCTCTGGCGGACGCGAGCATGCACTTGGATGGAAACTCTCACAGAGTCCAAAGGTTGGAACCATATATCACGCTCCAGGAAACGGCGGAACCTCAAATAACGTGGATATCGAGGTGCACGAGATTGAAAAACTTGCACAATTTGCATCTGAGAAGAACTGTCTTACGGTAGTGGGACCTGAGGTGCCGCTTGCCGCAGGAATTGTGGATGTGTTTACAAAAAAAGGCCTTGCAATATTTGGTCCAACCCAGGATGCTGCAAGACTTGAATCAAGCAAGGTCTGGGCAAAAAATTTCATGAAAAGAAACGGCATCCCTACTGCACGCTTTGAGATATTCGATGATGCGACAAAGGCAAAAGAATACGTAAAATCAGTTGACTATTCTCTTGTAGTAAAGGCAGATGGCTTGGCAGCTGGAAAAGGCGTGATTGTATGCAATGACAAACAAGAGGCAATCTCTGCAATTGACAAGATTCTAGTTGAGAAGAGCTTTGGCGCATCAGGCGCTCGGATTATTTTGGAAGAGAGAATTGACGGTGTAGAGGCGTCGTATATTGCAATATCTGATGGTACCGTTGCATATCCGATGGCAACAAGTCAGGACCACAAGCGAGTCTACGATGGTGACAGGGGGCCTAACACCGGTGGCATGGGCGCATATTCTCCAACGGGTGTCATTGATGATACCTTGGCACAAGATATCCAGAAAAATGTAATTGAAAAGACCATATCCTGTATGAAAAAAGAGGGGATGACATTTTGCGGATTTTTATATGCTGGAATAATGGTAAAAGACGGCAAGCCTTTTGTTTTAGAGTTTAATGCAAGGATGGGCGACCCAGAATGCCAGCCAATACTGATGAGGATGGACTCTGACTTGATTGATTACATCCAGGCAAGCATTGACGGAACGCTATCCCGTCTTCCCAAGATATCATGGAAGCGCCAGAGTGCGGTATGTGTTGTACTTGCTTCAAAGGAATATCCCGAGTCTTACCCAAAAAATGAGGAGATTTTGGGTCTTGATGTGCAAGACAGAAACTCGTATGTGTTTCATGCCGGAACAAAGCGTGTTGATGGCAAGGTCTTGACAAATGGCGGGCGCGTGCTAGGTGTCACTGCAATTGGTGACACGCTGCAGAGTGCAATCTCTAATGCTTATGCCAGAATTGAGAAGATTAGCTGGCCTAGCAAATATTGCAGAACTGATATTGGAAAAAAAGGACTTTGACCCTCTGTGGGTTAAGACTATAAGATCTTGAACCTTTACTCAGAGTCAAATGTACTTCAATGATATTCATTAAATCGAAACAAACTAGTAGCAAAAGAATCAACTAATTATTAAAAAACTTAATTGAAAAAGGCTAATCAAGTATGACCAGCAGAGATAACCAAAACCACTATTATTACTCCCATGATAAAATACGAAAGTCCAAGTAATGCCTTTGCGTAACGGGTAAATCTAGATGGGAAAACTTCTAGTATTTTATCAATACCCCACATTGCAAAAGCAGCACCTAGTCCCAAGAAAGCATAGTACAGATCCTGAGAAAGCATGTTGTTGTATTTTATTGGATGATTTTGATGAGGTCTATTGTAGAGCGATTGGAGTTGTAAGTACTTTCGTATTTTGAGCCAAGTTGGTTTAGACATTCTTGATGAAATGATAACCAAGTGGGTTTTGTATTTGGTTCTTGAAGTATGTTTGTGAAGTTTGTATTGCCTGCTTCTCTTATCCTGCTTATGAATGAATCAAATGACGATTCCCAATCAGTTGAATTATCGTAGAAATAAATCGGAAAAGTTTCTTTCATATCAACACAAGTAAAAAAAGAGGCCCAGACTCTGGTTATTGGTTGATAGGTAAATTGACATGCAGTATTGCTCTTCTTTCTCCAGCAGTTATTATAGCAGGAATTGTGATTCTTTAGAAGCAAGTATCCAGTGTAACATTCTGTTAAACCTTCATAGAAATCAAGGAATTGCTGATTGACGTCAGTCCTCACGCTTGTTAGAGATGTCGCATGTAAGGTTTCATGATAAATGGTTTCCAAACACACCCATCTCTGATTCAGAAAAATCTTACCTGATTCCCAATGGTAGAAACCTTTGTTATCAACAGTACTACCATTCAATATCATTTCTTTTTCACTTAGAATCACTATTCTTTGGTTGGCTGGAATTTCAATTGCATATGTATATCCAGTTGCAGCGTCTTCTCTTGTTATTGTTTTTGCAATGGATGGTTTCGCAAAATCGGCATTACTGAAAAGGCTGTTTCTGATATTGAAAATACTTGATTGCAGTACATTTTGGAATAAGTCTGTCTGATTCTTTGATATGAAATCCTCTCTCTCGGCACAAAATATCATCCAATTTCACATTTATAATACAAATACTATTATATTAGTGTTTACCTAACTATACATAGGTAAGAGATGGAATTTGTATCTAAATATGCTAATTTGCTCAATCCGAATGACAGTATCGAATTATTCAGCTTATTAGAAAAAAAATTAGGTAGCCGTACCGCCGCTGCAATGGCTTGTGGACTTACACGAAAAACTGCCTATGATTGGCATGAGGCAAAAGATCTCAAATTCGATACTAAGGTAAAGTTGTTGGGTGTGCTAATTGAAAAGTTACCTGATGAAACTCTGGAATACTTGACTTCAATATCTGTGGATAGTGCATCAGATATTCTAATGGTTTACCTATCAGCAGTGTACGAGTCAGCTTTGCGTACAACTGAACGTGAATCTTTTTTTAGAAAACTAGCTCAGTTTGATGAAATACGTGATAAATATGCTGGACTCATTGCCGGACGATTTGATATGGAAGTAAGTAATTACATATTGTATTTAAAACAAAAAACAAAAGAATTTCATTTAGAATGGATGCCAATTCCTTCGCCAGTAATTACTATGGATCAAGCTAGTATACTCATTCCTATGATCATCCGAGAAATTCTAAAGAAAAATGTTGCAGATAAAACAATTGGTTATGAATTTGGCGTATCTGAAAGTTTGGTTAGTTCTATAAGAACTGTATTGCAACAAACATTGTCTCTTTCT
This sequence comes from Nitrososphaerota archaeon, assembly GCA_028867595.1. Taxonomy (GTDB): domain Archaea; phylum Thermoproteota; class Nitrososphaeria; order Nitrososphaerales; family Nitrosopumilaceae; genus Nitrosotalea. Next base: position 1,704 of record JAGWGB010000037.1, on the reverse strand, counting down.
GGAGTTATACCGTCTGATTTACGTAGACAGATGGGTGTTCTAGGTAGGACTCTTACCTCTATCGCTGATCCTCTTCCAGACTCCGTTGAATTGGAATCGTCTAATATAATTACTCCAACTTTCATTTCAACCAATAGCCAGGAGAAGTATATGCAATGACCCAATTTGCAGTTGAACCTTACAAACAAGTCACGATAAGAAGTTACATGAAATATGAGAGTGCTGAAGCATTTGCTAAAGCTGCAACACATGCTTTGTCTAAAGGCATGGGTGGAAGATTAGGAAATTTCTTTTGGGCTAATGGTGTGATTTTCAAGCACTCTCCATATGCACAGACAGATAGTGTGACTAAACAATATTTGGAAGGTATGCTTACACTAGATCATATAGAATATGCGTTGATGTCAGAATTTAGAAACGAGATACGTGTAGAGGATTTTGTACTTACGGTTCTGGATGTATCCAAACACACGCTTTTTAGGGAACTAACAAAGTGGATAAAGGGCACTCTAGAAAAAAAGTAATGAAATGACCATGGCTCAACAACCCCCTCCACCAAAACCAATGCCTAAGGACTTCGAGGATCTTGATTTTACCATCCTATCTGAAGAATGGAATGAATATGAATTGAAGGATGGTGCAACTATACGTGCAAGAATCGTATTGACAAGAATAGCACGTGATCCTTACGATCCAAAGAATTTGGGGTTTGAATTTTCTAATCCTGTTTGGGTAGTACGTGCGCCTGTTTCTCTTAGAGGAGACCCAGATCCTACGCAACACGGTCAACCTCTTTCTGGTTCAAAATATGAAGTTCATGTAGATCGAAATCATGAACCATGGAATGCATACCGAATTATTAAAACGGGTCAAAAATTGAAGATAAAACTTACCGTGAATGAGGTAAGTAGATATGTTAACAAATTTGATGCTAAAGGAATGCCATTGTATAACGTACCGACTGGAGTAGCAGTTAATCTATCTGAACCAGATCCAAACGAAGGTCAGTAAATGTGAATAAAAAAGTGGGAATTGAAAATTAATGGATGATAACGAAAGATTACGGATACAAAACAACTAATTCATATTCGTAAAAAGTCAAATGATCTGCAGCTATGATCAAATCTTTATGACTTGGGATAAATTATCTTGTCTTCTGTAACAATACAGTTCATTTTGATATCATGTCCGTCGTGCGGCATTGCCTTTACCACTTGTTTGGAATACGACAGGGCAATCTTCTTTGAGCGCTTGCCGTTAAGATATCTGTCATAGTACCCAAATCCATATCCCAGCCTATACCCGTCCACTGTCAGGGCAATTGCAGGCACCAATACAACATCAATCTTCTTGACAGTCTCGCACCTGTCCTTTGGCTCCATCACCGAAAAGTTTCCCATCTCAAGGTCTGAAAAACTAGATATCTTCTTGAAGACTAGGTCATTTTTTTCAACCTTTGGAAGCGACAGCTCTTTTCCGGCATTTAGTATCTCCTGCATTATATCCTGCGTGTGAACCTCGCTTCCTATGGAATAGTATACCCCGATGCTTGTGGCATTTCTGTAATACTCTATCTTTCGCAGGTTGTCGCGAATCTTGCCGCTTGCTATTTTTATAAAATCAAGCGAGGTGCCGTCTCGCTGGTCTAAGAGCTGTTTGCGAAGTTGTGCCTTTTCAACGGTTTGTGACAAATCCCTTACTAAT
>JAGWGB010000036.1 GCA_028867595.1 Nitrososphaerota archaeon | reverse complement strand
AAATTCCCTAGATAGAGTTCTAGTTTGACAAAAGTTTAATATAATGACGCCAAGACTCGGATCTCGTCATGAGTACAGTTACAAAAATTTTCGAGCAAACAATAGCAACCGATCACAAGGTAATCACCGAGGATCTATCAAAAGCAGTTTTGAAAAAATACGGAATCAAGGTTCCAGGATATGCGTTAGTAAACAACGTAAAAGAGGCAACAAGGGCAGCCAAGAAACTTGGATTTCCTCTCGTAATGAAAGTAGTATCACCGCAGATTCTTCACAAGACAGACGTTGGAGGAGTCAAGGTCGGACTGCAAAACGAAAAAGAAGTAAAGAAAGCATTTACTGACATGTATTCCAGACTTTCAAAGAAAAAGGGAGTGCAGCTAAAAGGAATTTTGCTTGAAAAAATGGTTCCACAAGGAATCGAGCTCATTGTCGGACTGCAAAACGACCCACAGTTTGGTCCTGTCATAATGGTAGGGCTTGGTGGAGTTCTTACAGAGATATTCAAGGATGTCTCATTTAGGATGCTTCCAATTACTGTTGATGATGCAAAGTCAATGCTTGCAGATCTTAAAGGTGCCAAGATACTTTCAGGATACAGAGGAAGCAAGCCAGTCGACTTGAACATGCTTGCAAAAGCACTTGTACAAATAGGAAAGATTGGTGTTGACAATGCGACGCACTTTGACAGCGTTGACTTTAACCCAATTGTAGTATATCCAAAATCATACTATGTCGTAGACGCAAAGATAATTCTCAGAAAAGAAGTAAAGAAAGATGCAATCTCTACTGCAAAGCCAAACATCGAGTTCATGGAGACATTTTTTACGCCACAGTCAGTCGCATTGGTTGGCGCCTCTGCAACTCCAGGCAAGGTTGGAAACTCTGTTCTTGACAGCATTGCAAAGCACGATTACAAAGGCAAGGTCTATCCAATTAATCCCAAGTCAGAAGAGATTCTTGGAATCAAGTGTTACCCGACACTTGACGCAATCCAAGATCCAGTTGATCTTGTTGTCATATGTGTCGACCTTTCTGTCACACCTCCAGTTCTTGAAACATGTGCAAAGAAAGGAATCCACAATGTCGTCATAGTTTCAGGCGGAGGAAAAGAACTTGGCGGAGAGAGAGCAGCATATGAAGCAGAGATTAAAAGACTTTCAGAGCAACACAAGATTAGAATCATCGGTCCAAACTGCATCGGAATGTTCAATGCAGCAAACAGACTTGACTGCGCATTCCAAGGCCAGGCAAGAATGGTTCGTGCAAGACAGGGCCCAGTAGCACTATTGTCCCAGAGCGGTACCATGGGAATCAGTTTCCTTGAGACTGCAGACACGTTTGGCCTCTCAAAGATGGTAAGCTATGGTAACAGGTCAGACGTTGACGAGGCTGACATGATATGGTACTTGGCAAATGACCCGCAAACCAAAGTCATCGCACTATACGTAGAAGGATTTGGAGATGGCCGCAAGTTCATCGAGACTGCCAAGCGCGTAATGAAAGAAAAGAAAAAGCCAATTGTAATTTGGAAGAGCGGAAGGACAACGCTTGGAGCAAAGCAAGCAGCATCACATACAGGCTCACTTGGAGGCTCTAATGCAATAATCATGAACGCATTCAAGCAAGCAGGAATAATCTCAGTTGATAGTTATCAAGAATTAGCATCAGTTGTCAAGGCACTCTCCTGGCAGCCAGCTGCCAAAGGTCCCCGAGTCGGACTGGTAAGCAACGGAGCAGGTCCAATGATTGGTGCAATTGACCAATTTGAAAAATACGGACTAGAACTTGGCAAGGTAACAGAGAACACACTAAAAGAGATGAAAGCACACTACCCACCAACATATGTTATCGGAAACGGCAACCCTGCTGATGTAACAGGTGGTGCAAATGCCGACGATTACAGATATACAATACAGAAATTCATGGACGACCCCAACATCGATATTGTAATGCCATGGTTTGTCTTCCAGGACGATCCGCTAGAGGAGACAATCATTGATTACTTGGGCGAGTTTTCAAAGCAAGGAAAGAAACCACTGCTTGTAGGAGGAAACGGCGGTCCATATACACAAAAGGTATCTGCATTGATTGAGAAACACCAAGTTCCAGTATATGACGACATTAGAAACTGGGTAGCTGCGGGAGCCGCTCTACACCAATGGGGAAAGCACAACCCAGACAAGGTTTAATTTCCTCATAGTTTGGAGTTTTTGCATGTCTTTGGTTAACGTCTCAAAGTCAGATGGAATCTGCACTGTAAAAATTAACAGGCCCGACAAGCTCAACGCCATGAACATGGATGTTGCAAATGATATCATCAAAGTTTTCAAAGAGATAGAGACTGACGACTCGGTAAAGGTTGTAATCATTACAGGCGAGGGAGACAAGGCATTTTCTGCAGGTGCAGACATTGCATACATGTCAACTATATCACCAATCGAGGCAGAAGCATATGCAAAGGTAGGACACTTGCTGACTTTTACAGTAGAAAATTGTAGCAGGCCAACAATTGCAGCAATCAATGGATTTGCACTTGGAGGAGGATGCGAGCTTGCACTTGCATGCGATATCAGAATAGCTGCAGACACTGCAAAGATTGGCCAGCCAGAGGTAACAATAGGAGTCTGTCCAGGCTGGGGAGGCACACAAAGACTGCAAAGAATTATCGGAATATCACAAGCAAAGGACTTGATCTACACAGGAAGAATGATAAAATCAGACGAAGCAAAAGAGATGGGACTGGTAAACAAAGTAGTCGAGCTTGCAAAGCTTTCAGAAGAGGCAACAAACTTTGCCAAGATGATCGCGCAAAACTCTGCCATGGCAGTTAGAATGTCAAAGGTTGCGATAAACAAGGGAAGAAACTCTGACATTGACACAGGTCTTTCATTGGAACTTTACACATGGGGTCTGTGCTTTACACATCCAGACAGGTCTGAGAGAATGACTGCCTTTGTGAACAAATCAAAGAAATAAAGATCGTTTTACCTCCACGTACCATTTGATTCCGAATATGCCCGGTATGAAAAGATTATTATAATTTAAAGCACGAATCTGACTTATGAGCAATACACAGGCAACAAAGCTAATAACAATCACGCCAAAAGCTGCAGAAAAGGTATCTGCTTTCATGAAAGAAGAGGCAGACAAGCCAGAATTTCTGCGAGTTTACGTACAGGGCGGAGGATGCTCTGGACTGTCTTACGGAATGGGCTTTGAGAAAAAGGCCGAGGAAGACGATGTCCTCATCGAAGAGAACGGCGTAAAGATGGTTGTTGACAGCTATAGTGCTGAATATCTCAAGGGCGCAAACATTGACTACATCGAGAGTCTGATGGGCGCTGGATTTAAGATAAACAATCCAAACGTGACCAAGTCATGTTCTTGCGGTCACTCGTTTAGTACATCTTAAATTCTGATCTTTTAATTTTTATTTTCTGTCAGTTACTGCCAAGTGTACTCAGACAGTGATGAGCGTCATTGTAGTAAGCACATGAGGAACTTTGCGAATGTGCTCTGTTATTATTTTTTCAAGAAGACTCGAGTCCGGGCTTTCTATCTCAACTATGATGTCATACAGGCCAAGAACGCCTGTTACGTTTTTAATTCCTTTTACCTCTAAGAGTTTTCTTATGATTTGAGATTCTTTTCCAGTCTCGCAATGTATAGCTACAAATGCTTTGGTCATGTCAGGTCAAGAAAACAAGTTTTCAGTTTATGGCCAGAGGCCTCTGGCTTCGTATGCCTCTAGCACACGTCCTACTGCAAGAACCATGCTTGCCTTTCTCATGTCTACGTTGTGCTTTTTGGATAACGCATACGTATCGTTGAAGCCTTTTACAATGTGGTGCTCCATCTTGCCTGCCACCTCGTCAAATGGCCAATAGTACCTCTGCAAGTTTTGCACCCACTCTAGATACGATATGCATACTCCTCCAGAGTTTGCCAAGATATCTGGTATCACCATTATCTTGTTTCTGTGCAAAACTTCATCGGCTTCAGGAGTAGTAGGCCCGTTTGCAGCCTCGCCAATTATTTTACAATCAATATTTTTTGCAATCTGTGGTGTGATTTGGTTTTCAAGTGCTGCTGGAACAAGCACGTCACATGGTGTTGTCAGCAGTTCTTCTGTTGAAACTTTTTTGCTTCCAGGATATCCGACTACGCTTCCAGTCTTGGTCTTGTAGTCTAGCACTTTTTTGGAGTCTAGCCCTTTGGTATTAACTATAGAACCTTTTGAATCGCTTACTGCAATTATCTTTGCGCCCATCTTTTCAATGTATTCTGCTGCAAATGTACCTGCATTGCCGTACCCCTGTATTACCACCTTTGCGCCCTTGAGTCGCAGCCCGACTTTTTTTGCAGCCTCTCTTACACAGTATGAGACACCAAGACCTGTTGCAACATTTCTTGCCTGTGAGCCTCCGATAGGAATTGGCTTGCCTGTAATCACTGCAGGCTCTCCCTGTCCGTGCATTACGCTGTATACATCCATTATCTGAGCCATCTCTTTTCCAGTTGTGTAAACATCAGGAGCAGGAATGTCTTTTCCAGGTCCAATTATTTCAGATATCGCATACGCAAATCTTCTTGTGAGTCTCTCTTTTTCTCCAGCCGAGAGTCTTTTTGGATCACAAATGATTCCGCCTTTTCCTCCCCCAAATGGAACATCAACTATGGAACATTTCCAAGTCATCCACATGGAGAGTGCTTTAACTTCTTCAATTGTTACATCTGGGTGGTATCGTATTCCGCCCTTGAAAGGTCCTCGAAAATCATTGTGTTGTGATCGAAATCCCGTGAAAACTTTGATTCTTCCGTCATCCATTTTTACCGGAAGCGATACTGTCAAAACTTTTTTTGGGCTTGCAAGCATTTCATGTACGCCTGGATCAAGCTTCAAAATTTTTGCGGCAGCTGCAAGTTGCTTGAGTGCATTCTGCCATGGATCTATCTTATTCAAACCCTACTCATTTGCTCACAAGATATTC
>JAGWGB010000035.1 GCA_028867595.1 Nitrososphaerota archaeon | reverse complement strand
ACAAGAGACTTTTGCAATGTACCACACCTCCACTCACAAAGATATATCCAAACGAGGTGATTGACGGCCTTCCTTGGTAAGGTGCGTGAATGAAATGAAAACTCTCCATCTTGCAATCGGTGTAATTATGGTATCTGTTTTAATCTTGCATGTCGGCCTTGCATTTGGCCAAAACGAAAATAGCACAAGCTCTGTGTCCTCCAACCAAACGCAGGTCCTGAAATTCTCAAACGAACAGTATCCGACAGATGGCAAGACAGGTCAGGCAGTCACGATAAACGGTACGATAACCAATCTTATCGACAAGGATGTGCGAGTCATGTTCACATTACAGTCTGATGGCTACAGTCAAGCTTGGCACATGATATGCTCAAAACCATACAGCCTCTTTGGGTTTGAGAACATGACAGTGCCCGCAGGCAAGTCCATTGACTATCAGTACAAGATAAGGCTCTTAAAATCTGGAACATATTTCTTTGTACCAGAGGCCCAGGTTCAAGGCCTAAAAGATGCGGAGGGAAATTATATCAACTACGAAGCAATCGGAAAACGGGGATCGATAACCATCACCGGCGAGGACGTAGACAAGATGCCTTTTATCCGCACAGGTCCGGGGGAAAGCAACGTCTCTGTTGCAACCGGGGGAAAATTTGTATATGTTATGTGGCAGGGCAAGGGAGTTGGTGACCGCAATAACATATTTCTTGCATCAAGTGACAACAACGGAACAAATTTTACGCAACCAATTGACATTAGCAGCTCGCCTACTGTAAGATATACACAATCTGACTCGACAGAACCTGTAATGGCTGCAGAGGGACGGGAGGTCTATGCCATGTGGAAGGACACTATTGATTCTATAGGCGAGTTTCCTAGCATCTTTGTAATGGGGGGTGACATACACAAACCAAGCTATGGAACAGGGCGCGCAAGCACAGGCTGGGCTCAAGCCGGAGGTGGCAAGATAGTTCTTTCGGGAAACAATTACTACTCTACGTGGATAGAGCACTGGCCAACAAAGAACTCGACCTATTCGTCAGGACTAGAAGAAAAAAACGACAGACCGCACGGCAGGGTATACTTTGGTTCAAACAAATTAGATGTGATAGGATGGAGACCACGGCTTATGAGCAACGATATTGATGACTCGCTCAATCCACAGATTGCGGCAGACGGAAACAATGTCTTTCTGGCATGGGAGGAGCACGGTCTTAACGGAACCAACTATTTGGCAAGCCAGATTTACCTCTCGTATAGCCTAGACGGAGGGATGACTTTTCACACCCTATTGGCAAGCGGGGATGACAAGAATTCTACAAATCCAAAGATATCGGTATCAGGAGGAAAACTGTACCTTGCATATCGAGACTCAAAAAACAACCTTGTTCTCATGAGAAGGGTAGTGCCGTTTCTTACATATTCCACTACGACCAGCCTGTATCACGGAACCTCGACTCTTGTCTTACGCGGCATTGAATCGAAAAATAACACTCTTTCCCTCTTGTGGACAGAAACTGACAATGGAAAGAATATTGTCTTTTTGTCTTCGATTAGCGACCATAGCAATTCCCCTGACAGTCCAATTGTGCTTGGAAAAGCGGACGGAAGATACCCGCCCCGCATGGCTCTGCAAGAGAACAATCTGTACGTCACATGGATAAACGATCTGAATGGAACCGACGCGGTCCTGTTCAAGAATATATCTGACGCTGGAGGAGCTGACAATACCATCATTCTCAACAATGACAGTAATCCGATGAATCCGTATGTTGATGCAAGCGGAAACAACGTGTTTGTTGCATGGACAGATGCCTCGCCTGACACTTACCATGTCTTCTTTAGGGCAAGCCATGACAACGGAATGACTTTTGGGCCCACGTCATATCTTGAAGGCAAGGCTCCAGCGATACAACACGGTAACAACTTTGCATCAATTGGAACAATTGCAGGGCTCATCTTTATGGCGGGGGTTTCTACAATTGGGGTGATAGTTGGTATTCTGTATGTGATGAGAAAAAGAAAATCCCCGCCTCTAAATGTGGAGGATAAATGAAAACGCTCCATCTTGCAATAATTGCTGGAACTGGAATACTGACTATCATAGGATCATTCGTGTTGTTGCACGCAAACCCATTCCAACCAGAAGGCTTTGCAGTTGAAAAGACCCAAAAACTAGTAGATTATCGTGCAATCTTGCAGATACATCTTCCGGGCAATCAGGGAAGTGGTAACGGAATCACCACCAATGACTTTGATTGGAGCAAAGACGGAAAATTTGCAGCCTTTAGTATGGGTGCAGGTGCTCCGATATCTTATTTGTATACGATAAGTCTGGATGGAAATGAGATTAGGGAGATAAAGATTCCCATTGAATTCAACTATATCGAAAACATCCATGTCTCTCCTGACAACACTTCGATCTACTTTGTAGGTCAGTACAACGATAAAAAAGAGACATACCAAGACATCTTCAGATACGATCTTAGCAACGCCACGTATCGCTTTATAACAAAAGACTCCCATGTCAGGGGTTTTGATCTAGAGTCAGACGGAAATATTGTCTTTGTTGAGAGCCATTACAATTCTACGAGGCTGGAACAGGAAAGGCCCGCATTCCTCGTGAGGCATTACAACTTGATGTGGCTGGCTTCAGCTGACGGCAAAAAAATCAGACTGCTTTACAATGGGACTGCGCTGTTCCAAGATATGGTTGCATCTCCAGATGGTACTAAGATTGCGTTCGTCTCATATGATGATCCGCTTCACCCGACCAGCAATGGCACGGACATTGTGGACCTTTCCTTAGGAGGGGGATTCAAGCAACCAGTCTCCTATCTCGGGTTGTTCGATATTGCGGGCAAGAATTTTACAATTTTGGAAAAAAATGCAAATGACGGTTACGCAAATCCGAGATGGGTCTCAAACGACTCACTCCTTTACCAGACAATGATTCACCAATGTGTGCAGGACGAGAAGGTTGGTGAAAATTCATGCCCTGCAGGCCTGCTAAGCATGGTAAGGCCGTCTGATGGCACAGTCAAGCTTTTGTATGGCAATACGGCAGCTCCATATACCGCACCACTTTTTGGCTATGCGCCAAGCTCTGACACAAGGTCAATAATCTTTGGCATGAATTTTGATTTCTCCAACAATGACATTGATGGTACTGGAATATACAAAATGGATTTCAATCGCCCATTAAGGGACTTTGGATGATTGAAAATGAAGGTATTGTATATTGCAATAATTACCGCACTTGGAATTGGAGGAGGAATCTATCTTGTTTTCTCGCATGCGAGTCTATATCCCCTGAACATTCCAAGCCCAAGCCAGACTTCGTACACCACGTTTGATGCGGAAGGACTGCAAAATGCATACACAGTAGGCGATACTGCAAACTTTACTATCAGTATCAGGGGACATGGAACGTTTCCCTGCGTTACTCCGGGTATCAAGATCTACAACGACATGACACCTTCATCTCCGATACTTGATGTAAAATCAGGGGATACCTTATGCCAGGCTATGCAGGGTGGAGACTTTGGATTTTATTTTCCAAGCAAGACCGGTTCATATTCAGCGGCACTTGACCGCACAGGAAACTATACTCTTGAGATATCATACGGTAAAAGAACGATACTGAACAGCTTTACTGTATTGCCGACAGCCGCAACCATAAATACAATCAAGATCACTGATTTGCAGAAAAAATATTCTGTACATCAGGCAATCAATGCCACGGTAGATTATTCTGGCTATTACTGGTATACAGAACCTGAGGTGAAGATCTTCGATGCAAATGGAACCCAAGTCTGGTTCAACTGTCCGTTCTGTCATACCCGCACGGAGGCCAGCGTGTCACCCTCACTTGACAACTTTACCTACTACGTAAGAGATTATGCTACCAACAGGTTTCCTGTCATCAACAAGACCGGTACCTATACCATGTTTGCTTACCTTGACAATAAATCCACTGAAGCAAACTTTACCGTCATTTCAAACCAAACACCACCTTACAAGCTTGAGATTGACCTTGCAAACCAAACCTATGAGGCAGGATATCCTGTTGATGTAAATCTAAGAAATGTCAACCAAGACTATGGTTGCAGGATTCCATCAGTATCGGTACTTGATGCGTCGAATCAGTTCCTAGTCTTTGGTCCTACGCCTGAAAGGGACTATGGACATGGCCACTGTGCAGACCCATGGAATATTACATTTTATGCCGGGCTTGAAAATAATTCTCTAGTTACCAAGCCAACAAGATACGAGATCGTTGCAACACTTGATAACATGAGGTATCAGAAAGAGTTTACCGCCATACCATCCAACTATTCTGGAATTAACATCAGTTCAGGCTCTTCCCATACGCTTCCGGGTTTTCTGACATACTCTTCATGCCTTCCGATTCCCAGCATGCCGCCAAACAATGGGACACTAGTAAGCTATTCAGGCTTTGGCCTGTACCATAGGTACCTCGCTGGACCAGACGCCGGGGGATTGGAATTTGACGACTACCTGCTAAGGCCTGGCGAGACAGGCTCCTTTGTAATGCAGGTACATCAGGGACAGTTCTTACCAGGCCACAATTTGGCAGGAGGGATCTCTTTTCTTAGTGGCAACCTCCTAAACGTTGACAACTCGACAGTTTGGAAATCAGACAGGCCGGTTGCAAGCGAGGACCATCCGGGACTTGACATAAGCTACTCGCCAAGCTTTGCAGTCGTAGGACCTGACGGCTATGCCACAATAACTGTATCAATATCCGCAAGACAGGACGCTCCTGTAGGATCCTATTGGCTATATCTTCCGCCCGGAGTATGCGGGGGTGACCGCGTGCTCTTGACCGTAGGCAACAAGCCTCTTGCCCAGCCTCCAGATTACATTGGTTATGACTTTGACAGCAACTTTGTCGTAGATTCCGCCGGAAATCTAGTGTTTGAGCTTATCAATCCTGGAATCCATACATTTGAGAATTGTTCCCTGAATTATGTTTCAAATAATCAGACTACGACGATCAAAACCTTTAGGATAATAGCTCCTGGCATGGAATTCAAACATGTTTGGAACACAACTTCATACCAGATTGACAAGAGGTTTCTGCAATGTACCACACCTCCAATCACAAAGATATATCCAAACGAGATGATTGACGGCCTTCCTTGGTAAGGTGAGAAAATAAAATGAAAACTCTCCATCTTACGATATTCACAATTGTGGGTATCGCTTCCCTAGTTTTGCTAGGCTTCTTGGTGATTACAAATCCTGTAATCTTTAGGCAACCTGTGAAACCATACTCGTATGTAATTCATGAACCGTACCAAGGGTTCGACAAGGACTTTGGAACGGTGACTATACAAAACCAGACCTTTCAAGCCGATACCATAAATCCTATGTTAAAGCATGACACAAAACCCTTCATGACGGAATGGTACACAGTGAACTTTACCTTTCCTAATGGCT
>JAGWGB010000034.1 GCA_028867595.1 Nitrososphaerota archaeon | reverse complement strand
ACGTGGCAGGTGTGATATCGGGAAAGCGTGGCAAGGTGCTAAACATGGAGCAAAAAGGCGTGGTAAACATTGTTACCGGGGAGATTCCGGCATCTGAAACATTTGACTTGTCAGAGGTAATGCGCGGACAGACCGCAGGAAAGGCAATGTGGAACACACATTTCAAGGCATGGACCCCTGTTCCAAACTCTATACTTGGAACAATCATAAGTGATCTGCGAAAGAGAAAGGGACTCAGCCCCGAGCCTCCGACGGCAGACGAGTTTGTGGATAAAGAGTAAAAATGATTAGCCCCCAAATTTAGGCTAAAAATCTGCTAGTTGTCGTAAAACTTTAGAATCAAGTAAACGATCACAAATCTTGTGTTAGATCAAACTCAATTTCTGAATCATTTTATTAATCATTTTCAAACATGTAAATCATCAGAATTCATCCTAAGAAGTCCTGCATCTTTTGAATCTTGGTTCCGAGCAGAAATTCCAATAGTTTTGAAAAATTGGTATCCTTTATCAAACATATCTACCAATTTTGATTATCCCGACAAGAATACCAAAGCTGATTTAGACGTTAGAACAGAGAAAGAGAGAATAGTCTTTGAACTCAAATCCTTTGTATTACACCAAGATGCAAAGAAAAAAGAAAGTTTTCCTAAGCAAATTAAATCATTGGAAACAATTGTAGACAATAATTATTGCAATCAAGGTATAACATTTACTACATTTATGAATTATTCTGAAAAACAGCTTGATTCCATGTTGGGAAAATTCTTTACAAACAACAAATGGAAATCTGTTCGTAAAGGAATGCCTAATTCCAAATTTGTTTTCCACATAAGCTCTTATACTGTATAATATGACTCTCAAAGGTAAGAAAAATCATTACAACATCAAACTCTTACGAGGCTACGGAGTATCTATCAACCTCAAAGACAACAAAGTAATTCTAACAAACGGTCAAAACGATATCACAGGACAATCCGACAAGGAAGAATGGTTTGTAACTAAAATCCCTTATGAAAAAATAGTAATCTCAGGAAAAGGATACGTATCCACAGAAGCAATCAAGCTGTTATCTGAAAAGAACATCAACGTCTTACTGACTGATACCTACGGACATCCACATGCCTTCATGAATAATGTAATGAATTCCAATACTGCTACAAGATACCGAATGACACAGTATGACGCATTTCGAGATCCTGACAGGGTTCAGTATCTTAGGAAATGGATTCTAGACGCTAAACTTGAGAGCCAGATTAATTTTTTTAAATCACTTGAACGTGAGGATTTGCAAAAAGGAATATCTCAACTGGAACAATACAGAAAATCAATTCCAAACTTGAAGGGGTATAGAGATTTTCTTACGACTGAATCAAGATGTGGTAATATCTACTTTAACAACTATACAAAAATGATTCCTGCAAAGTATGGCTTTGAGTCAAGGCATGGAGGCGGTCTTGTACTGAAGAACCGTTATGCTGGAGATATTATCAATGCTCTACTGAATTACGGATATGCTGTATTAGCTGGTGAGATCTGCAAGTTTGTAAATGCACTAGGTCTTGACGCATATTACGGATTTTATCACAAGCCTCATTCTTCGTTTCAGGCGTTAGTGTATGATATCATAGAGCCTTTTCGTTGGCTAGTGGAATATTCTGTCTACAAGTTGGCAAATCATCAGAACCATGATCAATCAATCAAGAAAAAGGACTATACTTGGACTAGGGAAGGCAAGGTTGTGATGGATTCTGACTTGATTCGTAGGTTTTTGGAGTTGTTAGAGAGAACGTTTCAGATGGAAAGACCTTACAAGTTTAAGCATGGGATGAAAGATAATTATGGAATGTCGATGTGTCAAGAGATAACGATAGCAAAGATTTACGTACAGAATTTAGTTGAATTTTGTGGTAACAGATAATCTTTAACTAATCTATACTAGTGATCGATACAATGGATTTTGATTATGATTTTGCTAAGCAAGTGATTTTGGTCATTTTTACCAGTAATTAGTGGGATATTCACATCTAAATGGATTACAAACTCATGGCAGTCTAGAAGGGAAGAAACAGAAATAAAAAGAAAAATTTTAGAACAATTGGATGAATCTTACCACAAATATTATTCACTAATAGCAAATTTTGGGAACCAAGTATATCGTGAATATGATGATTATACAACACGATTTGACACCAAGGGTAATTTGTTGGCAGATCAACGAATCTTTCCTACAAATGCTTCCGATATGCCACTTAACAAGTTCAAAAATGAGTTTATGATATTTCAAAAAGGACGTGATGAAATAGCGTATGCTAAGAACCGTTTTGGATCTAGTTTGGCTTTGTACTTTCCCTCACTTCTGCCAAAAATAAATGAATTAGAAATAGAGTTGGAAACTGCCTTTCATTCTGTTATTGGATTATATCATTGTCAAGATCGCAAGTCTTTTGACATTAGATATGATGTTATGAAGGATACTCTTAACAAAGCCAGAGATGTCCAACAAAAATTAGCTTTCCAAATAATAAAGTCTAAAAAACCAGAGGTATGATATTTATCATAATTCGCTTTCAGGTTCATATTTTTCATCATCATAAAACTCAACTTCTTCCTTTGAAACCAACTTTCCTATCAAATCGATAGGCATTGAAACAGAGTCACAAAAAGAACCATTATTTAGCGACTTTAACTCTGACAACCAGAATCTCTTTTTGTCTGAATTCAGGTTGATTTTCTTCTAGTCCATTTTCTATCTGTAATATCTGGAAGTGTTGTTAGTACATGAGGATAAGCAGAATTGATATCGTAAAGACAGCAGTATCCAATAAAACCGCGTTGGATTAATTCAAATCTTCCACCATAAAACGACTGTCTTGCTAGTTCTTGTACTTCATACGGTACTTCGTTAAACAGTGGTATGTGGATGCCGTTCTTGATCAAGACCTTCTCGGCTAGGTATCATGATGAAATCCAGTTTGCCACGTAGAAACTAAAGGTATTGTAGAACGTCTCAAGCCAGTTTTCTGCCAGCTCCTTTGTGAGAATACAGTCTTGGAGGCAATAGTCTCTGACCTCTTTTTTGTGTCTGGAATAGTGGTGTTTTGAGAGGATTTTTCGCTTTTCCTTCATGACAAGGTACTCAAGATCTAGAGGCTTTCCTATCGAATCAGAATAAGCATCTGAAAGTTTCTTGCCTTCATAGTATTGTGCAATGTCATAGCATGTTATGGTATGATGACCTTTTGATATTGTCAGTTTCTTTCTATCAATGTAGTGAACCTTGATCCTTTGTACTCAAATTCTAGAACTTTTTTCCATTTGTATCGTTGAAGGATTTCTTTTGGCAATAATTTTAAAATACATTCCGCATCATATCCTAGATTGTAAAAGAAGATCCAGTATCCTTCATACCTTAAGAAACTTGGCAATCTTTTCAAATGAAATGTCATCAATATAATTTCCATCTGATACTGCAAGTAGGAAAATGTCACCTTCATCGGTTTCGGTATCCATAGCAACAATAGGTCGTTTTCTGTCAAGACAGTTAGGATCTCGGTTTTGTTTTCGTACTCTGATATTATCTAGTGTTTTACAGTTTGAAGTGGGAAGAAAAAAATTCATGGACTTGGATTCCTCCAAGCCACGTCTGGGATGTCAGTTTCAAGACCTTGTCTGTGTTTCTTTAGTGCTGTTCTGAGCTCTTTTGTAGACATCTTGATGGGATAATTTTCCTTAATTGCCTTCAAGTGTCTCCACGTACGCTTCATCTTTTCAGAGCAATTCTTGTTCGCTAACTTTTCTGCCTCTGATTGAAGCATCTCTTTTTTCTCACTAGGCTCTGTTATCTTTGCGATCTTTGCCTTGACAACACTACTTTCTCCTTCAAGTTGTCTCCTAAGCTTTCTAACCGAAGGAATATCACGAAAGCCTGAGAGAGCCTTGATCTCGGTCTTAATGCTGTCTAATTGTCTTTGCAATATGTCTAATTTAGGCATGAAATTGGTTACGTTCTTTAGAAATTCATATTATTAATACTGGCGCACTAGTGAACGTTGACTAGTGCACATCATACAGATATTGATGATTTGATCTATGGAATAGTGAAAAAATTATGTCATATGGCATAATAAGCTAAAAGAAATTGTTGTCAAGGAACGAAAATTAATGTCTGACACTACTTTTGAGAAATATCTAGTCAGATTAGTAGATGACAAGAGAATCTTTAGAATCAGTGAAAAAAAGGTAAGACAGCGTATTTCAGTACTTGGTGATGGTAAAGTAGAAGAGAGATACATTCAAACAAAAGGAAGACCGCTTGTTTACTATACCACGCAAAAAAGACTGGTTAAACTAAAACCAAACTTTGTAAAATTTTGTAAATTAGAGATGGAATCCATAATAGGACAATTCGTTGAATTTTCAAAACTTAAGGAAACGAATCCCTCTGAACAAGAAGTCCTTGATAGAATTCACAAGTTTTCTGTCAGTTTCTTCACTTTGGACAACGTCATAAATTCTGTAAATTCTTTAGCACACTATTGGCAAGATTTTAAATGGGAAATTGATTCATGGGCAACTAAAGTTTACACGTACAAGACTCTTTTCTACGGACATGTTAGAGATAACTACAAAAAATTTATGAAAAAATCTTAACTGAAAACCAAATTGACTTTTTGAAATCAAATGAGATTCATCCTTACAATTTGTTACCAAAAAAGAATTGATTTTGTTCAATAAAATATCAAAATCTCGCTTAAAGAAACATTTTTAGCTCGATTCGTACCTAGAATAACATATGCTGAATATCTTCAGAAAAACAACAGAAAACGAGAGAAAAGAAGAAAATATGATTATCTAAGAGCAGAATATGGTAATGATATGGCAGACAGAGCAATGAAAAGAATCAACAAGAGAAGAACAGAGGGTTATCTCAATCAAAAATGAAATTGCAAAGTATTGCAAATAGTTGCGGATTCTACGCACAAATTTTCGTATTTTTAAAACGCAATTAAATTCTGTATAGATCATTTTTATATATTTGCAAATTTGTTCTTGTTATGATGTTAAAGCTAATGGCTTTGTTGGTTATTACAATGCTAGTAGTAATTCCAATTTCGCAATTTGCAGCAGCAGACAACCAAAATAAGGCACAAGATTTCCAAAAACATCTAGACAAGATATGTTCAAAAAATGGCAACCCCGGTTTCATGAGCTTTATCTGTCAAGTAATCACTGACCTTAACGGTCAAGTTACTACATTGACAGCCCAGAAAGCAGGTTTACAGAATCAGGTCAATGCGCTGACAGCCCAGAACGCAGGTTTACAGACTGATATCAATGCACTGACAGCCCAGAAAGCAGGTTTACAGAATGAAATCAATAATCTGGAAAGCCAGAACGCAGGTTTACAGACTGATATCAATGCGCTGACAGCTCAGAAAGCAGGTTTACAGACTGAAATCAATAATCTGGAAAGCCAGAACGCAGGTTTACAGACTGAAATCAATTCGCTGATAGACGATATCAATTCGTTGCAAGACGATATCAATTCGTTGCAAGACAATATCACTTTGCTGATCAACCAGATCACTTCGCTGGGTGGGCTTATTTAATAGACCCAACGACAATGTCTTTTGATGCAAATCTTCCACTAGTTCCCTTACGATCATTCAAAGAAAACTAGTTATTTTGATAAGTCACAATAAAACAATACTTGTCTCAATATGAATTCAAACAATGGGTTTATGAAATAGATGCTACAAATGGCACGCTAATCCATAACCTTTACGACAAGCAGATTTTTGGCTTGAAATTGGGGGCTAATCATTTTTTGTGGATAAAGAGCAAAAATAGTAAACCCACCTCTTTGTGAGGGGAGACATGCCTGTCTGTCGTAAAACTTTAGAAGATTAGAAAATAATAAAATTCAATGAATGCCATAATGGTGGTTGGAATAGGTTTTCTGATAGTATTATCTTGTTCCAATATTGTTTTTGCACAAAGAATTATCGCAAATCCCAACATTACCGTCAAGACCGACAAATCATCATATATCTTTGGAGATACGATTGTGATTTCTGGCGCTGTTAAAACTGTTCTAGAGGGAGACACTATAACCATCCAAATTTTAGATCCTCACAGTAATTTAATCCTGGCATCACAGGCTAACGTTGCTCAAGATGGCACTTACACAGGCTCGGTGGAGATAACCGGTTCTGAGTGGAAATCAAGCGGTGTTTATACCGTTATAATTCAATATGGTTCTGAAGTTCAAACCCAAACAACTTTTGCGTTTACGGCAACAACTATTCCCATCAATGATATATTCAAAGTTCAAACTCCAAATAATCACCAGATCTTTAATGTGCCATATACTATTTTTGGAGGATCGGTGACGAACATGTCTGTTAATATCTTGGATCCTTCTCTGACTGTATCTTTACTATCAGTTAATTACGGCGCAATCGCACTTTCACTCCCACGGTCTTTACTTGATGCAAAGACAAGTGATGGTACCGACGAGCCGTTTACTATCTTAATCGATGGTACCGAGATTACACCACAAAAAGAACAGGTGACTTCAAATGATAGAACTTTGACAATACAGTTCCTGCAAGG
>JAGWGB010000033.1 GCA_028867595.1 Nitrososphaerota archaeon | reverse complement strand
TTGCATTTAGTCTGCAATGTGTACAATGGAGCTTGTACCAATTGATCCACTGTCTCAGCTACCACGATACCATTTCCTTCTCTGCTTGTCAACAAGGTTCTACAGTAAACCTTCCCTAAACCGGCTTCAATCCATGCTTTTGCTTGGTTGACATCAGTAGTGAATTGGGGAATATCCTCAAAACCAGCCTCACGCCAACGATTAAATGATAGTAGTTTGTTCGTTGCTATTGCTACAGAAGACGGTTGGTTCATATCACAATCCATTGGTTGTGTTGAGCCCCAATTGATAATGAAATCCCTACGCTTCTTTCTATAGCTTGGAGTAACTCTCAAGATACCCAAGGTACGAGCTAGTAACTTTGCACTGGTAGAACCCATCCTGTATGGAAACAATTTAACTGTCATTCTTTTCTCCTAGAACTTGTAACCTTGTGCTGCTCGTCTCTGGTACATTGTCTTAATCTTTTGACAAACCAAGTCATGCTTACTAGGTGGAGGAGGGGCTACATAGCCTTCTGCAAAAGCAAGAGACTTCCAATCCCATCCATACCAAGTTTCAAAAAAATAAACTCCTGTTTCCTTAACACTTCTAACAGTAAATATCCTACCACTTCCTACGACAGCTTCCATTTCTGTAACCCAACCATTTTTCCAATCATTATCTTCTCCCTCTCTTCTAGGAGTTCTTTCTACTACAACTACCTTATCTCCTGGCTTAAATGTATGTATAGTGTTCTGCATAATCATCTCCTAGAACGCATATCCTTTTGCTTTACGCTTTGCATACATCTGTTTCACTTTCTCACAAAGTAGTTCCTGTTTAGTTAATCTAGGTTTTCCACTAACCAAAACTACTCTATAGTCCCAGCAAGGAGCTATAGTTCCATCTACATTTGATTTTAAATCTAATCGTTGTTTCCCGTCCTTACTCCAAATCTTTGTTACTGTAAACAAATGCTTTGGGTTAACATATTGAGACCTTGCATAATCAAAATGTCTTTCTACAAACTTAACTTCATCACCAATCTGAAAGTCAGTCATATTTTCCACTCCATCCGTTAGTCAAACCGTTAGGGATTGCCAGTCCACGATCAGAGATATCATCAAAGTTCTCGTCAAACAACTCGAACTTATGGAACGGCACATTGTACAGGAAACAACCTACAGCAGAATCATCAACACAATCCACTGTGTAATCACTATTAACACTCACCACTTCCCACATGGTATAGCGTTTGTAGCTTACCTTCAGTGAAGGGTCAAAGACCTGTTCAGTAAGATAGATTTGTACTCCAGTCTCGACCTTGTCTTTCTTGTACTGGAAGTTAGAATAGTTTCCTCCTTTAAGAGGATTTTTGTAGATATCGCTCGGACTTTTGGATGACCCCCGATTGTAATTACCTTGGTAGGTATCAAGAGGATACTTGATTCGTGGCAGGTATGAGCTATTGGAATACCAGATTCCATTATCCCATCGACCATCCTTCTCATTAAAGATTTGATACTCACCCTTGTTGTTGAGGAAGATCAGTTTACTCCAACCGATTCGACCCTCTACCAGTGATTTGATTGGATCAGAGAAGAGTGGAAGCATACCCCATCGCTGCACCAACGGTTGAAGAATTGTTTCATTAAAGAGCCATGTATCTGATTTGTCATTGTCAATGAAACCTGTAATCGTTCCATTATGAACAAATCCAAGCTTCTTGTTCACTCGGAACGGATGACAATTCTCTGCATCGATATTGCCGTGTGTACGGATACGGCAGTGCAATACAAGAGTTTTGTCCTGATGTTCATTGACTCTATCCAAGAATTCCTCAAACTTGAAGAACCCTTTCTCGATATGCAGTTGTCCTCGATCTGCATACATCAGTCCTGCTCCATCAGGATTAGCCTCGAAACAATTCTTCAAGATGGATTCAGAGATAGTCAAACCTTCTGGTTTCAAAACAGCAACGCACATAGAATTCTCCTTTAAGATCAGTGGTTTATGTTACATTGAGGACTTAAGAAATGCTGCAAGCTCTGGGTAAAACTTACGATTACCTTTAAGCCATTTGAGGAACGTACCGAAGTGAGTAAGTTCTTTCAACGGTGCATCCACTTGACATGGTTGTGAAAACGTAGTAAGAGCCTGAACGAATTGAAGCTTACGGGCGAACTCATCATAGCTTGTTGGAGTAGAAAAGATTCGTACTTCAACAGTGTTCTCGTTGTTAAGGTTCAACGTATTGTATCTTGCTCCACTTCCCTGAACGAGGGGGAAGGTAACAGTCCTGCTTGTTTCCTGTGAACAATAGTTATTCAAGGTTCTTCCAGCAAGACTGGTAATGAAATCTTTGTTCTCTTGTTTGTTAAGGAACTCTGTCATCTTACCAACTGCAAACATACCCAACGGTTTACGGCTAACATGGATATGCATTCCAACATTTCTTTCCGAATGAAGACTCATATCATTGAAGTGATCGAAGAAATTCCTGAACACTTCCAGATGAATCTCCGGCGTCGCCGGACAAGTAACAATCTCAAAGCCGTTATCAATTGAGCCATCAGACTTCATGATGGCGTGTCCTTCCAACAGTTTTCCTACAGATACACGATCTGACTCTCTGTTGCTGGATTCATACTCCAGTTCCAATCCGTAGTAGATCAATCGCTTGTCTGGATCAACGTGCTTTGCCTTGAACTTCAACATCCGTTCTGCCCTAGTGGAATAAGAATGAATCTTGTACTTATTCTCACGACAATCACGGCAGACTTCGTTCTCGTCTAATTGGGTAGAGAGAACTTCATTACCACAGACAATACATTCTTCAAATCGAACATCATTTTCATTATACAATTCACCATCAATGATACAGTAGCCCGGTTTCACCCAAGCACCTGAACCTTCATCAAGAACATAACCAAAGGATTCTGGACGCCAGTTACTGGTTAGCCCTTTCTCAATCCAAGCCCAAACCATTACATTATCGGTCCGAGACTGGAGATAAAACTGGTCCAGATCAACTAACGGGAAGAGTTTCTCTTGAAGGAAACAAATATGGAATGTATCCGGGCATCGTTGGTTAACCCATACCAGTTTATCCATATCAGTTCCGGGAATGTTACAATCCAGATACTCCAATGCAAAGTTAAGCATTGCTCTTGTTTGTGGGGATTGACGAACAAACATTGAGTCATTGGAGCGTTGTCGCAATGCATCCCAAAAAGCCTTGAGAGGGCCACCATGCTTCTTTGACAGATAACGAGGGGGATTGCTCAAGTAATAGAGTGTATCCAGTGCTTGTAGACCGGCACGAGAAGGAGACAAAGACCGTTCAGATACTAATCCAAGAGCATAACACTTATCTACATCGCATTGGTAAAGATTCTCATGGTAAACAATAACCAAAGTATCTTCACCATGTTTAACTGAAGTCAAACCTTCTTTAGTTACAATGCTGTAACCGGGTAACAAATTAGGAATTCCAGATTCCTGAAAATCTCTAACGCCAAAAAACTTCATAGTTTACTCCATTGAGATATGAAACGAGACAAGATCGCCTTCCTTGTTTGCAGGCATTGTGAACTCCTTTCCACCTTTAAACAGGAAGGCAACACCAGAATTACAGTGAGATAGCCAATAGACTTCTCCATCAACTTTCACTGAACAATCATCAGGTAATTCATATAGAGGCATTTCATTCTCTCTCCCTACCAAAGTTAAAAATAAGGCCGATGACAACAACACCGGCCAGAACGAACAACAAAAAATCAACATCGTCTATTGTCATTCAACCCTCCATCAAAGTCTTGATCCCGTTTTCAATCTTGAATACCTGTATCTGTTCCTGTTCCCGCTGATCCCGTTTCATCATACCGAATCGACGGGCTTTAGCAGACAATACCTGGGAACGGATATGAGTGTACTCAATCGTAACCCCGTTGTGTTTCACTTCATAGAATGTCATGTTTATCTCCTTTATTGAATTGGCCTCCCTGACAGGAATCGAACCTGTATCAAAAGCTTAGAAGGCTTTTGCTTTATCCATTAAGCTACAGGGAGAATTGTTTATTTAATAATATGCACCAAAGTTTGAAGTAAAAACACTTTGGGTGCCATTAATGCTAGGATAAGTTCCGGCAAAGTTTTAACTAAAGTAACAATAAGTCCAACTACCGAAACAATTGTTACAACCCCAAAAGGCACCAAAATAAGGTTATCTTCATGAATCCATTTGGAAGCTTTAAATATGCATCCCAAAACAACAAGGATAAAAAGAATGCTCCAGAAAATAATGGAGACAATATCAATTACAATGGTGTAACTAATCCATTGCTGGGCAATATCAGGAAGTTGTTCCTTTGCAAATTGTGCTCCGGTTTCTACACCATGTTGAATCTGGGTGATAATTTCCAAAGCTTTTCCCTGCAATTGTTGTGTCATGTCAGTCATGTTGTTTCTCCTTAATCCTCCGTAATCCAATGATAACAAACCAGATGGCTACTACTCCACTGGCTACAAACAGGCAGTAATCAACCAAGTCCATCATTATTCCTCTAGGTAATCTGCGTAGGCTGTGCAGAAGTTAGCCAGTTCTCTCAAATCATCAGCCTCAAAGAAATACCCATTTATAGTAAGAGTTGCTTGGGAAGAGCTGTTTTTTGAGTAGTTAATTTTTGCGCCCCCTTTTTGAGTTACTAATAGTCCACAATTAGGGATTACTAGTGTTGTGGGGCTTTGACTCACAATAAAATTTCTTGCCATCATTTTTTCTCCTTTAAGCTTTCAATTAATGGAGTGATAAGTTTTTCTGTCACTTCGGAGACAGGTATCAGTTGTACAGATATCCCCTTTTCTTTTTTGGGAGTGCCTGTAATTGTTCCGTCAGGATTTTTCCTCCACGTATAAAAATCCTCAAATGAATAGTTATGCATTTTCTCCCCTTAATGAATCAGTTTTTTGATGCCGTGTTCAATCTCAAAAAACTGGATTTGTTCCTGTTCACGGTGGTCACGCTTCATCTGACCAAATCGTTTAGCCTTTGCTGTCAAGGCATGGGATTTGATGTGAGTGTACTCAATTGTAACTCCGTTATGCTTCACTTCGTAGTGTTTCATTTTATTGCTCCTTTTAGGATTTTCTTCATTGTAAGTGTGGTCATTCTTCATCTCCTGGATGTGATGAATGGTGCATGGGACAGGATTCGGTTATCTTGTCTCTGTTTTGCATCCAAATTGTTTTTCTCTTGCCAACAATATCGCTAGACGAAAATGGTCCTGCACAAAGTCCCTCTCCCAAGCCCACAGATTCAGCATAAGGGCAGTCATGACAGCAAGTAACCTTGTACAGAAAATATCGTTTCATCTTAATGCCTCCTAAAAAGTTTGTTTCTCAAAAGTTACTACGCTGTAACTTTCTATACAGGTCTAACAGCAACAAAAAAGGGCTACCCGGTTAGAGTAGCCCTTAAATCTTGCTGCTAGTTACTTTTTATTGCTTCCAGGTTTGTGGAATCCGCCTGTTTCAATTCTTTTTTGCAGGCCGCTTTGTCCGGGATGTTGAGAATCCATAACCTTGCCCCAATCCCCAATCCTTGTTTGCAGGTTCTTTTGCTGATTTTTTGCTTTCATTTTTAGTGCCTCATATTAGAAAAAAAAAACAAGGCTACCTATACTAGCGTAGCCTTAATTAATTACACTCCACCAGTGCCGGTAGCCGGAGCATTGAACAGAACCGCGCCCAGTCCGTCATAGATTGCAAGGGCATAGTCCGACCCCATAGCCATAATTGCTTTTACAGTCTTGTGAACGTCTGCCATACGCTTCTCATGGGCCTCTGCCTCACGTTCGGCTTGCATCTTGGCGTATTCAGCTTCTACAGCTTCGGCAAAAGCCTCGGCAGCATTAGCTTGCCCCCAGTTAAAGCCCTTGTTCACTTCGTTAGCTGCGGACCTGCGGTCACGCTTGAAACGATCAGCTTCCTTTTCTTCGGCAGTTTTGGGTGTTGTGCCTTCCCATGTGATGTTGTGGGACTTCAAGGCATTGCGTGCCAAGGTGACGGATTCTTGCCATCCGGCAGTGATGCTCATACCAGCAAAGCGCACCGCACCATAAATCTGTCTTGCTTCGCTGATACGGGTTTTGTACTCAGGGTGCTCCGTAGCGGCATCCTTGCAAGCCTTCTTGAAGCTGCCAGTATCAGTCTCCAGCATCTCACGAGACAACGCCTGGAGTCTGGTGCAATCCTGGCTCACTTCCTGTTGCATGAAACCAACCAAGGTATCTTGAGTAATCATGGTAATTCTCCATTGAGTTAGCCATAAGTTACTAGCGTGTAACTATTGGCTGTGGGGTTAAAGAGCAGGTCCAGAAGGACAGCGCCCTTTAATAAGGTGCGCATGGGAACCATTCTCCCCTAGTCAGAAAAGGATGTCAATAGAGCTAATTGTAAAAGATTGTAACAGAGCACTGTATATTTATACAGTACTAATTGGGGATGGATAGGGTATTGTTGCAATAGAGTGCAACTATACAACATAGTACGTACACGTACAACCACAACATCTTGTGTCTTATGTCTTATATAAGACCTATATGTTGTATGATGTCTTATAGATGAGTTATAAGATGTCTTATATATGACCTATAAGATAGAAGACTGTATAAATGTCCAGTATGGGAGGGGAAAGAATGCTTTTGGGATAATTTGTATCTAGACCCTTCCTATTTTCTATAAAGAAAATGGAAATTTAGGTTCCTGGCTCTAAAACTGATTATAAGGCTCTTAGAGACGTTTAGAGACGGTTAAGCTACCCTGATATACCTGAGACAGAAATAATTGAATAGAGACCCTTTAAAACCTGTTTAAATTGAATTAAGAAAGTCGTCCTCGGTGATTAGACCTCGGACACAGTTCTTTTTGAAGAACTGCTTATTATTATATTATATATTATTAATATTATATTATATTATATTAAATATATTATATTATAAATACTATAAAAGCATTTAAATATTTAAAAGCATTTTTAATATTATATATTATTATTATATTATATATCAAAAGCTCTATTAAAGAGCTTTTGATAATTAAAGAAAAAGAAAATTAATAAAAGAAAAAGAAAGGTTTTAGACGGTTTTAAGGTTTTAGGTACTATATCCTGTCTGAGAGTTACCAAACTCCTTGCAGCCTGTGGGCTGCCAACCCTGACTCGATTTATATAGAAATATTTTCAAAAAGTACTTGACAAAAGTTTGCGAGTGTGATATACTATATGTATAATTACTTTTTTTGTTCTTTCATGAAAACTTGCATAAGATGTAAAAAGAAGAAGCAACTCATTG
>JAGWGB010000032.1 GCA_028867595.1 Nitrososphaerota archaeon | reverse complement strand
TTTCTGCAACATATGGGTTCTCACCTGGTGTTTCTGCGCCAAGTTCGACTAGACGTGCGTAGACTCTAACTACATAGACAAGTGCGCCCATGAATGCTACGACGACACCCATGTTGAACATCAAGAGTCAATTTTTTCTTTATAAAAGTAGAGTCAAAGGCATTGTGGCTTCATTTGTCGGCAATAAGTTGGAAGTTGCCACTGTTCTAGAAAAAGAATAATCAGGTTGCACTGAAAATAGAATAATTCATGCTAAAAGTCATGGCGCTTCCTGATTCAATGTATTTGTAAATTTTAATAGCTTGGATACTTTATAGCAAAAACCAGAACTGGATTCCTGTGGATGTTGGAAAACTACCTGAACTATTGTCACTATCGGGTCATCCTGTAGGATTTGGCGGGTGCAGAAACGCTGGTACTAATTTTGATTGCTGTGAATACAACATTAGCGTTTTTGATGATAAATCAGGTGAGTCAATTCACGATATTTCTGGAAATTTAATCAAATTACATCACTGTTCATTGTCGGAATCTAATGTTTTAATTCTGACTCAATTGGAAAACTTGACAATTCTTCATGATGAACAATGGAAACTACGCATGTTCCTGGCGCAAATAAAGGAAAAGAAAGAAAAAATCTCAAACTCTTTTACTCAAAGTTGTCTTGTTGATGCCGGGATCTTTGCAAATAAATCCCGAGAAGAAGCAAAAAGCAATGAACCATTTGCAGCAGTATGGGTAAAGTGTGCTTCATATTTTCTTGCA
Source organism: Nitrososphaerota archaeon (assembly GCA_028867595.1). GTDB lineage: Archaea > Thermoproteota > Nitrososphaeria > Nitrososphaerales > Nitrosopumilaceae > Nitrosotalea. Next base: position 6,633 of record JAGWGB010000032.1, on the reverse strand, counting down.
GATGCACTATTTTCAATTAACTCAAAGCGTCCCAGCCCAGCCCACATGATGGAAATAACACGAAACTTGAAAAAAAATGAGATTAATCAGACTTTTTCGCTTGTACATCAAATACTTGGGATAGAAAGGGCATCAACTTCTGTCCTTGCAAGAATGGTCAAATCAACTGTGGGTTTTTCTGATATGGTTGAAAACAACGGTAACTCCAAGATAATCAAAAGAAAGTATGACTATATGGTTGAAAATTCATTATTGTCTGACTGTTACTTTTACTTGGGATACATAAACAGGAATAATATTATTAAAATTAAAAATCAGATTCATAAAAATCCAGAATACATCCATGTGCTAAAGGTTGCACTTGACATAGAAAGCGATCATCTGATAGTAGACAAACAGGCAAATGCGTTATTGCAGAGGATAAACGAGCTATTGGTGGATATAAAAGATAAAAAATAGTAATACCGGTTTTCATGAGTTTTTTAATAACCTTTAAAACCCTGTAGGAGATCCCCCCCATATGACAGACGCAGCATGCGGATGCGAAGCATCATCAGAGAATGGCGTAGAATGCGATTGCGCCATGCAAGGCGAATGCTATTGTGAGGCTAATTGTTCCTGCAAGGCATCAGTTTGTAAAGAACAAGTAGCTTCATTCAGATAGATTTTAGACCTTTTTTTCTTTTATTTTTTAAAAAACACTAGTGTTCTATTTTTCATCTTCATCTTTGATTCCCCATGTTCTTACAAGTTCCTTTTGAAACTTGTCCACTTGTTTATCATTTAGGGAATCTCCGCAGTTCTTATGTGTTGGAACTACTGTCATACCGTCTAGCTTGAATTCAACTTCATACATGTGTACTTTTTCGCATTCGCACATGTGCGAAGTACATATCGTTCCACTATATTTGCTTATTTGAAACCTTTAACTATGACCCAACTAGGTAAGCTGAATTAGCAGATGGCAAGCCTCAAACTTGTAGCAATTTTTGCTATTGTTATAGTGTCAGCTGCCGCAGGTCTAACCTGGCCATTTTTCACGAATCTGCACCTAAATCCAGTGCCAAGTGGAATGAGCATGTGGCATATGGGAAAGGGATCTCAGTATGATCCAGAAATGGTGTATAGGATATCTTATAACAACACCAACTTTACGGCTGACATGAAATTCTTACCTATGCAAGGACAAAACCAAAGCTTGCTTGTACAGATAAAACCCGATGATACTGACAAAATAATTAATCAAACCGTGCAGATCGGACTTGTTTATGATTATCCAAACGTCTCTCCAGAAGCAAAGCCCTATTTTGATATGATAGATCAATCTGTATTTTCTATGCGTGACTATGCAACAACTGCTCAGTATCTTGTAAAAGGTGCTGAATGGGGAGATCTCTACATTGGGGCAAACCATGAAAAACTTACTGTGACAGATGTTAGCAACACATCATTTGGGTTTGGCTCGGCAAATGCATACATGCTATCTTATCGAATAGGAGCAAACGAAAACAAAGTTTGGATTGTGGATAACCTCCCATTGCCAGTAAGATCTCAAACGTACGATTTCAACGGAACATTGGTTTATAGTTTTGAGTTGGTTTCACTCAAGGCGCCATCAACTCCTGGATTTAGTTGATAACAGTTAATCAAAAGCCAGTTGCAAAATTCTATTATTTTACTGTCAAATTTGCCCCATATGTGCAAAGATGCAGGCAATATGTCAAGTCTGACATTCTCTAATACGACTCTAACTCCCTCTTTGCCTTCATACATGTATGCATCGTGAGTTTCCGGCTTGTCCAGTATTTCATTGGCCTTTGTTTTTATCAAATTCCTGTCTATTGGAAAGTTCTTGCTATTTCGTTGAAAAACCATGCCAATGTTTTCTGTCCCATATGACTCAAAATCTTCAATCTTTCCTCTCTGGGGAAAATTCAATGAAAGAGTAATGTCATATTTTCTTCCTACCTTTGATGCAATTTCATTTATGGTCGTAAATGCTAATGCCGGACTTTTTTTCAAAAGGATTCTAATTTGCGGCATGTTTGATACGAGCTCTTTTCTAAGTTCTGTACTAATCGCGGAAAAACTCACGGTTACATAGAAAATTTTCGTATATTTATTTGAGTTTAATTACTAGTTTTCTGTTTGTTTATTCATGCTTCCGCTTGACAAGGATGGAGTGCCATATGATGAAGGCTCTGAGAGGGCTTCAAGTGTAGAAGACTACAAGGTAACATGCATTCAATTCATCAAGGACATTTGCAACGACTATCTTGCATGGGTTGATTATTACAAACTTCCAGCTGATGAAGACAAAAAAAGAAGAGATAGAATACATGCAGTTGTTGAACGCACAAATGATTGGATTGCCAAAGTTGCAACAACGATTAAGGCAGTTGATGTTGTCATGAACGACGGAATTCAAAAAATGGCAGAAAACACTGCAGGACATCCATTCCAGATTGGAGTCTTTGTCAACAATACTTCTGGATATACACTTGCAAAACCAGGGATGATAGACATTAACATAAAAGCAGTAGGAAGAGACGGAAATAAGGTAAAGCTTGGCTGGCACCAAAAAGAAAAAAGATTTCTTATAAGTTCTACAAGTCCTGTTTCAATCAACGAGTCAAATATTGGAGAACAGGATTTTGACATGATGGATCTGCATCTAGAAATGGATGCAAGAAAATGTCAGCTACGTGATGTTATATCATTCACAGTTATAGTGGCTGAAACAAAAGACGGCCAAGAATATGAAAGACGCGGTGTGACTACTATTATTCACATAGGATGACTTCAAGTACTATCCTAGAATCTTCTGCTCGTTTATCTGCATATTTCATGGCTGAAATCTTTTTTGCCAATGTTTCGTCTTTAACAAGTGATGCATGGCCTTGTAAGGAGGAACCGCTTACTGTTATACTTACATGCGGGTCAACAATTGCATTTTTCAACCAGTCACTATCTGAATTTCTTCTTGAAAAATAGAATCTATTATTGTAAAATACGGCTCTGAGCTCAACTGAGTGGGTTTTTCCTGTTTTTCTGCCCTTGGTAGATAGGATGGCCCTGAGCGGACCTTCTTTGAATTCCATGGTCGTGTTTTTGTTTTAAAGAATTTAACCCATTAGATTGAAAACTCTGATACCTGATTCAATAAACTGACTCGGAAACGCTCTCTCAATGGCAACATCGCTAGAATTTAACCGAAATCAGATAAAGGCAGACGAATTCAAAGGAAAAAAAGTCATTGATAGGGAAGGAATAGAATATGGTAAGGTCAAGCATGTGCACATAAACTCTGATACCTTAGAAGTGGTAGGAGTTACAGTACACGAAGGGTTCAGCAAGGACTACTTTTTATCACGTGACTATGTGGACAGGTTTACCGAAGAATCAGTTCTACTTTCGTCAGCACCAATTAGGACAGATGTGACGGTAGTTGACATTGATGGCAAAAAAGTTGGAAAGGTAAAGCGACTACACATGAACAAAGACACAAACGAACTTGAATCAATCGAAGTAACCGAAGGCCTTACAGGTTCGAGGATATTTCATACCTCTGAAATTTGGGGCGTCGGAGAGAAGATTATTCTCAGACTGACAAAAGACGAATACAGAAAGCCTTAATTTTCTACAATTTTTCTTATTTTTGACAATTTTTACAGTTTACATTGCTGTAGACATTGCTATGATATGAGCATGCAAAAGCAGGTTCACGTGTGAAACTTTAGCTATAGTTCGAATCTTTCAAGGCACGAACTGCTCTAATTTATCATAGTTGACAAAAATTACAATAATTCCTCACTTAGGAGATCTTCTTGGTATTTTATGACTTTCTCGTAATTGAGAGCCTCTCTTACACTAGTAGGAATTGTAGTACTTGTATTATCAAGCCTGATTATCGAGTCTGCTTGGGCAGACAATTCTATACCATTTGTAACCCAATGGGGAACATATGGGTTACAGACAACTGGCAAGTTTGCATATCCACAAGGAATAGCCAGTGATGCTGCAGGCAATATCTATGTCACAGACTTGGGAAATCGTAGAATTCAGGAATTTAGTAACTCGGGCACCTTTTTGGCTACATGGGGAATAAAGGGATCTGGCAACGGTACTTTTCAAGAGCCTGAAGGAATAGCAGTGAGTGGAGACTCAATCTATGTTGTCGATAATGATCTAAGTATTGTTCAAAAATTTGACACGAGCGGACATTTTATTACGCAATGGGGCGCAAAAGGCAATGACAACGGGCAATTTTTACTTCCACAAGGTGTAGGAGTAGATTCAAAGGGCAATGTCTACGTTGTAGATACTGGAAACAGCAGAGTTGAGAAGTTTGATAGCAATGGAAAATTTTTGCTTTCAATTGGAAGCAGTGGCCTTGGCGAAGGACAATTTCTTTCTCCTCATGGAATAGCTATTGATTCACTTGATTATGTTTACGTCACAGATACTGGAAATAACAGAGTTGAAAAGTTTGCTCAAGATGGAACCTATTTGCAAACGTATGGGGAAGGTCAAGGCCTCAAGTCTCCAATTGGAATTTCTGTAGATAAATCCGGAAACATTTTCGTTGCAGATGACGGAAACAACAGAATAGTTGAATTTGGAACCAACGGAAACGTATCAAATTGGGGAAGCTCTGGAACAGGGCCTGACTTTTTCATGGAGCCGCGTGATGTTACAGTTGATTCTATAGGTAATGTTTTCGTTGTTGACAGTGATAATAACAGAATAGAAAAGTTTGGCTCAACTGCATCTCCAGCACAAATCCCAACTCAAACACAAACAACAGACAACCAAACTCAAGCAGCACAGAACCAAAACACACAGCCAGTACAAAACCAAAACACTCAACCTGTACAGAACCAAAATACAGTACAAAGCACAAACTCGTCATTAATTACAGATCCTAATGAAAAAACTGCACCGCAAATCACTTCTCCTCCAGACATGACTGTTGAAGCAACAGGAAGCCTAACTCCTGTATCTGTAGGACAGGCTACTGCCACAGATGCAGTAAAAGTCATCTCTATTACTAATAATGCACCATCAAAGTTCCCTATTGGAGTTACTATGGTAACATGGACAGCTATGAACGCTGGAGGAAATACAGCAAAGACAATTCAGAAAGTAACTGTAGTTGATACTACTCCTCCTACACTTACTGCTCCTCCAAACGTAACAGTTCAAGCGACAAGCGCTGATCATAATACTGTTGATCTTGGAACTCCGTCTTCTTATGATGCAGTAGGGGTAGAATCTGTTACAAATGATGCTCCAGCATACTTTCCATTAGGACAAACAGTCGTTACATGGAAAGCAGTTGATGCGTCAGGTAACACGGCAACCGCTCAACAAACAGTCATAGTTCAGGACACAAAGCCTCCTACAATAAAGGCTCCTGCAGCCATGACTGTCAATGCTACTGGAGCTTTAACACCAGTCAACATTGGACAAGCAACTGCTACTGATAATACTGGAATCACTTCACTTACCAATGATTCTCCACAACAAGGATTTGCACTTGGCACTACTATAGTCACTTGGACTGCAACTGATGCAGGAGGAAACACTGCTACTGCTACACAAACAATAATTGTTGTAAATCACACTCCACCAAAATTAACACCACCTCCAAATGTTACCTTTGAAGCTACATCTGTCAATGATAATGTAATACCAATCGGTAACGCAACCGCTACAGACTTTGAATCAGTGGCAATTACCAACAATGCACCAAGCTCATTTCCAATAGGAAAAACTACTATACTGTGGACTGCAAAAGACTTGTCAGGCAATACTGTCAACGCCACTCAGATAATTAATGTAGTAGATACAACTGCTCCAAAATTAACTCCTCCAGCTGCAGTAACCTTTGAAGCCACATCACTTGATAACAATACTGTCCCAATCGGTAACGCAACTGCTACTGATATCGAGCCGGTAACAATTACCAATAACGCATCAAAGACATTCCCATTGGGCAAAACCACAGTCTTATGGGTAGCCACTGACAAATCAGGTAACAAAGCAAACGCAACTCAGACTATCAATGTGGTAGACACTACAGCACCAAAGATTACAGCACCAGCTGCAGTAACCTTTGAGGCCACATCACTTGACAACAACACTATACCCTTAGGATCTCCAACTGTAACTGACATTGAACAAGTAACCGTAACAAATGATGCACCAAAATCATTCCCAATTGGAATGACTGTTGTAACTTGGACTGCAAAGGATACATCAGGTAATACAGCAAATGCTACTCAAAACGTCATCGTAAAGGACACTACTGCACCCAAACTAACCGTACCAGCTGCAGTAACCTTTGAAGCTACATCTGTCAATGATAATGTAATACCAATCGGTAACGCAACCGCTACTGATATCGAGCCAGTAACAATTACAAACAATGCTACAAGCTCATTTCCAATAGGAAAAACCACTGTATTGTGGACTGCTATCGACAAGTCAGGCAACAAAGCAAATGCTACTCAGACAATTAACGTCATAGATACCACTGCACCCAAACTAACCATACCAGCTGCAGTAACCTTTGAAGCTACATCTGTCAATGATAATGTAATACCAATCGGTAACGCAACCGCTACTGAT
>JAGWGB010000031.1 GCA_028867595.1 Nitrososphaerota archaeon | reverse complement strand
AAGTTTTTGGATGCAGTGCCCAAGATACAAGACGCATTAAACGGGGCAGAGCAGTGCAGTGAAGGTCACTCTGAGCTGTGCACTACAGATACAGGCATGAGTTCAACCAGAATCTACAACTTTGGCGTACCAGTCTCAGATCCTGTAAATTATGAAATATCTCTCAATCAAGATGAAGTAAAGACACTCTACGATAATATACGATTGGCATCAAATGGAATGCAGTCTTATGGTGATGTCAAGTACGGCAACAACTACTACCAGATCGTACTTTTGACAAGCAACAAAGAGATGGCACCGCAGGCATATGCAGAATTTGCACAAAAATTTTCCTACAATCCAATCGTAATACAAAAAGGCCAGTCGCTGAGATTCCCTATTACCGTCAAGACACTTGCAACATATGGCAAACAGGCACATATCCAATTTGATGCATCCTCGTCTGCCACAGATTCTAAACTTGGCCTAGCAGTAGAACCTCAAGCAGTAGACATTCCAGAGCGGAGCGAGAAAAATGTTACCCTCGTAGTAACTGCAACCCCAAACACAAGAGATGGAATATACGGCATCTCTGTAGGCGGCAGAGCAGATGACGGACAAGAGTTTGGAGCCTGTCACATAATTCAGTGTCTTTCTGTGAGGGTAAATAATTCCACATGGGAGATTAGGACCTATCCTGGTAACGCCATGATTGGCATAGGAGGAAATACATCTCCAAAATGGCTGCATCTTGAAAGCAAGATAAACAAAAATGTCTTCTATCCTGGAGATATTGCGGAGGTAACAAATTACCTTACAAATAACAGTTCAAACACAATAGCATTTGGTGAACACACAGAGCTAGTGGTTACAGTTTACAGTGAGAGTCCAAAAAAGGGGTACCAGTACTATTATGTCATACAGGCCTTCTACAACGGAAAACCACTTGACATACAACCTCATTCAACGGTATTGCTTGCAAGGCCATTCTACATGGATCTAACATCGTATCATGACAATCCAAATGTCTTGCAAAGACTAGAGCCTGGAAATTATACTGTAGACATTGCTCTTAACGGATATGATGGAGACTGGTGGGACAATGACATCCCAATAGTGGTAAAGTGATGACAAAATGACAACTCGAAATCTTTCAATAATGACAATCATAGGAATTAAAATGCAAAGTTCGTCATGGAACAAATTTGTCCTAAGTATCTTGATTAGTTTTTACAGATATTTGAAAATCGTCATCTTCTCAGAGTTTGGAAGATCAGACACTAGCGCAAAATTGTACAGAGGATAGGATTTTTTGTATTGTTTCATAAAGCTCCACGCTACGTCATGGGTCTTAAATTCGTCCCTCATGCCCTCAATCTTAAATTCTGTACCAAAGACATCAAACACTTTGATAAAGTATTTTTTTGGCTTTTTGTGAGGTTTTGCCTTGAGCAACCATGCTATAGCAAATACAAAAACTGCCAGCATTATCATGGCAGCCCCAATCTCTTTGAGGTGTACCCAAAAAATTGATGGAATTGTATCACCAAATAAGCGGTACACAAAACTTGAAAACCCGGCAACTGTTGTTCCTATTATCAAAAATGTCCTAAGGCTGTACTTGTCAGCACCAGATTCCATGCCCATAGTAGTAACAACCCCAATTTAACTATTAGAGCTATAAGATGAAATACTCAATAGTGAATAAAAGATCATGCAGCTTCTCGGCCGACTTGAAATCAAATCAAAAGAAAAGATCGCAGAATTTCTAAACAGCCAAGAGACTGGCAGAATTTGCAGCATAGACAACGAAGGGTACCCGCAGATAATTCCCATGAATTTCGCGTATGCAAAAGACGCAATCTACATGCACTCTCATATCAGGGGCGAGAAACTTGAAAACATATCAAGAAACCCAAAGGTCGGCTTTGAGGTAGACAAGAGTTTGGAGTTTTTGCCGTCTTACTTTACCCATCCAACAGACGCATCGCAGGCAGACACGCTTTACATTAGCGTTGTCATCAAAGGGCACGCAAGCATAGTTATGGACAGACATGAAAAGACGTTTGCCCTCAATGCGTTGATGGAAAAATACCAGCCAGAAGGCAAGTATGAAAAGATAAGGCCCGACATGCATGTCTTAGACGAGGTTGCAGTAATCAAGGTTGTACCAGATACAATGCGCGGCAAATACAAAGTAGGGCAGCACCTAGATAAAAGAAAAAGACTAGAGCTTGCAAGACTCATTCTTGAGCGTAACTTGCCTACTGCAAAAAACACAGTAGAGATAATGGGCATAAAGCACACAAAAGACGGGCTTGACGCAGAAGAAGATCCAGTCTGGTAAGACCCACCTACTATCTTAGTACCATGTAAAACCACTAAGAGATTTTGTAAACTAGTTCAACCCCCAACGAATTTTTTCTAGTTCCAAAAAAATTATGTTCAAACCGCATATAGTAAATTTAGAGCGCTGGGAGAGAGATCTTGTGAATTAGTTTAACACCATGATGTTTTACAACAGATCTAGAAATTCCTTTTTCGTTATGCCACATTCGGATATTATTTGAAGCAATAATCCTTTCCCAAGTTCATCTTTTCTTGGAATTGCAGTCCATAAACCTTCGCCGTTTTCTACTATTATATGACTGCCAGATTGTCTTGTTGCATAAAATCCTTTTTTCCTTAACGCTTTTAGTACTTCTCCAACCTAGTACTGGAAGGCTCAAACTGATACAGTTACTAATTTAGAGGAAGACTTTCTTTTTTTATCTGCCAAATAAGACAGACATAGCTTGATGGCTTGTTTAGTATCACTTATTGCATCAGATTTGGTATTTCCCTGGCCTCTAGCTTGAGGAATTTCAATGCAGTATCCCACATAGAATTTACCGTCTTTTTTTACCATTATGTTGTAATCTCTTCTTTGTGCCACAAGTACTGTAAGGTGTGTTATTATATAAAATTGATATTTGATCAGATACTCACTAAGGGATTTGAAATTGAGTTTAACGCTCGATGAATTTTTCAAGATCGCAACGTAGTCTGGTAAGAGATGTGATGCAATTCCAAGTCAAAGAGATGTAAATCTCAAAGTTTTAGTTAGGAATCGACCAAAACAAGAACGTCTTGCTCCAGAATCCTACCTTTGAGATTGTATCAGATTTTGTACCAACGGGCGACCAGCCTCAAGCAATAGATATGCTTGCCCAAGGGATAAGAAAAAAGAAGATACAGACGTTGCTTGGAGTTACAGGAAGCGGTAAGACCTTTACCATAGCCAATGCCATACAAAGAACTGGAAAAAATACTCTAGTTGTATCCCACAACAAGACACTTGCGGCTCAGCTTTATTCTGAGCTAAAACAATTCTTCCCAAAGAACAATGTGGGATACTTTGTCAGTTATTACGACTATTACCAGCCCGAGAGCTATATAGCTCAAACCGATACGTACATAGAAAAAGACACTCAGATAAACGAGAAGATTGAGAAGATGAGGCTAGAGGCAACAGCCATGTTGCTTTCAGGCGAGCCTACCATAATAGTTGCAACAGTTTCCTGCATATACTCACTTGGTTCCCCTCGCGACTGGGAGACAATGTCAATTACTATAGAGCAGGGAAAAGAGATTGGTCGCACAAATCTAATCAAGAAACTTGTAAACGCAAGATATGAGAGAAATGATACTGAACTCTTGCCTGGAAGATTTAGAATTAAAGGCGATACAGTAGACGTCATACCGGCATACTCTGATTCAATTGTCAGAATATCGATGTTTGGTGACGATGTAGAAAAGATATCCATCTGCGACCCAGTCTCCCTTAAAGAAAAAAAACAGACAGCCCAGATCAAAATCTATCCCGCAAAGCATTATCTTGTCGCATCAGATGTCAGAAAAAAAGCAACGGAATCAATACGAAACGAACTAAAAGAAAGACTCCGTGAACTGCCAGAGCTTGAGCGACAAAGACTCGAGATGAGAACAAAGTATGACCTTGAGATGATAGAGGAGCTTGGGTACTGTTCTGGGATTGAAAATTATTCAAGACATTTTGACGGCAGGCTTCCAGGGGAGCCACCATTCTGCCTGCTTGATTTTTTTGGAGATGACTTTTTACTTGTAATAGACGAGTCGCATGTGACACTTCCACAATTGCACGGAATGTACAACGGCGACCACACAAGAAAAAAATCGCTCATAGATTATGGATTTAGGCTTACAAGTGCATTTGACAACAGGCCTTTGAAATTTGACGAGTTTGAAAAATATATCAAAAATGCCATCTTTGTCTCGGCAACTCCAGGAGAGTACGAACGCAAGAAAAGTTTCCAGATAGTAGAGCAGCTTATCAGACCGACAGGACTTGTAGACCCAGAAGTCGAGGTAAGAAAGACAGAAGACCAGATGGACGACCTGATACTTGAAATCAAAAAGCGCGTCGAGAAAAACCAGAGGGCCCTTGTGACAACGCTGACAAAACGCATGGCAGAAGATCTGGCAGAATACCTCTCAAAACACAAGGTAAAGGTCAGATACCTGCACTCTGAAATTGAAAACCTTCAGAGGACTGAGCTTATCAGACTGCTCAGGCTTGGCGAATTTGACGTAATGGTAGGAATAAACCTGCTGCGAGAGGGACTTGACATTCCAGAGGTATCCCTTGTTGCGATTCTTGATGCAGACAAGGAAGGATTTCTCAGAAACATCACCAGCTTGATTCAGACGTTTGGGCGAGCAGCAAGAAACGTGGACGGCAAGGTAATAATGTACGCAAATAACATCACGCAGTCCATGAAGCTTGCAATGCTTGAAACAGAGCGCAGGCGCAAAAAACAGATTGAATACAACAAGAAGATGAAGATCACACCAACTACCATAGTCAAGGCCATACCGCAGCAGGCAACTCAGCTGGACGAAACAAAACACATGTCGCGCCATGACCTTGAGGTTTATGCTATCGAACTTGAATCATCCATGAAGCGGTTTGCAGAAGAGCTCGACTTTGAGCATGCAATAGAATATAGAGACAAGCTGACAAAAATCCAAAAAGAACTAGCAAAATGAACGACAAACTAATCATCCGTGGCGCAAGGCACCACAATTTAAAAAATATCAACCTAGATATTCCTAAAAACAAACTTGTAGTGATAACAGGCCTTTCAGGTTCTGGCAAGTCCACACTTGCATTTGATACAATATATGCTGAAGGCCAGCGAAGATACGTAGAATCGCTTTCAGCATATGCGCGACAGTTTTTGGAGATGATGGACAAGCCTGACGTTGATTCTATCGAAGGCCTTTCTCCTGCAATATCAATCCAGCAAAAAACTACAAGCAGAAACCCAAGGTCAACAGTCGGTACGATAACTGAAATTTACGATTATCTAAGATTGCTTTATGCAAGAATAGGAATACCGCACTGTCCCAGATGTTCAAGAAAGATATCAAACCAGTCAGTTGAATCAATCTGCGAATCTGTCCTCAAAGAATCAGAAGGACAAAAGATAATGATCCTTGCCCCCCTGATTCAGAGAAAAAAGGGAACGTATGAGAAATTATTTGAGCAGGTCAAAAAATCCGGCTATTCCAGAATTCGAGTTGATGGCGATGTAATTGAGCTAAACGGCGAGTTTCCGGTTCTTGACAAGCAGAAATGGCACAACATTGAGATTGTAGTTGACAGGCTCAAGGCATCTTGGGAAGAAAAGAGCAGGCTCTACGAGTCAATCCAGACTGCAACCAAGGCAAGCAAGGGCACAGTTATGGTGCTAAACGGCGAGGTAAAGACTTTTTCGCAAAACAACGCGTGCCCACACTGCGGTATTACCATAGGTGAGCTTGAGCCAAGAGCATTCTCGTTCAACTCACCATTTGGTGCATGCAAGACATGCCACGGCCTTGGCGTAAAGATGGAGTTTGACCCAGACCTTTTGATTCCTGACAAATCAAAGTCAATTCTTGACGGGGCAATCATACCCTGGTCTGGAAGGTTCTCATCTTTTAGAAGACAGACGCTTCGGGATGTTGGAAAAAAATTCGGCTTTGACCTTATGACACCAATAAACAAGATGACCCCAAGGCAACTCAATGTCATACTGTATGGCACAGACGAGCTTGTCAAGTTCTCCTACGAGGCCCAGACAACAGATTCAAGATGGCAGTACACAAACACTTTCAGCGGAGTAATACCAAGTCTTCAGAAAAATTTTGCCGAGACCGATTCAGAATCTAAAAGAGAGGATCTAAGCAGGTTCATGCGTGAGACTCCATGCAATTCTTGCAAGGGCAAAAGACTCAAAGACGAGGCCTTGTCTGTCCTGATAAATTCCATGTCAATCATGCAAGTCTGTGACCTTTCAATTGACTCGTGTTATGAATTCTTCAACGGATTGAAACTTACAGAGACTGAAAAGTACATTGCCAAATCCATACTCAAAGAGATTCTATCAAGGCTTGAATTTTTGAAAAACGTCGGACTGAACTATCTTACATTGAATAGGGTTAGCGCTACACTTTCAGGCGGAGAGTCACAAAGGATCAGGCTTGCAACACAGATAGGCTCAAACCTTACAGGAGTGCTTTATGTCTTGGATGAGCCAACAATTGGACTGCATCAACGAGACAATGCCAAGCTGATAAAGACACTTCTCAAGCTAAGAGACCTTGGAAATACCATACTTGTAGTAGAGCATGACGAGGAAGTGATGCGAAGCTCTGACTGGATTGTTGACCTAGGTCCTGGCGCAGGAGTTCATGGCGGAAATGTAGTATACACAGGAACAGTTGACGGCATACAAAAAAACAAAGAGTCTGTCACGGGTCAATATCTCCGAAATCACAATGCAATAAGGCTTGCAAAAAAGACGCGCCTGCAAAAAGGCAGGTTGACTGTAAAGGGAGCGTCTGAGAACAACCTCAAAAATATTGATGTCGAGTTTCCACTAGGTTTCATGATATGTGTTACAGGAGTTTCAGGCTCTGGCAAGTCCACCCTTGTAAACGACATATTGTTTACTGCACTTGCTTCGCATTTTTATGGCTCTATTGATAGGGCTGGAAAACACAAGACAATCCAAGGCCTAGAGCACATTGACAAGGTAATAGGAATAGACCAGTCGCCCATAGGAAGAACACCACGCTCAAACCCCGCTACATACATTGGTGCGTTTACGCCAATCAGAGAACTTTATGCAGGAACTGAGCTTGCAAAGGAGCGCGGCTATGCACCAGGACAGTTCTCATTTAACGTAGCAGACGGACGATGTTTTGCATGCGAAGGCGACGGGGTAAAAAAGATAGAGATGCAGTTTTTGTCTGACGTTTATGTAGTGTGCGACGAATGCAAGGGCAAGCGATACAACTCTGAAACACTTTCAGTGTTGTACAAAAGCAAAAACATCTCAGATGTTCTTGCAATGACAGTTGATGAGG
>JAGWGB010000030.1 GCA_028867595.1 Nitrososphaerota archaeon | reverse complement strand
GCCTTGGAAATTCTTGGAGAAAAGAAAGGAGATTACAAAGTTTTGCATTCAAATGATCATGTCAACATGTCACAATCAAGTAACGACACATTTCCTACTGCCATGCATCTGGCAATTCTTTTCAACATAAAGCAAGTTATTCCAGTACTTGATGAACTGATTAAAACAATAGCAAAAAAGGCAAAGGGGTTTTCAGGTTATCAAAAAATAGGCAGAACACACCTAATGGATGCACTTCCTGTAACATTGGGTGGAGAGTTTTCTGCATATGCAACTGCCATTGCAAAAGCGCGAGATACGATTTTTGCAGCACAAAAAGAACTTGAACGAATAGCTCTTGGAGGCACTGCGGTAGGAACTGGTGCAAACACACCAAAAGGATACAGAACCCTTGTCATAGCAGAGCTTGCAAGGATTTCAAAACTTCCGCTCAAGCCAGAGTCTGACATGCAATATGGATTACAAAGTAGGTTTGCAGTAGCAAATATTTCATCGACTTTGAGAAACCTAGCACTTGAACTTGGACGATTTTCAAATGATATCAGATTGATGGCATCAGGTCCTGTTGCAGGTCTATCAGAGCTTGGCATACCTGCAGTTCATGCAGGCTCCTCCATAATGCCTGGTAAAGTCAATCCATCGCTTGCAGAATGTATGAACATGATTTGCTTTAACATCATAGGAAATGATACTACTGTTGCACTTGCAGCTCAATCAGGCCAGTTTGAGCTAAATGTGATGTTGCCTGTCATGCTAAAGGCCGTGCTTGAGTCAACAGATATGCTCAAGAACTTTGTGCCAATATTTTCAAAAAATTTAGTTGAAGGACTTAGTGCAAACAAGCAAAAGCTTCGCCAGTATATTGAGAATAGTCCCGTGATAGTCACATTGCTAGCACCAAAGCTTGGGTACCTAGTTTCCGCAGACCTTTACAAGGAATCACTCAAGACAGGAAAGACAATACGACAGCTTGTGGTCTCAAAAGGACTAATGAGTGAGAAGGAAGTCAATTCATTATTGGGATAGCATGGCAAAGATATGGGTTGAGGCATACGGATGTTCTGCAAGCTTTGCAGACTCTGAGATGATTACTGGACTTGTAGTAAATGGCGGACATACGCTTGTAGAAGATCCATCTGATGCAGACCTTAACGTGATTGTCACATGTTCTGTCAAGGACGCAACTGCAAACAAGATGGTTCACAGAATAAAGCAGTTAAAGAGCAAGCCGCTTGTGGTGGCAGGCTGCTTGCCAAAAGCAGAAACCGTAACAGTAGAAAAGTTTAGCCCAAAGGCAAGTCTTCTTGGTCCAAATTCAATTGGGAAGACTTTGGAGATAATTGATTTCACCTTAAAGGGTCAAAAAAGAATCGAGCTTGAAGACTCTGATGCAACAAAGGTTGGATTGCCAAAGGTGCGTCTAAACTCTGCTGTTGGGATAGTGGAGATTGCTAGTGGATGCATGAGTGAGTGTACTTTTTGCCAGACAAAGATAGCAAAGGGGGAGCTTCAAAGTTTTAGGATGGGAGACATTGTAAGGCAAGTAAGGCAAGAGATTGAGGATGGGTGCATGGAGGTTTGGCTAACATCGACTGACAATGGTTGCTATGGTTTTGATATTGGGACAGACCTTCCAAGCTTGGTAGATTCAGTATCAGAGATAGAGCGTGATTTCATGATTCGTGTAGGCATGATGAACCCGATGTACATGCCAAGGATACGGGATGGCTTGCTAAAATCATTTGAAAGTCCCAAAGTCTTCAAGTTTCTACACATTCCAGTTCAGAGCGGTAGCAACAAGGTGCTCAAAGACATGAAACGGGGCCACACAGCTGAAGTCTTTAGAAAAGCAAGTGAGGGTTTCAGGAAAAAATTTGAAAAATTTACAGTTTCTACAGACATTATTGTAGGATTTCCAACAGAATCAAAAGACGACTTTGAGCAAACCCTAGACATCATACGAGAAACACGTCCAGATATCATCAATCTCTCAAGATACAGCGCAAGACCCGGCACAGATGCAGCTCTAATGAACCAAATTGAGGTTTCAGAAGTAATGAGACGAAGCAAGATAGTTTTCGAGATGGCAAATAAGATATTCCATGAGAGAAATCAGGAATGGATTGGCTGGGAAGGCGAGGTTCTTTTTGATGAAAGCTCAGACGGCACTGTGAAGGGTCGCAATTATGCATACAAACCTGTTATGGTTGATGACAAGGTCAAGATTGGCCAGAAAGCAGTTGTAAAGATAACTGATGCCACAAAACACGGATTATACGGTCAGATTACGAGCTAAATTTTTTAGATCGAAATTAGGATCAAAACTAAGCAACAAAGTTTTTTAACCATTTTCGTAAGCAAGAGAGAGTCATGGAATTTCAGATGCAAGAGCCAATCTTAGTTGTAGGACTTGGAGGGGCAGGATGTAGACTTGCTGCAAACATAAAAGGAGAACTTGGATGCGATATGCTCCTAGTAAGCCATGACCCAAAAGACCTAAACCATGAAGCTTCCAAGATTTTGATAAATACCAATCCAATTCTCAATCCTTCGGCATACCTTATCAGAGGCATGTCATTAGGAATACGAGGCTCAATTGCTGAAAAACTAGAATCTTATTCGACTATAATCATAATGGCCAACTTGGCTGGAAAATCTGGTGCTGCACTGGCTCCAGTTATTTCCCAAATTGGAAAAGAGATGGGCAAAAGCATCATTTCTTTTAGCATCATGCCCTTCAAGTTTGAAAAAGACAGGATTTTCTTTTCAGGAGTCTCACTGAAGCGTCTCAAGGCAAATTCAGATTGTACAGTAATCATAGACAACGATGCATTGCTTGATAGCAATCCAGATCTCACGCCTGATTCTTGCAACACAATCACAAATGCTGCCCTGATGCATGTTGTTTCCACTCTAAAGAATTCATCTTTACCTCTTAAGACAAACATTCTTTCTACAAGCAAAGACATCTCAGATGTCGAAACATCGCTTAGAGATTCAATCAAGATGTTATATGAGGACGCACCACCAAATAGCATCAAGAGTGCATTACTTTACGTAGTAGGTGGAAACAAAGTTCCAATTGGCGTTCTAAATTCAATGGTAAGCACTGTGAGCGGCATATTTAGCAACGATAGCACTAGAGTCAGCATGTCTGTTACAAATGGTGAAAAATCCAAAGTTGTAATGCTTACCTCAATTGAAGGCGAGACTCGCTTTGACAAATATGATCCACTAGGAATTGTTCCAAAAGAAAACGTGTTAGATTGGGACGAACCAGATTCTAGCGTAAAGATAGAATTGGAACTAGAACAAATAGAATAGATTTACTCTTTTGCTTTCTTTGGTTTTGATTCTGTAGATTTCTTTTCTTCTTTCTTCGGTTTTTCTTCAGCTTTTGGTTTCTCTTCTGCTTTCTTTTCTTCTTTCTTTGGTTTTTCTTCTACTTTCTTTTCTTCGACTTTAGGTTTCTCTTCAACGATTTTCTTTTCTTCAGCTTTTGGTTTTTCTTCGACAACTTTCTTTTCCTCAGCTTTCTTTGGTTTCTCTTCTGCTTTCTTTTCTTCTTTCTTTGATTTACTTTCTCCTGCTTTCTTCTCTTCTTGATATTTTGAAACTATAATGTTACCATCATCATCTTTGGATAGCTTTACTCGGATCTTTCTTGGAGGATGTCTAATGCCGCGTTCCCACACCAAATGGCTGATCTCTTCTTCAATTTTCACATTTTCAGATTTCATGTGTTTTGTAGCAAAGGCTCGTATCATGTTGATTGCACGTTTTGCTCTTTGGTTATTTGGAGAAAGCAATACCTTTCCCAGATTAATTGTGTATATTCGCTCTAATGTTTCTGTTGACAACTAACCAACCCTCACATCTGTTCTGCGCCATTGTCTCCTCTTTGGGTTTGTTCTCACGGTTCGTTTTGTTTTTACAATAACCCAAGCTGGGACAGCTGAATTCTGTCTTATCTTACCCATCAGTCTGATCTTTCTTGGAGTTGACTTTCTGGCTGCCATGAAAATTTGAAAATCTTGACCTCTTTTTAAATGAATCTAAGAAAGATTACAGCAAACCGCTTGATGACAATATTGCAGAAATCTGATGCAGCATTCTTGCAGAGGCCCCCCATATCAGATAGTTTTGAAATTTGAACGTGTACATCTCCTGAATGGATTTGTGTGCTGGATCTTTATCGTCTTCCATGGTTTTCAAAAGCGGAATCAGCGGAATCTCCAAAATAGACTCTATCTCAGAGTTTGGGTTCATTTCAGGTACTTTGTCCTGAATTGTGATAAATGGAGAAATTGTAAAGCCAGAATTCAAGGTGGTAACAGGTTTGAGCTGCCCTACTACCTGGCTTCGTGTTATTGCTACTCCCATCTCTTCTCCAGTTTCCCTTATAGCAGTAGATAGAAGATCCTCGTCACTGTCTTGCCACCTGCCACCAGGAAAAGATATTTCGCCAGCATGATGGTCCATAGTCTTTGGACGTTCTGTCATAATGACATGTGGTTCATGCCCATAGATTATCACAAGTACTGCAGCAAGTTTGGTTCTTTTGCTCTTATCTATTTGAGCATTTATTGTTCCCGATAATGCATTTTTGATTTTTTCTAGTTCCAATTTGATACAAGATATGTGTTATTTTCTTTTTATAATCATAATGCAAAGTATTCGGCTTCAGGGTGGTGTACCACTATGGCTGCAGTCGATTGTTCTGGCACTATCTGGCCTAGTTCAGTAAGAGTCATTCCAGACTTGCCAGGCTCTAGTAATTTCCAGACAAGAGCGTGTTGTGCCACATCAGGACAGCTTGGGTATCCCCAGCTGTATCGTAGTCCACGTTTTTGACCAATCTTTAGTTCATCTCTTATTTTCTGATTTATCCACGCAGCCATTGCTTCTGCAGTCTCAACTGCAATACCGTGCAGATAGTAGGCATCAGTGTACTTGTCTTCCTTGTTCCATGTTTCAATTATCTGAGATACTTTGTCTCCCACTGTTACCGCTTGAAAAGCTACTACATCATCTTCTCCAAAATAATCTGCAAGACAGAGATGTTTTGATCTTGATGAGCGCGGAAACTCGAAGGTTATTTTTTCTCCATTTGGATGGTCTACTGTCAAGGTTTCATTTTTTGCATGGCATTTGAAATATCCATATACAGCGCGAGGCTCAAACAGTTTTTCAGTAAGAATTTTCTTTTTCCATTCCTCAAGAAGTGCTTCATGTTCAGATTCTGACTCTTTTGCAGACTTGCCTCTCACACCCCATGACAGGACAAAGAGTGATTTTTTGTCCAAAAATTTCCATACCTCATTTAGATCAATATCTTTGGGTTCAAATCTAATTGTCTTGTTAACGTGGGGCGGAATTGGCGCGGAAACTGGTTTTATCGCACTGCGTTCTATCGTACCCTCGGGTACTTTTTCAACCACTGTCTCTGTCCATTTTTCAATTCGTTCCCTCCATTGTTGAACAAATTTTTGTCTGTCTTGTGAGACAAGGCTATCCATGGTCTTGAGTCCATCAAACATGTTCTTGCAGTAAAACACTCCTGATTGGTATATTCCGCCCTCTTTTGCGATTCTGTTTATGTAATTGCTGTTGATTGCTGCACCTCCACACAGTACAGGAATTTGCATGTTGTTTTTTCTTGCATGCTCAACAAAAAACTGCATCTGCTTTGAAGTTGAGACCAAGAGTGCAGACAGTCCTACTGCATCTGCTTTTACCTCCTCAATTTTTTCAAGAAACTTTTGTAGTGGGACCTGTTTTCCCAAGTCATATACCGTATATCCATTATTTTCAAAGATTGTCTTTACAAGATTCTTTCCAATGTCATGAACGTCACCGTAAACAGTTCCAAGTACTAATTTTCCCTTGGTGGTTCCTTCTTCTTTTAAGAGATATTTTTCAAGCTCTGCAACTGCAGCTTTCATGCATTCTGCAGATTTTAACACAAATGGAAGTATGAGCTCGCCTGCTCCAAACTTGTCACCAACCTCCTTCATTGCAGGCAACAAGTCGTCATTTAACGTCTGAATTGCAGCATTATGCGTAACCTCTTTTGGTGCATCGATAATCAGGACAGCGTTTTTTTCTTTTAATTCATGTTTTTCTGAGATCTTTTCAGATATTGCATTAACAACGTCTCGTTCTATGTTATCTCGAATTCTGTTTACTATTCTAAAGTTAGAGCGCTTCCCAGCAGGCCAAGATGGATCCACCTCAACTTTCTTTGCAGTTACACTTGCAGTTGCTTTTGTGGCCTCAAAGTATGCGATAAACTCTGCAAGAGCGTTTGGATGTTTGTTAAATATCAGGTCTTCTGCAAGGCTTTTCTCTTTTTGATCTATCTCGGTGTACGGAATCACATCTTTTGGATTTATTATGACAGTATCAAGGCCAGCCTTTACTGCATGATACAGGAATATTGCATTTAGTATCTTCCTTGCCCTAGGTGTCAATCCAAAGCTTACATTGCTTAATCCAAGTGTTGTAAATGAATTTGGGAACCTCTTCTTAACTAGACTAATTCCTTCCAGAGTATTTTTCCCGGCGTCAAGAAATTCTGCCTCTCCAGTAGCCAGCGTAAAAGTAAGAACATCAAAGATGAACTGCTCCTCCTTTAGACCATATTTTTTTCCTGTTTCAACTAAAAGCTCTGCAGTCTCCAATTTTTCCTTTGGAGTTTTTGCCATGCCTTTTGGCCCAATGCACATTGCAATTGCAGGCACTCCATATTTTGTCATCAGAGGAGCAAGTGAATGAAATCGACTTCCGTCTCCCTCTAGATTAATGGAATTAATTATTGGCTTTCCGGGAATCTGTTCCAGTGCAGCCGCTATTACTTTGGGTTCTGTAGAGTCTATTACGAGTGGAGCATCTATCTCAAGGCTGAGCAATTTTGTAAGTTTTTTCATAAATTCAAGTTCGTCTGCACGCTCTGTTGTAGCAACGCACACATCAAGACAGTGAGCCCCGTCGTCCACCTGGTCTCTTGCTATCTTTACTAGTTCCTCAAAGTTGTCACTTAGAACACATTCTTTGGCTTTTTTCGATCCTTGTGCATTGAGTCGCTCTCCTATGATAAGCGGAGGTGGATTCTGCCTTAGTTCCACTGCTTTTAGTGCAGAGCTTACCCTATCGTCTTTCAATACAGTCACTTTCAATCACTTTTTCTAAATACCTAGCGGTTATTTTCGGATTGCTTTTCATCAATTATTTTTCGTAAGAGCATTATATGGTCGACATTTGTGCCGCAGCAGCCTCCTATTATTCTGACTTTGCCATATTGAGACAAAAAGTCCCTCATTACGCTAGCCATGTCTTGTGGTGTCATTTTGTACACTGCTCTCCCTCCTTGGTTCTCAGGCATTCCTGCATTTGGTACTACAAGCAATGGAAGATCGTTTTGTTCATTGAGCCATTGCACGCTTGGAGTCATCTCAATGGGTCCAGTAGAACAGTTTAGCCCAAATGCATCGATTCCCATTTCGGATACAGTAGTGTATGCAGCTTGAACATTTGTACCAAGAAGCATCTTTCCGTATTTGTCAAGCGTCACATTTGCAATGATTGGAATTTTCTTTCCAGTTTTTTTCATTGCATTGTGTGATGCTTCGATTGCAAGTTTTACTTCCAAAATATCTTGGCTTGTCTCAATCAGTAATGCATCCACGCCACCCAAGATCAATCCCTCTGCTTGAATCTCAAACGCTTCTCGGATTTTTTCAAGAGGGATCTGTCCAAGGGAAGGATCATTTGAGCTTGGCAAAAACCCCGTAGGACCCATCGAACCTATTACATATCTTGGTTTATCATGAAATTCTTTTGTGACATCTACTGCAAGCTCGGCAATTTTTTTGTTAAACTCTAGAGTCTTGTCTCCATAACCGTATTCTTCTAGCTTGAGTTTGTTTGATCCAAATGTGTTAGTCTCGATACAGTCTGCGCCTGCCTTTAGATAATTTCGATGGATGTTTCGTATCCAGTCAGGCCTAGTAAAAGAGAGTCCGTCGTTAAATCCGTCCTTTCCATCTGGAAAGTCTTCTGGTTTTGGGTTTAATTTCTGAATCTCTGTGCCCATTGCTCCATCAAAGAGCACTATTTTTTGTTTCATCAATTCAGCAAGCGGAATTTTTGTTGTCAACAGTAAGTGATGCATATTTCAATGTATTAATTTTCTTTTGTTTTTGTCATCAGTTAATTGCCTTCAAAGGTTATAATCTGGTAGTCGTGACATTCTTTTATGACAATAATTTACGAATTAAACCCTCCAAAGGTTATACAAGATAGAATACTTTCTCATGACGAATTACAAGATTCTGTGGAAAAATTCAAAGCAAAATCAACCAAGATAGCCCAAGTCTGCGACGGAATACATGTAACAGACTCTGTACTGGGTATTCCAAGAATATCCCCTATAACTGCAGGGTTTTTCATCAAAAACTCCAATGATAAAATCAAGATTTCTGCAAGTGTTAGAGTAAGAGACAGAAACCACACCTCTATCACCCAGACTGTCTGCGATGCGATACTTTTGAACCTCAATGGAGTATTGATAGTCAAGGGCGACCCACCTCCGACAGGTCCCAAAGATTCAAAGT
>JAGWGB010000002.1:133850-143368 GCA_028867595.1 Nitrososphaerota archaeon | reverse complement strand
TACATGGTATCCAGGAGAGGGACTCAAACAGGGAGACTATTACAAGTACAATGTGTGTTGGACAGATTGGAACAATTGTACACCACTTGAGATCGACTTTTGGGTTAAGAATCAAACAAGCGATGGCAACGGATGGAATTTAGAGATGGTAGCAATTGATGGCTCCATAGTACAAAAAGGCACGGTTACAATTGGTACTGAAACTCCAGACCCAACATATTCCGATACAAATATTTCTGATTATTCTAACGTATACAAAAATACGATATCGTGGTTAGACGCATTTTCCTCAAAAGATAATGCTCAAACTTTTGGCTCTCCATCATGGGGAAGAACTGGTTCTGTCGGAGGCCAATCAGTTGGGTCCATGGGACAACAATCAGTTACAGTACAGGGTGGAACATTTCAGACATGGGTACTTGGATGGCATAAAGACGTAGACAATATGATCTGGGTTGCACCAGAATTGTCATTTCCAGTTAAAGCGATAGTATATACCGACGTTACAAGCGGTACTCCTCCTCCAGATTTTACTTTAGAACTATTACAGACAGGTAACAGCTCAACTGAACCGTCATTCCTAAACGTACAATCAACCGTTAATGCTGGAACAAGCTCAAGTTGCCCTACACCAGACATGGTAAATGATGCAACTCAGGATAGCGCCACGACAGATTCAGGCTCTATGATAGTTTCATATCGATACAGTCCTGCCACTCCACACATAGGATGTCCTATGGAATGGAGATTGGCATTTGAAAAAACTTTTGATCAAAGCCAGAAATATTCTCAAGTCCAATATGACATATTTACCGTAGACAGCCAAGGAAACCAAATTGATTCCGTAGCTCAGGATAGCGGTAGATCAGCATTATTTGCGCCAGTAGGGGATGATGATAGAACAATAGTTTTGAAAGGAACTACACCTACAACTAACTTCATAATTGCAGCGTTAGGACTTGGACCAGAAGGATCAACCCCCGACCAAAGTCTGGCTGGCTTGGTAAAAATAACAGTAAACACATCACCAGCATTTGGAAGCAGTTCTGGAACCACGAGTTCCAACAGCGGCGGTTCATCTAGTACTACAACCCAGCCCACAGTAATTCCAGCATGGGTAAAGAACAATGCAGGCTGGTGGTCAAGTGGTCAGATTGGTGATGATCAGTTTGTACAAGGCATACAGTATATGATACAACATGGAATAATACAAATTCCTACGCAGTCTGGAGGATCACAGTCTACAACTACTGGAAACCAAATTCCAGCATGGGTAAAGAACAATGCAGGCTGGTGGTCAAGTGGTCAGATTGGTGATGATCAGTTTGTACAAGGCATACAGTATATGATAACGAACGGCATAATCAAGCTCAATTCCTAATAGCTAAAACACAGTATACACATTTTTAGTTTTTTGATAATTCCACGCCTATTGTATTACAGTGTATACTCCATACATTTATTCCAAATTTACAATTTCTACATCATGAACAAAATAACTGCAAAGATACAGATCAATGCACCACATGAAAAAGTATGGAAAATAATATCAGAAATTGACAATGATCCTACATATTGGAGAGGAATAACCAGTATCAAAAACACATCAAAAGAACAAAACATCATAACTCGCAACGTATTTCTTGGAAAAGACAACAAATGTCAACAGAGAGTGACTCTTTTTCCAAAAGATGGTATTCACATAAAATTGCTCAAAGGCCCCATCGCAGGTGTAAAAGACATAATAGTGCACCCATTTGGCAATACAACTATTCTTGAGGTGGAGATGAGTTATACATTATCAGGTGTTGTCGGCTTATTTTCTAGAAATGCTGCAAAATATTTGCAACGAGAATCAGAACTTGCATTGCAATTAATAAAAGAAGAAGCAGAAGGAGATCAGCAGAAGCCTTTTCTTGAAGAAAGAAGGTTATGGGCTGACTTGATACACGACAAAGACAATAGAAATATCTTGTTCAAGCACTAGTTTGCGATTTTGATATTTTAATCTGGTCAGTTAAGCTAGCCTTTAAATTGCTATTCCTTAGGCTTTAAGATTAGCTCCTGTGGTGTAGTCCGGCTAAGCATACTGCCCTCTCAAGGCAGTGATCCCGGGTTCAAATCCCGGCGGGAGCATTAACTTGCTTTAAACTAGAATAAAACATTGCATTTTCAGCCTTGCAAGATCTAAAATACTAGACTACGACATGATAGCCATGGTAGGCCCAAGAGATGGAGGTTTTGGCTTTGATGGAGGAAAAAAGTATTCTGACCTTGACAATGCAGAATCAATATGTGTCCAATGTCAAGCAGGGCAGCACTCAAAATGTTTGGCCAAATCAGACAACAAGGTTTCTTGTGACTGTGAAATTTGCATGCTAGGCTAACTTGCAAAGAAATTTGTCAGATAGTGATTGTTCTCATATTGCAAAAGAACTGTGCCGTCAGAGTTTTCAGTAACAGAAACTCCACGTATCGAGAATACAGAATCTGAGAATGTATTTGCAAGATCCTTAGGCATATCCAATATTGCCTTGTATACATACCCATATTGGGTTGGGCATGTTACTGTAACTGACTCTCCACTGCCATATGCAAGACAATTCTGTAAGGAACCAGGTATTGTCGACGCATATCTTACTTGGTGCATAGAAGTATCAGGATTTGCCATTTCAGCGTTTGTCATTTCAGCATCAGATATTGGAGTTTGAACCATGTCAAGATAGGCATTTGTGGCAAAGCCCAGTATGAAAAAACCTAGGATTCCAACCGATATAGCAATAGAACGTACTGGATAGGACTTCTTTTTTGATGGTTTTTCCGAGATTGTTTCTAATATGCATCCATTTCCCACGTTTGGAATTGGTTCTTGCCTATCCCAATGGTTATGAAACTGCTTACGCGTGAGAGCATCACAAGTTTTGCATATCTTTTGCACTACCTTTCTGCATTCTCCACATTGAGAGAGGGTCACAAGGTCTCCACCGCATGACCTACATGATTCATCTGGCATTACAAATTCGCAAATTTTATCTTAATTAAGCAATACGAAGAATTTGTACTGCAAATTTCTACTTAAGACTTAAATTCAAATTTTACTGGTTTAGGATATTTCTAGCCTTGAACAGTAATCTGTTTTTCAACAACATTTGTCAAAGGAACAGCAGAGGCAAGACCGTCCCAAACAAATACTTGAACAGTATATGTCCCAGGTGCCTTTGGAATCCACACTTGAGTTGCATTGAAAGACTGGTTGCCTAGCATAGAGGCTGAAAATGCTTGAAAATAATCTGTTTCACCGTTG
This sequence comes from Nitrososphaerota archaeon, assembly GCA_028867595.1. Lineage (GTDB taxonomy): Archaea > Thermoproteota > Nitrososphaeria > Nitrososphaerales > Nitrosopumilaceae > Nitrosotalea. The sequence goes on along the minus strand of JAGWGB010000002.1, from coordinate 140,064 downwards.
TTGCCCGTTACTTGAACCATATATGCAAATTTTTGATTTGTTGTCCCATGATTGGTTAGTATAGATTGGACTCCAATTTCTTGTCCCGTCTGATAATTTGAGATTGTATGGCCTGTCGAGTCTACCATTATTGGATCTGATATTGAGACATTGCTGTAGCTTGCGTGAGCAAACTGTAAAGTCCCAATAGAGAAGATCAAACCTAAAACTAGAACGAGCGATAGTCTCAACGGATTAAACGAGTCAGCCTTAGATATAAAACGGTTACTATGAAATTATGCATTTTTAGAAAGTCATTCCAGCAATAATTTGCACACAAATTAAGCAGTTATTCTTCTTATCACAATCTCATGTCCTTCGTAAACATGAGTGGAATGATTTGCCTTTATGATCTCACCCATTTTTTGATCTGAATAATACTTGTCGCTATATCTGCCCAAACTTTTCTTACAGTTGAAGCAGTAAATTTCTTTGAATTCCATGTATCGCAAGATAAGTGCATGCCATATTTAAGATTAGAATTCTATGCTTGAAAATCCCGGCTGATCTTTATTTTGATGAAATTGGATCTTTGAGACTTTATAGTAAATTACTTCACCACGTCTCTCAATTACAGCAAGAACTGGCTCTTTTCCCATTGTAACAATTTGTTCTATCTGTTTTTGCAAAACGCCAATTTTTTGCCGTCTCCCTTCCGTCAGTCCAAATATGACGTATTTTGCCCCTTTTTCTCCAAATTGACCTCTTTCATAAACACGAAAATCGGAACCAAATCCAAATCCATCTTTTGCCACATAGCCACGCGTTCTCAAGTCACGATAAATCAAAAATTTTGTAAAGGCCTCACTGTCTTGTTTGACACATTCATCCATAAGATGATCAAAGTTTATCATCTGTTTACCTTTGAGTAGTTTTAGTTTGTCTACGTATAACAGATACAGAGATTCAAAGGGCTTGAGAAAGAACTTTTGTTTCATTATCTCGCCAAATCCTTTTTGCTCTAGGCTGCGTTGCATATTTTTGTCTGAGATTAAGACATGATCTTTGACTAGTGTTCCTTCTACCTTTGATTCTAATTCAGACATTAGGGATTTGGTGCATCCGATCACAATATAACATTATATTTTGTTTTAGCGCATCTAGTCAGCATTACGAACAATATCGACGGATAGATGATCTTACGGTTAAAATATGGGAGTAATAACTATGAAAAAGTGTTCTTATGCACGGAGCAAACTATCGAACTGGCAATGGTCAACCCTATACAAGGAAAGAATTCATCAAGGGTAAACCTCAGATAAAAATTGCCAAGTTTTCAGGTGGAAAAAGAGATGCAGATTATGATTACTGTATTCAGCTATTATCTAATGAGAAAGTGCAGATAAGACACATGGCAATAGAATCAGCTAGATTGGCTGCAAACAAAGCCATAGAACAGGTTGCTGGAGAAACAGGGTATTTCTCAAGTCTCAGAATCTATCCACACATTTTGCTTAGAGAAAATAAGATGATTGCAACTGCAGGAGCAGACAGACTTCAAGAAGGAATGAGAGGAGCATTTGGCAAAGCAATTAGTTTAGCAGCACGTATTGGTAGAGGACAGATACTCATGGAAGCATTTGTCAAAAAAGAGCATCTTGAGGCAGCAAAAAAGGCAATGCATGGAGCAGCTGTGAAACTCCCTATAACGCCAACAATCAAAGTAATTTCTCTAAAGCCAGCTTCACCCAAGTCTTAACGCGTTTAGAATTTCTTTTTGCTTTTTGTTCAGTATGTTAACAAATTCTGAAAATTCTTCATCGGTTGGATTTCGTTTCAATATTCTCCGGCATTGATAATAAAACGAGTTATACAATCTGCCTACAGCAATGCCATAAGCAAAAGAATCTGAATGAGTTCTCAGTTCATTTAGTGAATTTATTATCTTGAGTATTTCGTCTGATTTTTCGGTAACTTCTTTTATTTTCTGGTTTATTTTTTCTTCTAGTTGAGAATTCATATTATTACTTAGCACACTGATGTTAAAAAATTGCGTTTCCAAACAGTACCCTTTAATAGACTAAAAAATTCTAAATCGTTTAAGCGGTTGTAGTACAGCTTGGTTAATATGCGAGATTGCCAATTTCGCGACCCGGGTTCAAATCCCGGCAACCGCATTTACATTTTAAGACCTTTTTTTATCATTTCTAAAGCGTTTTCTGTTCTTTCGGGTTTTGGTAGCTGTATCATGAACACGTTAGATCGTCCATATTCAGAATGCGGGGAGGACAAAGCTAGCATAGATGTATCGGTCAACGCTTGAAAAAATTCAAAGGATTCATTTGCATATAACAATATTTTTTCTTCAATTTGCACCTGAGAAAAACTCAGTGTTATTCTTACAAATACGTGTCCCAAACCATCTTGCAGTATGTTGAGATTGGTTTCAACTGATACTGGCTTTCCTGCTATAGACTTCATTATCTCATCAAATCTTTTTTCCTCAATTATTATACATGGAACTTTTTTTCCTTCAAATTCAAAAAGTGTGATATCCTTATGCCTCTGAGCCAAAAGTTTGTCCAGTTCGCTCTCTGCCATATACTAAATGGCTTGTCTTATTTTAAAAATATATAGAAATTTAGATGATGCACAGAGTCTTTGCCAGCATCTCTATTCGCTCATTGTCAGATTCAGCAATTTTTTTGCCGTTATACTTGTTGTTAAAGTAAAGCAAATCGACCACTTTTGACTTGTCTACGTTTACTACTGTTGCGTTGTAGGGACTTGGAATTTTTCTGTTGGTCAATACAACCAATTTGTCTACAACTGCTGCCTTTGATATGTTAGATATTTGATTCAAGTTTTCAGTATTACTCAAGTTTGTTATTATAGCGATTCCAACTTTGGCTCCAAATGGATCTTGATATAAGATATCAAGCGGTAGGTTTTGTTTGTCTAGCTTACATATACTTCCCATTTCATGCACTAGATTTGTCAAATTATGTACTGCTTCTCGAAGATCCTCTTCTCCGGATGATTCATTACAGATTTTTTTTATCGCAATAAAATCTGAAATTGGCACATCCATGATACTTCCCCTCACTTTGAGACCTGGATAGGTGTGTTTTATTGTATCATCAATTATGCTTTCGTCAATTTTATCAAGATTCATTTGTTCTGATTTCTCCATTGCATGATACAAGATATTGATAATGGATCTGACGCTTCTGAATTCTGGAAATTCTTCGTATAGTACTTGGATCTTGTTGATTAATTCTTCTTCCAAATTGAAATTAAGCTTGGCATGTTTGTCGTTATGTTTTATGTATTCCACGGCAATTTCTGCAAGTTCATCTTTAGAGTTCGAACCTGCCAGATCAATCTTATAATTTGCTTTTTCAAGCCTATCAAATACAGATGAATTTGTACTCTGTACTTCAGCGTATCCAGATGGAGTTGAAATTAGAAGTAACACGCATGCTGGAAGGTGAGAGTTTATGATTCCTTTTACAAATTCTATAGAACCTTCATTTCCATCAAATTCATCTACTTCAAAGAGAGTGATTTTTCCCAAAAACCTATGAGTGAGTTTTGATATGGCCGAGATCATTCCAATCATCTCCTCGAGGTTTTGTATGCTATCAAATGAATTTGTTATAATATTTCTAATCAATACAGATTCATGATAGTTGAATCTCTGAACAAGAAATTGTTTCAAGTTTTCAGTAGAAACAGATTCTTTCCCAGATATTATGTCGTCCACCTTTTGTTGTATTGTTAGGCCACCTAGTCGGTTCATTAATGTATAGTTGATGGCTTTCTTTGCGGAATTATCACCTTGTTCCGCTCTTTCTTTTATGTATACTAGAAACTTTGTGCGCAATTGTACAAAAAAGTCATTGTCAAACCCCTTGATTATCGCGTTGTAAATGCTTGGCATGGTTTTAGGCGATATAGTAGACAGATCAACAAAGGAGCATTCTGCATTATAGCGCCCCTTTAAATTTTTGATATGCAATGCCAAGTGTGTTTTACCCGAGCCCACATCCTGGATTACTGTAATTACTCTAAAGTCGTTATCAGATGAATCGCGTCCTTGAACTTTGCCGTTTAGATCCTTCATACATTCAACTATGGCAGATTTTGCTTCTTTGTGTCTCTTCCCTCCCAGGATCTTTGCGTCTCTTTCAGTTGGTGTTGGACTACTTGGATAGGGGTTAATTTCTAATCCATATGCGTACATTAGACATTCCTCACAAAACCATGAACTAAGCCGCGGATGACAATTCCTTCTTGGCCTCCAGATGAAACCTCATATTTGTCATGATGTTTTTCAACCAGATCACCTGCAAGCAGGTAAAACTTTTCTTTTGACAGGTCACGTGTTTGACATATTTTTTCACGTATCTTTGAGAATGACGTCCACCCTATCGATGTGCCTGCCTCTCTCAGACATTTGTCAAATACATTTTCAAAGTCAATATCGTGATGATGGTTTTCCTGTAATGAGATTCGCTCCATATCCTCTCGTAGGTTTTGCGTATGGTCTTTTAGCCTAGCAACAGAATGGCTTACACCGACTAGCATGTTGAGGATGAGCTTGAATTTGGGGTCATTTTCTGTCAGATGTAAAATGTAATTCTCTCGCGACCAAACAAAATAGGCCACTCCTTTTTTTTCAATGAAGATCTTCTCTTCTTTTGCTAGTTTCTCAAGTATCTCGTCGCATTCTTTTCCATACGTCTTCTTGAGGTCTGCCTTTTTGACACCTACTATTCCTGTAGACCCTATACTATGAAGAACCTCCTCTATCATAGGCAAGATTTTATGAAATTTTATTTAACACCAAGTGTAGTCTAGACCGACAATTTAGTGAAAAAAATCTCAGCTTATTCCAGTCATCTACGAGTCTAGGTTTTATGCCTGAAAACCGGTCACGTTATAAAGCACATTCAGATAAGATGAATTGCAGAATGATGATCGGGTTTTCTGATTATGATGAATTATACCTGGGGTATCTGACTGCTTTTTGAAGACTGGAACTTGGGATTTTTGTTTTAAAGATTAATATCTCAAGATGAGGATTCTCTTCACAGAAATGCCTGAAGATGAATGGAAAGAGAAGCTCACAGAAGACCAGTATTCCATATGCAGAATGAAAGGCACAGAACCGCCTTTTTCTGGTCAATACCATGATTGTAAAGAAAAGGGAATCTACCAGTGTGTTTGTTGTGGAGTAGACTTGTTTAGTTCTGAGACAAAATTTGATTCCGGTACTGGATGGCCCAGCTTCTGGGAGCCCATATCAGACAACATACAGGATGAGACCGATGCTAGCCATGGCATGCTAAGAACCGAGGTCATGTGTAAGAAATGCGGTTCTCATTTAGGACATGTCTTCAATGACGGACCAGTACCCACAGGACTGCGATATTGCATAAATTCTGCATCACTTAGGCTTCAGAAAAAGTAAGCATCTACTTGGTAATACCACAGTTACCTCGATATTATTAGTACCGTATGGTACGGTAAGATATGTTAAATTGTGAATTCTGTCCAAAGCAGTTCTTTGAGACTGCTAACGGCTTGGTAGAAAAGACGTTCCATGAGGTATTACACGATCCAGAACTAGTCAATAACTAATTCTGGTTATTTTTTAAAAAAAAGCAAAACCGAACTTTTTTATCGGTTATGTTTGTTGTAATCTAAAGTGAAGCCAACAAAAACGCAAGAAAGTAAAAGATCGTCCAAAGATCCTGTTGCAGATGCATTGAAGAAGATGAATGCAATTTCTGAGGCAACCAAAGTTTTGGCTTCAGAAGTGAAGACAATGTCTAAGATTTTTGCTGAAAATCAGAAAATACTAGTTTCACTAAAAAGTATGATAGACGGAGTAAATTCTTCCCTAGATCAAATACAAAAAAATTCTAGACAGATGAATATACTTGAAGAAGATACTCAGAGACTTTTCCACGGAATGAGTCAAGTAAAGGCCCATTCAAATCTGATAGAAAAAATCAACGAACAGATAGGTCGCCTACAGGATCAAGTTAGCAAGATTCACCAGAAACAGGCTGACATTCCAGATGTCAGCAAACTAATGCAAAGCATAGCAGATAATCTTGATTCTACTAGGAATAATACAAAAATGATAATGCATGTATCTGAAAAGACAGAAAAGATACGTGAAGAAATAAAGGCTGTAACAACCAAGGCAGAGTCATTATCAAAT
>JAGWGB010000002.1:0-133538 GCA_028867595.1 Nitrososphaerota archaeon | reverse complement strand
TTTGCTGAATTACTCAACAGAAACTCTGCTTCCATATCTGAATTTAACAAGACTACTCATGAAATCTCCCAACAACTAAATGAGATAAGAAACGTGACTCACAAAACCTCTCAGAATACCTCAAGAGAAGTCATGGGATTGCTTCGTCTCTCAGAATTCCAGTCCAACATACGTATGAGATCAGAATCAAAGTATGGTACATTAGAAGACATACAGAAAATGATATCACAAGCTGTTGACATGGTGAATCTGTTTGATAGACTGTCTATCGAAGCAGAAACAAAAATGCCTCTGCCTCTTGAGGTAAAACAATGGAGCGTATCAAAGATACTAGATTGTTCAGATAGATGGGAAATTAGATTCACAGATGTATTTAGAATGTTAGTAAGCGAACTTGGTTCAGATCTAGTTAAAGAATCACTTAGAATGGAACAAGTTCGTGATCTATTTGGAATCAGAGCAGTAGACGAAGTAAGACACGAACTAAATATTTCCTAGTTATCTTCCATCTCGTAAGCTCGTAGGCGTTCTCTTTTTCTCTTTAACATTGCAAAGATTCCAATTATTACGCCGACCCATATACAGCCAAACAACATGTTTGATATGCTCACATACATGTATGGCGTGGCATCAAGCAGGTTAAACACAATAGCGCTTGCTTGATAGTGAACATTTAGCATACCAGTATGAAATGCTGCACTGTCAGGAGATGTGGTTGCAACCTTATCAGTAGTTGCAAGCATAGTAGTCAGGTCATTTTGCATTAATCCGAAATCAGTGTCATCGGTTGGAAATATCCATACAGGATTTCCTGACGGCGGAAGCAGTGCTTTTACGGCTTTCAAATCATTATGAATATCTTGAGGATCGGACGTGGCCTGAATTCGTAACAAGAGTCCTCGTGCTTGATCAAGTGGATATATTGTAGTGCTGTATTCTTCAAAAGCCATAACTACTCCTAATACTATTAGTCCCATGATTCCGCCCATTGCGATCTTGTAGTATGTGTTTGCCATTCTTTGATTACCTGATGTAACTGGCATATTTCTTGATTTGCCTTTTTTAAATGTTGAATGAGATATGCTAAGATATGCAATATAGAAAAATCATATAGTTTGGATTCCTATTATGGGTGCAAAAATGGGACTTTCTGAGAAAATTGCAATGAATATTCCTATGATTCCATATACACCAAAGAATAGCTCAAGCAATGTTGTTTTTGTAAAAGGCAGTGCATATGCTTTGTCTCTCCAATCATCGCTCTTTTTTACTATTCCAAACTTTGGAGTACGCAAAAATTCATTCTTCTTTCCAAATAGTGCGTCAAATACAGCTACAGTATTATTTACTGCCATGCCTGCAGAGTAAAACACCATGTAAAAGTATGACAGGACTTTAGACTTCCAGCTTGTCTCATACATGCCACGAATTATCATAATGTATACTAGCGGTCCCATTGCAAGATATGCCAGTATTGTCAGAGCCGGAAGCCCACTTACTATGTAAAGATTAATTTTTGAAGCAAGCAGTATTGGCAGAATCAAGAATTGCATTAGCATTAATGGAAATGCTATGTGCCTTGTCAGCTGAACAAAAGCTTGGACTTTGGTATCAATAGGTATTCTCTTTATTGCAACATCGCCGAGTAATTTTATGGCGCATTGAATGGACCCCTTTGCCCACCTGAATTGTTGTCTCTTTGCAGCATTCATCTGGACGGGAAGTTCTGCGTCTACCACAATGTCAGGGATGAATACACATTTCCACCCCTTCATCTGTGCCCTATAGCTAAGGTCTAGATCCTCTACTAGTGTTGCAGTATGCCACCCTCCAGCATCTTCAATGCAATCCCTTCTCCACACACCAGCTGTTCCATTAAAGTTCATGAATAGATGTGAATTGCTTTTTGCTTTTTGTTCTATTAGAAAATGAAAATCTAAGCTTAGAGCTTGTGCCATGGTCAAAGCAGAATACTTTTCGTTAACATGCCCCCACCTGCACTGTACCAGACCTATCTCAGGCTTGCAAAAGTATGAGAGTGCTTTTTTTAGGAACCATGAAGGCGGAATAAAGTCTGCGTCAAAAATGGCAACAAAGTCTCCTTTTGCAAAACTCATCGCATGTCGAAGTGCACCTGCCTTGTACCCTTTTCTGTTCCCCCTTCTTACATGCATTATGTCAAATCCTTTCTTTTTGTAATCATTTACTAGATCTTCTAAGATAGTAAATGTATCATCATCAGAATCGTCCAACACTTGGATGCATAGTTTTTCTTTTGGATAGTCTTGTGCACAAACTGCATTTACAAGCCTAGCTGCTACATATTTTTCATTGTAAATCGGAAGTTGAATTGTAACGGTAGGGGTTTCTTTTAGTTCTACAGACTTTGTCTTTCTTTTTTGTCGTGCCAGAAATACTAGATAGTAAAAATTACACGTATACAGAGTTATTACAAGAGCTATGCTGATAAAGAGATTCCATAGAAATTGTACAAAAGGAGTAGGTACGGTGTGTGTTAGCATCGGAGTCTTTCAACTCACAAGTCCTTATAGCCCTACCGTTGTTTTCTCACTAGCCTCTTTTTGAGATCTTGATTGCTTGTACAGGGCAAACATTCTCACAGGATAAGCAGAAGATGCAATCAACCTCTCTTGCCATCAGAGGCTTTTTCTCAGATGATGGGTTTCCTGCAAACTCAGCCCATTCGTAAACTTTGACGGGGCAGGCATCTATGCATGCGCCATCCCCTACACATATATCAAAATCAACTGAGACGAATTCTCCCCAAATTCCCAATATTTCGTTTCCTTTTCTTTGGCCGTAGACCTTTATCTTGCCTCCACTAGACGGGGCAGTGAATGTTTCTGTTACCTTTAGTTTCTTCTTGAACTCTACGTCTATTGGACCTGGTTTTGCTCCAGATGGTGTCTCCATTTCTGCAGCTTGTGGTGCTTCTTGTCCAGGCGGAGGAGCTGCTGGTTTTGGTTTTGGTTTGGCATTTGGAACTATCTGTGCAAGCGGTGTCATCTCTTCTAATTCTTTGAGAGCAGCTTCTGGTGTCACTTGTTTAGTTTTTACCAAGTGTTCAACCATCTTGTCAGCAAGAACACTATTACGCAATATAGTATCAATTACCATCTTTGCATTTGCATCTGCTTTTCTTCGATAATCTTTTACCCAAAGTCCGTCTCCATATTTTTCAACTGGATAGATTTGATATATCATATCAACTACCTCTCCAGTTACGACTTCAACTTGTACTTCAAGTTCAATCTCCTTGTATCCTCTGTCATCTGGATCAGGCATGTTTTCTTCTTTCCAGCGATATGTAGCATAAACTCTATCAGCAAATTGATCCATGACAAAAGTTTTCTTAAAGCCACTAACAATGGAATCAATTTCATATTTGTCTTCTAATTTTACGGGTAAACGGTAAAGCCCCAACTTGTAGCTATGTAATGGATAGATGCCTCTCTTCGAAGTCCCAGACTGAACTGTGTAGACTTTATCTTTTAGGAGTAGGGACATATTGTTATTAATAGAAAAAGTCTTTAAAAACCCTTCTTAGTAGTCGGGGCATGTTTCTTCGCGGATCTTTCGATATCTTTCTTCCATCTCTTTGGCATGCACCAACACATTTTCAAAAGTATATTTCGCCTTGGGAAAGAACCATCGAATTCCCACTTTATGGCCTATTCCATCCATATCGTAGATCATGCCTTTTTCTGATTCTACGTTATACTTTTCATCGATTGATCGCTCTTGTACTGTAAGACCTCTTTTGGTTTTGTCTTCCATGATAAGATCGCTTGGGCCGTCTCTTATTGCGTAGAATATGCCTTTCTGTAATACAGGTAATTCCTGTTCAGATGCATTATTTTTCGATTGGATTTCCAATCATATTACCCCATTCAGTCCAAGAACCATCATAGTTTCTGACTTGAGGATAGCCTAACAAGTATTTTAGGACAAACCAGCTGTGAGATGATCTTTCTCCAATTCTACAATAACAGATTACATCTTTATCCGGTGTAACTCCTTTTGTTTCATAGTTCTTTTTCAATTCTTCAACAGTCTTGAAGGTTCCATCAATGTCATTTACAGCGGTAGCCCATGGAATGTTGTTTGCATGTGGAATATGGCCTCCTCTTTGTGCATGTTCCATTGGATATTCCGGAGGAGCAGTTATTTCTCCTGAAAATTCCTTAGGAGAGCGTACGTCAACTAGAACTGTGTCTTTTCTGTCAAGTGATCTTCTTACATCAAACAGATAAGCTCGCACTCCCTCGTTAGGCGGTTGCGAAACATATTTTGTCTTTTGAATTTGCGGTTCTTCTTTTGTATATGGTCTTTTTTCCATTTCCCATTTTTTTCTTCCTCCATTCATGATCTTTACTTTTTCATGTCCATAATACTTGAATATCCAGAAAACAAAAGCTGCAAACCAGTTGTTAAAGTCCCCATAGAGAACTACTTCAGAATCAGCAGTAATTCCATTTCTTGACATTAGTTCTTCAAATTGAGATTTGCTAACAATGTCTCGGGTTACAGGATCATTGATGTCTCGCTTCCACCAAATTAGGCTCGCATTTTGAACATGTCCCTGTCTATAGGCATTTTCAGGATCATAATCAACTTCAACAAGCTTGAATGAACTATTGCCTAGATTTTTTGCTACAGACTCAGTATCTGTTAAAACTTCAGGATGTGCATAACTCATAAGATTTCCAGCTATGATACAGAAAGGGTTCTTAATATTTTATACTCATCATATGCTTTTTAAGCGAAATTAGAATAGTACTTTTGTTTGGAACTAAATAATGTGGCAGTTGTTAGCAAGGTTGGCTCAAGGGAAGCAGAAGACGCGGCAAAGAAAGTAGCCAAGAAACTGCTTGGCAAAAAAATTCGAGTTTATACAGTATCACCAGTAGAGGTTGAAGGGGCCAAGAAAGTAAGTGATTTGGAAGATCTCAAAGCAACAAAACTTGATCTAACAATAACCCTTGGCGGGGATGGCACAACCTTACGAACTTTTAGATATCTAGAAAATGAGATTCCAAATTTGGCTATCAATGTGGGGGGGAACAGAGGAATCCTGTCAGAGATAACCCTTTCAGAGATTGATACAGCGATAGAGCAAATCATCTCAGACAACATATTTCTTGATAAAAGAATTAGGGTGATGGCATCCTGTGCAGGTCAGGAATTTCCGCCTGCACTCAATGAAATATACATTAACAGACAAAATCTTACCAAAACGTCCCTTTTTGAAATAAGATTTCAGAATGATACCGTTACACAAAAAATGGATGGAGTGATAGTGTCAACTCCAAGCGGTTCAACTGGGCATTCATATTCATTAGGAGGCCCCATCCTTCATGAAAGTCTTGATGTTCTAATAATCACTCCAGTAGCACCAGTTAACAAATTGCCTTCCATCGTGGTGCCAGACGAAAAGATCGAAATAATCAGTAGTCATGATTCCAACATAATCATGGATGCACAGGTTATCAAAACTGCAAGTGTTGACGAAGTGATCACTATTAGAAAATACAAAAAACAGGCAGTATTTGTGAGACTGAAGAAGCGAGGTCTAAGACAGATGAGCAAGCTTGGCTTTTAGAATTTTAGATGCCACTTCATTCTACGCAGGAATACCATTCTCATCAAATGAAGTCAGCTATACTACACCTCTAGTTTTTGAAGAAGTCAAACATATTAAAAAAAGCCAAGACGTGATAACTGTTTTAATTGAATCAGATAGACTGAAAATTGTTGAACCGGAAAAAAAATTCATTCAGTTAGTCAAAAGTAAGGCAGAAGAAACTGGAGATTATCAAAACCTTTCCAAAGAAGACATTTCTGTTATCGCATTGTGTTTGCAGATGGAAGGAGAATTGATAACAGATGATTTTGCGGTTTCAAACGTAGCAAAACACTTGAGTTTGAAAGTATCGCCAATTATGACAAAGGGTGCAGACAAGATACAGTGGACCTATTTTTGTTCTGCTTGTGAAACAAATTTTTCAAATGCATCCATGTGTCCCATATGCGGAAACAAACTGATGCGTAGATCATCCAAGAGGAAGTCTTCTTCCAACCCAGTCAGCTAATGAACCATCATAGAGTTTGACGTTTTCATATCCAGCCATTTTAAGCTGAGTAAACACATTTGCTGCCCTGTGCCCTAGTGCACAATAACACACTAGTTCCTTATCTTTTGGAATTTTTTGTTCTTCAAAGATCTTTACAAGTTCGTCTTTTTCCTTGAAAAGAGAACCCTTCTCACCTACTCCGTCTGTAAAGGGGAAAAGAACAGAGTTTGGAATTCTTCCTGCCATGTATTCTTGGGGCGACCTAGCATCTATGATATAAGCAGTATCAAGTTTCTTTTGAAGATCTTCTGCCTCGATCCTAAGGGAGGGATTTATTTTTGGCGCAAAAGTGGTTGGAGTTGCTTTGTATACTTCCTTTGTGATAGGCAATCCCTTTTGATGCCAGCTCCTAATCCCAATGTCAAGAATTTTTATTTTTTCATGTCCAAAGTACAAAAATGTCCAAGCAATTCTTGCTGCAGATGGATCCATATAGTCACCGTATATTACAACTGTTTTTGCATCATCGATTCCAAGAGAACCAAACAATGTTGCAGCAGCATCAGTTTCCAAGACGAGGTTTGCACCAGAATCAGTTACTTTGACTACTTTTTCTACCCCCAAAGGTTGAGATTTAGGAATATGAGCATAAGAATAGGCTACATTTCCTCTAGAATCCAGGATAACGAGATCTGAATCGTTGTAGTGCTCTGCCAGCCAAGAATGTGAAACTATCATTTGGTTGTTCGTCTGCAGAGTGGTATTTTATTGTATATCAGACATCGTGCAGAGTTTTCTGGTTAGTTTTTTCATCAGTCTTATTTGCAGTGTCAAGTAATTTTCGTATCTTTTGTGCACGCGATTCTCCCATTCCTTCAATTTTTGAAAGTTCTGCAATAGACGCATTAAGAGAATTACTTGGAGAACCAAACTTTTTCAACATCCTAGATGCTAGCTTCTCACCAACACCAGGCAAACTACATAGAACAGATAGCTGTTGGCGGTTTACATCTCCAGACTTTCGTATCTTTTTTAGAAATGGTCCCGTGGTCTTTCCTTGTCTTGCACACATTGCAACCAATAACTTGGCAGTGTTCGATGCATTTGGCGTCGGTATGATTGGTATCTTGAAATCCAATGCCACAGCAGAAACGGCACCATAAAAAACAAGAGGGTTTTCTGTAATTTGTACAATCTCATCTAGATTACCCTCTATAATGATAGCAGGATGCTCAAAGTGTTCCCGCAATCTATTGCATTGGTCAAATAGCCTTCCATCAAAAACAGATGAAATGAAATCAGATACGCTCTTTCTTTCTATCACAGTTTCAGAGGCAACAATGTAATCCCCTATTGGTAAATTTTTCATTTCAACTTTTACTCCAATTTCTTTTAAGAGATCAGGAATGCCGCTCTTTTTTTCGCGTTCGTCAATTACCATTCGAAGGTCTTCTATCTTCATAGAACTGCTAAAATTCAGTCAGTATTTTATTTAGGAGTATCTGTCTTTTGACCTGTTTGTGTCGGAGGTCCCCGCAACATTTCTCGGATCTTTGTTTCTGCCTCTTTGAGATTTTCCTTTAGCCTAGCTTCTTGTTTTGTCAATACAGTTATGCGAGTATTTGCAAGTTCCTTTTTTTCTTCAAGCTCTGAAATTAAAGTAGCCTTTGTCGATTTAACAAGAATTGAACCTGCTGCCTTGTAAACGCTGTCAGTTTCTGCAGCCTTTTTTAATGCCTCAAGAGCTCTTTCTGTTTCCAGTTGTTCTGTTTCAAGATGCTGCTTTTGCATCATGATGGATTGAAGGTTCTGTTGTAATTGTTGTAATCTTCCAAATTGTTCTTGTAACCATGGAGGAACTTGCTCGCCTGCTGACATGCATCTACCACTAAGTTGGTTTGCTTATATTTTTACCGATTCGATGGCATCGTTGCTTGTTTGAAGAAGACGTAGAGTGGAATTAAGATTGGCCCTAAGATGCGAAAGCTCTTGGGCATCAATTAGGATTGTAATATTATCCTTATCTAGTGACATTTTTGTCTGTGTAGGATTCTCATCATAGAATTTGTTGTCGGTTTCTAGCGATTTGAAAATTGCTTTATTTTTTTTACCTGCAGAAATTTTTATTTTTGCACTATAGTTTGATGTCATAGGCCAAGCCTGCCACTTTAAAACCACATTTTTGGCATTTCCATATGCCAACTGCCTCTCTTCCAAATCTTATGGAGCCACAGTCTGGACATCTTCTCTTGGATTTTAACAATCGGTGTACTGCGGTAAACTTTTTGCGCGGTTTTAGTCCGTACTTTTGACCCAAGCCTTTGAGTGAAGCGCCTTTACTTTTTGCCATCTACATCAACTGCTCAAATTTCTTCCTTATTTTTGTTCCTACAGAAAGCGCTAGTTCAGAGCACTTGACAAGTTGTTCAACTGAAAATCCATCATCTCCTCCTTTCTGTAGCGCACAAATATTGCCTGCGGAGTTTGTAGTAATAGTAATTCTTGCATCCATGCATGCTTCTTCCTCCTTGCTAGGATCTACAATTATGTAATCCCCTATTCTTGCCATAGTGACTGACACTGGAAGAGTCTTTACTGGAGGTTTTGATGTAACTCCCTCAACTAAGACTGGTGCCTCATCTTTAATTTCGTATTTTGGAATAGTAGAGGAAAGAACTGCTGCTACTGAAGCATAAGAACAAGCATCAAAAAGATTTCCAGCTGAATCAATAACGCTGCTATCAATGAATATTCCTACTACGGATTTATCTTCAATTAAAACAAGTTGATGTAAATCAATCATTTCTGTTTCGCGTATACCTCTATCTACAACTCGAGCAAGCTCAATTACATCTTCTGTTGGAGGTCCTGGTTCTACATATGGATCTGCAAGTGGAAGAATCTCAGCAGTACAGATGAGTATTCCTTTGTCACCCAAATCAGGAAATGGCTTGTCAGGTTGCACTTTGACACCGGTGATAACTTCAGTATCTCCGAATTTTACTCTAGCAGAACCATTTGCTTTTGGAATTACTCCAGTTTCAATAGTTAGTGGTCGTTGTTCATCAAGAGCCCTGCCATCAAGCCTTTTTCCTTGTTTGAGCAGGTCCAAGATTTTATCTAGTTTTAATTGATCGAGTATAGCCGATTCCATTTCTACTGTTCTCCGCTTTCAAAATATTTTTCAACTAGGGCTCTTCTTTGAACTTCATATACTGTTCTACAACCACCAATAGCGGTTTGCAGACATGTTTTGTATTCATCTGGTGTTAGAATTCCATCAAGTTGCATTAAAGTAACTTTACCAATATTGGGCATGATAGCTACTGGCATATCGGCTTGGCCCTCTTGATCTTCCTCATTATTAACATCCAAAACAATTCTATCTGCTACCTTACCTGCTGCACAAGCAGATACTAGATCTCTCATTGGTATACCTGCATCTGCCAATGCTACTGCCGCTGCATCAAGTGCGGCGCATCTAGAACCACCATCAGCTTGAAGTACTTCTACAAAAACATCAATCACAGTTCTTGGAAAGTCTTTCAAGATCAAAGCAGGCTGCAGTGCTTCTTTTAGAACTTTAGATATCTCAATTTCACGTCTTGATGGGGCTGGATTTTTTCTTTCAGTTACAGAAAACGGAGACATGTGGTATCTGCAACGCAGAATTCCAGTGTCCTGGTTTGCCATGTGTTTTGGATGTACATCTCTAGGTCCAAACACTCCTGCAAGAATCTTGTTTTTACCAAATTCAATGTATGCTGATCCATCTGCATTCTTTAGAACGCCAACTTTAATCGAAATATTCCTTAGCTGGTCTACCCTTCTACCATCACATCTAATTCCATCTTCAGTCATTAATTGTGTCATTATTTTCACCCTCTGGTACTCCTAGCATAGATTTGACTCTTTCAGTCAAGTTAGGCGTATGCGCTAGGGCATCCACCATTTTTACTGCTTCAACCGCCTTTAATAATCCCTCTGAATTATCGCATGATACTACAACCCATCCGTTCTGTCCTATTGTTATCATTGCTCTTGTTGCCATTTCTATAGTTTGAATCATTGATCCTCTCTTTCCTATCAATCTAGGTACTTTGCTTGGTGCTATTTCAATTAGTTCACCAGAATCGATTTTACCAAGATCTCTGTCTTGAACTGTCAGAAGAGGATCTCTGGATCTGTCAAAATTTGCTACTCTTGCAGCGACCAAGTCTCCAATGTTCAGTCTTTGTTTTAGTTCATCCTTAGTTGGAGAATAATCTCTACCAAAGACATCTTGAGCTGGTAAAAATCCTATAAAACAAGAATTAATGTCAAACTCCCATGATAATGGGGAAGTACCAATTACTTTTCCAATAACCAAATCATTTGTTTTTGGTACGTATACACCTGTTAATGGAATAACTCTTACTGCATTTTCAAAAATTTCCGATATGCCTACACATGTTGAAATTATTCTATCTCCATCTTGGTATACATTTTGCTCCGGTCTCAAAGGCCCGCTTGCAATGACATCGCCTGGAATAACATATCTTCTTTTTACGTCCATCATTTTGAAACCTCAACAGAAGCAGTACCTTTTGTAACTGAGCCTAATCTATCAATCACATTTGACCTTGCCGCAGCCGGTATATCTAGTATTACTTTGAGAGATCCATTTGATTGCCAATCTTCCTTCTTCAAAGAACCAAACGACTTTAACACAGAATAAGACTGAGCTGCAAATTGTGCAGGCACAACAATTTCCAGTAACATATTTTCGGACTTTAGTGGAATGATAGGACGAAGTTGTTCAACAATTTCTTTAGTTTGCTCATCTACGCTTTTGAACGGATCTATTGAGATCCTAGCATCATCCATAGCCTGTTCTATTCTTAGAGGAGGATGTGGCAAATGAGATCTTGGGTCAACAAAGGTTTTTGCTATAAAGTCTACAATTTGTTTACGTTTCTCGGACACCATCTTTCGTCTTTGATCTGTAGTTAGATTCAAGTCGCCTTTTTGCAGTATAATTGTAGCAATGGAAGTTGTATCAGTGGTTTTGAACGCCTTCATTAACTTCTCTGTAGATGCCCTAGTTCCTTTGTTAGAATCGGAATAAACTTCGTCAGAAACTAGAACGCCTGAGATTTCCTTCCTTTTTCCAAGCTTAAACTCAAGGGCAGGATCTGGCTTGACAATAATTTCGAACTTTTCCCCTTCCACAGCAAATCTAACAACTGTGACTTTATCCATGACTGGAGGTAATCATTCTTGGTATTTATCTATACAGAAAAACTCGCTAGATTTTTATTTGGAATTTCAACCTTCACCCGTAAGGTTTGACTTCTTTTGAAATAGTTGAAGAAAGTGAAAATAGTATTGTTGTTAAACTGAAGGGAATACCTCTTCAATATGCCAACGCACTTAGAAGAATTTGTCTTTCAGGGGTTCCTACGTTTGCAGTTGACGATGTTGTAATAATTGAGAATTCATCGGTTTTATCTGATGAAGGTGTAGCCCATAGGCTTGCAATGCTGCCATTGAAGACAGACTTGTCTAGATTTGTAGAACCTTCTGCATGTGATTGCCACAGTGAACTAGGTTGCAGTCGTTGTAGAGTTCTCCTAATGTTAGATTCTGGCAATTCAGATACAACCCGCACTATTACATCACAAGATCTCAGTTCAGAAGATGAATTTGTCAGACCTGTAAACCCCAATGTTCCTATCGTAGCTTTGGCACCAGGTCAAAAGCTAAAAGTCGAAGCTTATGCAAGACTTGGACGCGGCAGTGAACATGCAAAGTGGAATTCCTCAACTGTTGCAGTTCTGACTCAAGGCAGCAACGCAGATGAGCACATTCTAACTATAGAGACAGTGGGAAGCCTTACTCCAGCTGAAGTAGTCAAAAATGCAGTTGAAGAATTGGAGAAAAGACTAGGCGAATTCCACCAGACAATAACAGCGCTTAGTTGAAGCATATATTATATTTGGGTAAAAATTGGCATAATTACACATGACTAATCAAGTTGTTATACAAATGGCAAAGGAGCTTCAAGTAGCCTCAAAGAAAAACAAGGCGCCCATTTGGTCTAAACTTGCAGAGTTGGCATTAAAACCATCCAGAGCAAAACGGGTGCTCAATCTAGGTCAGATTGACAAGTTTGTCAGCGATAACGACATAGTAGTAGTACCTGGAAAAGTACTGGGGACTGGAACCGTTTCTCACAAAATAACATTATGTTCATTTTCAATTTCAACAACTGGAGCAAAGAAGGTAACCCAGTCAGGAGGAAAAATCATAGACTTTGCACAGTTGATTAAAAACAACCCAACAGGTAAGGGAGTGAAAATAATTGGTTAAGCAAGAACAAGCCCAAGTTAAAGAAGAATCTAAAACTACACAAAATGTAATTGTAGATGGAACAAACCAAATTGCTGGAAGATTATGTTCTCATGTAGCAAAATTGTTGATAAACGGTTCAAGAGTCTCAATTGTAAATTCTGAAAACATCATGTTTAGCGGAAGTAGAAAAATGGTAGTTGAAGAATACCAAAAGTTTCTTGAGATAGCTAGCATTAACAACCCCAAGTTCGGTCCATTCCATCCACGCAGACCGGATACCATGATCACAAAAATGGTACGCGGGATGCTACCAAAGAACAAATCATCTGGCCAAACAGCATTGAAAAGATTACGTGCATACTTGGGTGTTCCAAATGAATTAAAATCAAAGAAGACCATACAGTTTGAAGACGCAAAGATACGCAAGCCTGCTCCATATTACACTACTTTTGGAGATCTAGGTAGAACAGTAGGGTGGCATGAATAATGGCAAAACTTGAAAGCTACTACGCATCAAGAAAAACTGCACGCGCTCATGCATTCATTACCAAAGGAGTAGGCAAAGTTAGAATCAACAATGTACCAGTAGAGATGATTCAACAAGAAGTAGCAAGAGAAGTTATTCTCGCACCTCTTGAGATTACAGGAGACCTCAGAAACAAAGTTGATGTTTCAGTAAAGGTGCGCGGAGGAGGATATATGGGTCAATCATATGCCAGCGCCGTTGCAATATCAAGAGCTCTTACAGGATGGACTAAGACAAGAAAGGAACCAAAGGAACATCCATTCACAAGAACAGTTCGTGAGGATCTAAAAAAGAAATTATCAGAATACGATAAGCATTTACTTAGTGGCGACGACAGGAGAAAAGAACCAAAGAAGTTTGGTGGACCTGGCGCCAGAAGAAGAAAACAGAAGTCCTACCGATAGCTTTGAAAGCTGTCGTTCTAGCCGGCGGGCGCGGAACACGTGGAAGACCATTTACAGACTATATTCCAAAAGCAATGATACCCATCCACGGGAAGCCGTTAATTGCGCATATTGTCAAACATCTTTCTTCGTTTAAAATCATAGATGAGATAATCATCTTGGCCGATTTTAGCAGGCTAGGCAAACAAATAGAAAAATATTTTGAAAATCACATGGAAGTAAAAAAACCCCTAAGATTTGTCCAAGATTCGCAAAGCGGCACAGGCGGAGACCTTGCACATATAGACAAAATGCTAGGAAAAAACTCAGAATTCCTGCTTTGGTTTGTAGATAACCTTACTCCTATAGATGTCAAAAATATGCATCAATTTCATACGCAAAAAAATACTCTAGCCACAATAGCCACAAGAAGATATCGAAAGGAAGAGACAGGTTATGCAATGGTAGAGAATGGAATTGTAACCGAATTCAAAGAAAAACCTACAATAAAATTAGAAATGGCAGAATGTCTAGGGGTCTACATACTAGACTCAAAGATACTGAAGATGATAAAATCAAAAAAGACCAGAAAAGAGCTGAATCTTTCATATGACATACTTCAGCCATTGTCAAAAAAAGGCAAAATTAGTTCTTATGACATAGGCAAGACACCATGGATCGATATAGATTCCCCAGGTCGCGTTGAAAGAGAAAAAGATTTGGTAAATTCAATAATCAAAAAGCTCTAGGATTAGAGGTCCTGTTCACATTTTCATACTTTGAAATCTTGTCATCATAATTTAGCGTAATTGCAATATCATCAAGACCTTCAAGAAGAATCTTCTTCCAGTGAGGTTCAATGTGGAAAGACACGTTCACGTCATTGTTTCTTATGGTTTGTTTTTCCAAATCAATTTCAATTTCAGATTTACTTTCAAACAACTTTTGCAAGATATGTTCGTCTACCTTTATTGGCAATATTCCATTTTTGAAACAATTGTTAAAGAAAATGTCAGCAAATGATGTTGATATCACTACCTTGAACCCAAAGTCTAGAAGCGCCCAAGCGGCATGTTCTCTGCTTGAACCACAGCCAAAGTTACTTCGAGTTAGCAATATTTTTGAGTTTTTATATTTGGAATCATTTAGAACAAAATCCTTGCGCGGTGTTCCATCTTTTTCATACCTCCAATCATAGAAAAGATATTGACCAAATCCAGTTTTTTGAATTAGTTTTAAAAATTGTTTTGGGATTATCTGATCAGTATCAACGTTAACTTTGTCAAGCGGAGTTGCAATGCTAGATATTTTTTTAAAAGGCTCCATCTTAGTTCAAATCCAATTCTCGTACATCTACAAAATGGCCCTCAATTGCGGCAGCTGCTGCCATAACAGGACTAACAAGATGAGTTCTCCCGCCTGCACCCTGTCTGCCTTCAAAGTTTCTATTAGAAGTGCTAGCGCATCTTTCTCCTGCAGCCAAGATATCAGGGTTCATGCCAAGGCACATACTGCAACCAGATTCTCTCCATTCAAATCCAGCATCTTTGAAAATTTTGTCAAGACTCAATTCTTCTGCTTGTTTCTTTACATGCTGCGAACCTGGCACTATCATTGCACGAATTTTTGATGAAACCTTTTTTCCTTTGACAACTTTTGCAGCTTCAGTCAAGTCTTCCAGTCTTGAGTTAGTACACGAACCAATGAAGACTCGGTCAAGTTCGATTTCTGTAACAAGAGTTCCAGGTTTTAGCCCCATGTATTGAAGTGCTTTAGTTGCAGCCTTTTCTTCCTCAATGTTTCCTTTCGCGTACTCATCAGGAAATGGAACCTTTCCTGTAACATCAACTGTCATAGCAGGGTTTGTTCCCCAGCTTACCTGAGGCGCAATATCATCTACATGTAATGTAAAACTTTTATCAAATCTTGCATTGCTGTCAGTCTTCAAATTTTCTTCCCAGTATTCAACTAATTTATCATAATTTTCTGGAACATATCTTCGTCCCCGTAGATAATCAAATGTTTTTTTATCTGGAGCTATTAGTCCTGCTCTTGCACCACCCTCAATTGACATGTTACATATTGTCATTCTTTGTTCCATACTAAGATCTGAAATTGCTTCCCCTCGATATTCAAATGCCGTTCCTGTTCCTCCTGCAGTGCCGATTCTCCGTATTATAGAGAGAATAATGTCTTTAGCAGTTATAGTATGAGGGTTTTTTCTTTTACCTTCTACTCGAATTTCAAATGTTTTTGGCTTTTCCATCCATATGCATTGAGTTGCCAAAACATGTTCTACATCACTGGTGCCTATTCCAAATGCAAGTGCGCCAAATGCTCCATGAGTTGAGGTATGGCTGTCTCCGCAAACTATTGTTGTACCAGGCAAAGTTATTCCAAGCTCCGGGCCTATGACATGAACTATTCCTTGGTTTGGACTATTCATATCAAAAAGCTCAATTCCAAATTCCTTGCAATTTTTTTCAAGTGCTTTTACTTGCATTGCTGATGTTTGATCTACAATTGGCAATGATCTGTTACTTGTAGGCACGTTATGATCCATGGTTGCAAAGGTAAGATCTGTTCGTCGCACTTTTCTCTTGTTTGCACGCAAGCCGTCAAAAGCCTGCGGCGATGTAACTTCATGAACTAGATGTCTATCTACATACAATAGAGAACGGCCATTTCCTTCATCTACTACAGTATGCGAGTCCCATATTTTTTCAATCAGGGTTTTTGACATTTAATTATTCATCTTCGAATCGGAGATATAATGGTATAACAAACAGTTTAGCGCGTGCAGATAATTGCTAGGCTTTGTAGTTGAACAGTCCGCCTGCAGCAATTATTTTTCCTATCAGTTCTGGAAACGGCTTCATTTTGTAAGTTTTGTTTTTTGTCAAATTTCTTATTTCATTTTTAGACGTATCTATCTCAAGTTGGTCTCCTTCTGATATGTCCCTATAGGTATCTTCTTCCACCTCAATAGGTAGCAGGAATGCACCGTCCACCGCATTTCGATAAAATATTCTGGCAAATGATATTGCTATGACTGCCTTAATTCCGGAATATGACAGAGCTATTGGTGCGTGCTCTCTTGAAGAACCACAGCCAAAGTTTCTGCCTGCAACTATGAAATCACCTGGTTTTACTTTTTTGTGAAAGTCTTTGTCAATTCCCTCCATGGCATGTTTTGCAAGTTCATTGTAATCATGAATTTTCAGATACGGACCAGGCAATATTACGTCGGTGTCAATGTTGTCTCTTTCGTATTTTATTACAGAGCCTTTCATTTGAGATCCCTTGGGTCCGTAATCTTTCCTGTTACTGCTGATGCTGCTGCAACAAGCGGCGAGGCAAGATATGTTTTTGATTCAACGTGTCCCATCCTGCCTGGGAAGTTTCTATTTGTTGTACTGATACACACCTCGTCTTTTGCCAAGACTCCCATGTGTGCACCACAGCAAGCACCACATGTTGGTGGGCCTACCATTACTCCGGCATCCATGAAAATTTTCACCAGTCCTTCATCCATCGCCTTTCTGAAAATAGATATTGCGGCTGGAAGCACTTCGGTTCTTATCTTTACGGTTCTTCCTTTGAGAATTTTTGCAGCGGCTCTCAAGTCATCAAGTTTTGCCCCGGTACATGATCCTATGTATGCCTTGTCAAGTGGGATAGAGGATAACTCACGTGCAACAGTTATGTTTTCAGGTGAAAAAGGCTTTGCCACAATTGGCTCGATTTCAGATGCTTCATACTCGTATATTTTTGAGTATTGAGCGTCAGAATCCCCATGAACCTCATTGTAATTAGTAGCTCCTCGCTGTGCAAGATAGTCTCGTATTTTTTGATCAGGTTCGATTATCCCGCTTTTTGCCCCAGCCTCTGTAGTCATATTGGTTAATGTTAATCGCTCTTCAACTGACATTTCAGAAACGCCAGAACCACCAAATTGCATCGTTTTGTATGCTGCACCATCAGTACCAATCTCTCCAATTATTTTCAATATCAAATCCTTTGCCATTACATAATCTGGTAATTTTCCATTTAGCTTAAAGTATAATGTCTCTGGCACCTTAAACCAAATTTTTCCATTCAATAGAACATATGCTACATCAGTATGCCCTAGTCCCGCTGCAAATGCGCCTAGTGCTCCAGTGGTATTTGTATGCGAATCTCCACCAACATATACTTCACCAGGTAAAACCATAGCTTCTTCATGAGATAGAGTATGACATATCCCGTACTGCCCCATTCCATACTTGAAGTGTTTTTTGATTCCATAATCTTTTGTAAACTGCGTCAACAACACTACATTTTGAGCAGATATTTTATCGGCTGCTGGGACAAAATGATCTTCAGCTACCCATACTTTATCCGGATTCCACAATTTTTCAATTTTCATTCCAGTTTTCTTTAATTTCTCAAATACAGCTATCACACCTGGCCCAGATACATCATGTACCATCACCTTGTCTACATTGGCAAAGATAACATCGTCTGGTGAAACCTTATTCTTGCCTGATGCTTTCGCTAGGATCTTTTCAGTAATATTCAACAGAAGAAATTAGCATTTTTTAGAAATTAAAACGTTTGCAGAAAGGAGTACTTACAAAGATTTACATTCCATCAAAAGCCATCTAGAAAAGAAGTGACTTCTAGGCTTTTGCAAGTGTTATCTTTCATCATACTGATATCATTGCTCCAATGCATAGCTTTTGCACAAGAAGAATCTGCACCGCAAATTAGACTTTCAAGTAAGGGATTGGCATACGTAGAACTTTCGACTTCACCATCAATCCCCGTCTCAGGACAACCCACTATCATTCTCCTACAATTTTTAGATCCGCAGACAAAGGCGCCCCGAGGCGACATTTACTATAAACTTGTCATAAGAAATTCAACCGAGCCTGTATTTGTGATGCCAGGCGGGTCCACCATAGCAGGAAAAGTAGGAATACCATATCAATTTGACAATCCAGGAAATTACCAAGTTGAAATTGACTTGAACGATACGGATATCTCAAAGTCCAGCGCCGGCTCGCTTGATGAGGCTACTTTTCCTGTTTACATAGTACAGGGAGTGCCACAAGAAGACAACCAAACGTCTTTGGACACTACAGTTCAGAATAGCACCATAGTCAATACAGATGTTTCCAGCACAGACAACAGCCATGTTTTGATTGACGGCATATTGGTTGTAATTGCGGCAGGTCTGATTGCATTCATTGTTAGGAGAAAAATTGTTTCAAAGCAAAGCAAGGGCCAATCGTGATGACTGCCACATCTGCAGAACGCTAAATAATAAATTCAAACACAAGATGTCATGCCACTTTCCGTGATCTCTATAAAGTCAACTCCGAAGGACGGCAAATTTGATCTCTTTGAAAGCCTGAAATCAGATCTTGAAATTAATGAAATAAAACCGCAAACTGGTGATGTCATTGTCATATCAAGCAAATATGTTGCAAATTCACAAGGAAGAATAGTCGAATACGACAAAGTGATACCTTCCCCAGAAGCTGAAAGAGTTGCATCAAGGTTTCAAATCAAACCAAAGATAGCTGAAGTTATCTTAAGAGAATCAGATGTGATCTTTGGCGGCATTCCTGGATTTGTCATAACATCATCAGATTACATCATGGCTCCAAATGCAGGTATCGATAAATCCAATGCAAAAAAAGGTTCAGTGATCCTATATCCAACTGATCCATATGTAGTAGCAGAACAACTTAGGCGCAAATTTCTTCTCACATATCAAATCCATGTTGGAATCATCATCGTAGACAGTAGATTGATGCCTTCCAGAGTCGGAACAATTGGTGTTGCAATTGCATGTTCTGGTATAGAACCGTTATCAGATCTTAGAGGTCAAAAAGACTTGCACGGAAATCCACTCAAGGTTACATTACAAGCTGTTGCAGACAATCTGGCGTCCATTGCAAACCTCAAGATGGGTGAAGGCTCTGAAGCCATTCCAGCTGCACTTGTGAG
The DNA here is from genome assembly GCA_028867595.1 of Nitrososphaerota archaeon. Classification (GTDB taxonomy): domain Archaea; phylum Thermoproteota; class Nitrososphaeria; order Nitrososphaerales; family Nitrosopumilaceae; genus Nitrosotalea. The sequence goes on along the minus strand of JAGWGB010000002.1, from coordinate 114,204 downwards.
AGATTCAGGTGCCAAGCTTACAGACAGACAGATTCGTGAAAATGAGATGGCTATTTCCTATGATCAGTGTGTATATGTTCGTGGACTAGGAACAAGAATCTGATACAACTATAGTTTTAATAGAGGTAAATTTGACGGCTGATTATGGAATTCCTCACTCGATATCCAAAGACGGTATCACTCCTAGATGGAGTGAAGGCAAAGGTAAAGGTGGATACAAACGGCGTAGAGCAACTCACAATCGTGGTAAAAAAGAGCGTTGATGAATTGCTAAAGATCTTCGCTCATGAGGGTTTCACACATGTCAAGTTTGAGCACAAGCAAACTACGCAAATAGGTCACGGTTTGTCATTAAAACTCAAAAAACCGTGGGAGATGCATGTAAGACTGCTTGAGATGAAAAAGGGTTTGGTTGCAATACATGCAGAAGTCGAGGTTTCGCGAGACTATCTTCAGCACCTATTTTGTCAGCGTACACCAGTCTTGTACGAAATTGAGGTCTTGCTCAAAAAACACCAAATAGAATACAAGATCTGGAATGAGAGAATACGCAAGTATGTCAAGGCAGTAGTTGACAACTATATGGTCCAGCTCAAAACCCCAAGCTTTCCAGTTTTGGCATGGAAGCCAATGGTGTTTTTCATAGGAGCGACAGGTGTCCTATATCTATTCAAGTATCTTCTGACCATCTAGTCACAAATACAGTTCAGATTCAATTCTTAAATCAATGTTCTACCAATTACAAGGTATGGCAATGTCGTGGAAGGACAATGGCCATATGCTAAATAGACATGAGCAAGAATACCTCAACAAGGTAGAGTGGTTATGGAACCATCTTTCTTCACTACAAAGGGCCAAGATAGAATCTTCTGCCACTTGTGACACACTAAAACAAGAAAATAGCAAGCATTGTTTTATCGGACAAGCCATAGGTTCAGCAAAAATGAGCACAGTTCTACATGACAATGTGCTCGTTGATACGTTTATGGGATTTGCCAAGGCAATATTTTACGATGGTCCAAGTTATGACCACTTGCTAGGCAGAAAGGTGACAAAAGAAGAAAAAGATATGCTAGACGACATTTATTATGCAAAAATAGGAAATTTGGAACACCAGTACAAGCGTGCAAACGAATTGGTCAGATTTTACATATTCAATCAAGTACATGTGTCCTAGATGCTTTTCATACGAAAGCCAATTCCTTCGTAAAAAGAATTGAAACTTTAATTAGAATTTTTTCGGAGTTAGATTAGATGAGTGCCAAACCCCCGCTTTCGCTGAAATTTTATGGTGTGTCCCCTTGGGAGTTGGAGGTGTTGTATAGTCTTCTTCACAGTCTTTTCCAAGTAGAGGAAGACAAACGAGAACAACCTGATGACGACTTTACAACATTAATTGACATTGTTTTTCCTCTTGCATTCAATGATGCATTTTTCAAGTGGTTTGGAAAAGCAAGATGGGATAAAACCAAGGCAATATTCAAGGAATTCAAGAGAAGACGTGGTGAGGGAAAAACACTACGAGTTTACATCAAGTTTGTTGGCAAACCAAGCATAAAGTTCATCCTAGATCTAGGCGATAGAAGTCTGTTTGATTCTGCAATTGAGAAAATAGATTTTGTTTTGGAACTTCTTCCGTATCACCTAGACCCACAAAAAATACCTAAAGATATTTCTGAAGTAACATACTATTTTGATGATAGAACACAGAGATGGAATGTTGACTACAATACGCCGGAAAATGGCATATAGTAGATTTTTCAGAACAAATAAGATGCTATTTGATTTCCTTTTCCAAAGGTTCTAACATAGAATTTAATTCGCGGTATTTTTTTTCTATAAAATCAAGAGATTCTTCAAGCTTCTTTGATTTTCCATATTTGTATCGTATAAGCTCTCTGTGTCGCCAAAAGCTCTTTCCCTCACCGACAGACATTGTGCTAAAGTAATCAGGCCCTTTCAGATTGTCAGGAAGTTTTATGCTATAAGGAAAAAGAAATTCCGCCATAAACCATTCGTCGCCATCTGGATAATCAGAGCCTGTCTCAATGTCAAAAAAGAGATGGAGTAGATTTGTCTGCATCAGTCCATCATCTCTCATAGTTGGATGTTTTATGTTTGATTTCTTGAAATCAAGATTTAGGAGACTTGGTTCGAAGTATCCCTTGATAATTGATTTTCGGAATATTTTGTTAACTTCCTCTAAATTCAATGTAGAGTTATTCTTCTGTACATCATGCTAATAACTTATATCATTACAGTTATCAAATTCGATTCTTCCAATGTAAAAGAATGGATTTGCTCTACAGGAGTACTAGACCTGAAGTGAATCTAGAATTTTCGATATATTGGTTATAGATTTGCCATTAGATGAGATTTCTTGATACGCTGGAGGATTTTCAAGATAGTTTGGAATCCTATCTGCTATTCTTTCGTCATATGGTGCGATTATTTCATTTTTATAAAATATTCCTGTCGGGATTTTATCATCCCACTCGTTTGATTTTATGAGAGCCTGAGTTAACTTTGCGTTTTCCTCATCTGGAGAATCAATGTGCACAACTGGATCATACCCCGTGTCTTCCAACTTGTAAATTCTTGGGCGCGGTTTCTTTGTTATCTCATCAATGTGATCCATACCTGCAAACCAATCTCTTGTGTTAATGTCATTATAGGTAGGACAAGGCTGCAGGACGTCAAGGAAGGAAAGTCCCTTGTGTTTTACTGCAGCAATAATCAGATCTTTTAGTTGTCTGACGTCATATGCATATCCCCTTGCAACAAATGTGAAACCGCTTGCTATTGCCAATGCAATTGGGTTTACAGATTGATTTACATTTGGTTCTGGAAGTGATTTTGTTTTCAAGCCAAGTTTGAGAGTGGGAGAGGCTTGCCCTTTTGTAAGGCCATAGACTGCATTATTAAATATAAGATAAGTCATGTCCACGTTTCTCCTTCCTGCTGCGACAAAGTGACCAGCACCTATACCTAGCCCATCACCGTCACCTCCTGCTGCTACAATTGTCATTTCAGGGTTTGCAAGCTTTGCACCCTGTGCAAAAGTCAATACTCGTCCATGTAACGTGTGTACACCGTAAACATTGACATAATGTGATGTCTTGCCAGAACAACCAACTCCAGAAAATATTGCAGCTTTGTGTCTTGGGATAGCCATTTCTGCCAATGCCATCTGAATTGCGCTTACGATTCCAAAATCTCCACAGCCAGGACACCAGTCATTGTGGACTTCGGTCTTGTAATCAGACAGATTAGACGCCATATGATAACACCTGTCTTTTGTCAGCTTTGCCGTCTATGATCTTCTTAATTGACTCGTACAATTCTGAACAAGTCATTGCTCTTCCAGTATATTTTACAATATAATAATCAACTTTACGATCCAAATTTTCATTTAGCAGTTTTCCAAGTTGTGCCGAATGATTTGCTTCCACATCTATTATAGTTTTAACACCCTGAAGTAAGGATTTGACGTGGTTTGTAGGGAATGGCTGCAACAGTTTTACTTGTACAAATCCAACATTATAGTTATCTTTTCGCAGCATTTCAATTGCATCAAGAATTGGTCCTTTAGTAGAACCCCAGCTTATAACGCAAAAGTCAGAAATTCCATGATTTACTGCTTGGTCATCCTTTGGAATGGTATCCAAGGCAACTTCAAGTTTTTTTGCTCTTTTATCCATCTTGTATATCCTGTTTTCTGGGTCTTCTGAGATATGCCCCTCGATATCACTTTCATCTCCAGTATTCCAAAATATGCCATTTTCTAATCCCAACCTTGACCTAGGCGATATACCATCTGGCGAGGGGGTAAAGCGCTTGTAATCACCGTCACTTATTTTTTCCAAGAGTTTGCCTCGTTCAATTGTGATCTTTTTTGGATCAAATCTTTTTACACTTGCCACAGTACTTGCAATGAATTTATCCATCATGTGAATTACAGGCATTTGAAATGTCTCTGCAAAATTGAAGCATTTTGCAGTGTCGTAGAACCCTTCTTCGATATCTCCAGAGGCATATACAATCCTTGGAAAGTCTCCATGTCCTGCATAAATTGCAGAAAGTAGATCATCTTGCCCATGTCTTGTTGGGAGTCCTGTGGATGGACCACTTCGTTGGTAAAGTGTGACAACTATTGGGACTTCGTTTATTCCAGCCCAGCCGAGTGCTTCAGCCATAAGAGAGAATCCTGGTCCCGATGTACTAGTAGCGGCTCGTGTACCTGTTAGTGCTGCACCAATTAGCATCCCTATTGCAGAAATTTCATCTTCAGTTTGTACGATGATATTAGAACCTGGCCTATTGTTTTCAACATCAAATGTTTCGTGAGATTCTAAAAATACACTCTCATCTGATGCAGGTGTTATAGGATAATATGACTGAAATCTGCACCCTGCTGCCATTTTCCCAAGGCCTGTAGATTGAAATCCTTGAACAAGAATTGTATCTTGATTTTTTGGTATTTGAGATAATTGATGTTTGAATTTCTGATACTTGGCAGTTGCAAAATTATATGCATAGTTTGCTGCATGTTTATTCATCTCTGCAATCTTTGGCTTGCTTGAAAATACTCCATCTACAGAACGTAGTAACGTGTCAGGAGGCAGGCCGAGCAAGCCAATTGATACAGACACAGACAGGACATTTAACATTCTAAACATACCTCGAATTGCGGGGTTTTTCATCTCGTCTGCCAATGTAGAAAGTATTGTCTTAAATGATACAGGGTATAGAATAACTCCTCTTTCCTTTGCTTCTTCTAGTACACCTTTTATGGTAAACGGTTTATTTTTTGATGATAGTCGTTTTTCCAATCTATCCTTGAATGGTTTGTCAAGAGTTGGTACCTCATCAGACTTAATTTGTTCAAGATCTGCTTCGTATACAATCGCGCCATCGTTGTACACATCATCTGCATGTCTGAATATGGTTTCTGCGTCAAATGCAGCAAGCATTGTGATACCAGTTACGTTAGAACGAATTGGTTTGTCAGACACCCTGACTCCAAAATAACTGTGTTCTCCCTTGATGTTTGAATAATATTCTCTTTTTCCAAAGATTTGCAGTCCGCAACCGGCACAGGCTCCTGCAAATATGTTAGCAGCAGATTCAACTCCTCCCCCCTGAGGACCGCCGATAACCCACGTTAGATCTATTGAGGTCACGTTGAATCTAAACTTCCATCAAATATTAATAATGCTATGATTCCTGTTTTTCGGTCTAGCCGCCAGTAGCTGCATCAAACAGAGCACATTCGCATTTGTCACGTTCACCACAGAAAGGACACACACAAACACATTTTTCAATGGGATTTCTGCATTGAACACAAACAGCAAATTCTTCTTTGTGTTTCAATTCGATATAACTACACAGAGTTATTATAAATGAGTTATCATATTGAGCTTTTGAGTGCCTTTCTAAATGAAAATTTTACTTACAAGACGTTTGCATGATTTTGCAATAAAAGAGCTGAAGAAGAGATACCAGGTGGAGATTCATACTGGAAAAATTCCCATGCCCAAAAATTTGCTCATGTCCAAAATAAGAGACAAGGATGGCTTGATTTGTTATCCATACGACAAGATTGATGCAGATGTGATAAGTGCGGGATCTAGTCTTAAAGCGATATCCACGTTTAGCGTGGGGTACGATCACATTAACGTCAACGCAGCATCAAGGAGAGGAATTGTTGTGAGCTATACTCCCGAGGTGCTTACAAGGGCAACAGCAGATCTTACCATAGCGCTTATGCTAGATCTATTCCGCAGGGTCAACGAGGGAGACAAGATGATTCGAAAAGGAAGATGGAAGACAATACTTGGTCCGTATGAGTTCCTAGGTTCAGACCTTTATGGAAAGACGCTTGGAATATTTGGCATGGGAAGAATAGGCATGGCAGTTGCAAAAAGAGCATCGGGGTTTGAGATGAAAGTATTATACCACAATAGAAAGCGAATCTTGCCTCAAAAGGAAAAAAGCCTTAATGTGAAATATGTCTCATTTGACGAATTATTCAGAAGAAGCGATGTTATCAGCATTCATGCACCACACACCCCAAAGACACATGAAATGATTAACCTCAAATTGCTCAAAAAAATGAAAAAAACTTCGTTTCTAGTAAATACTGCACGTGGAAAGATAATAAATGAAAAGGACTTGGCCACTGCCTTGAAACGAAAAATTATTTCTGGTGCTGCCTTGGATGTCTTTGGTAACGAACCAATAGACGGTTCTAATCCTTTAACAAGACTACCAAATGTTGTCATAACACCACACATTGGAAGCGCTACTGTAGAAACTAGAAGAAAAATGGCAGAAATAGCAGTACAAAACCTCGTTTTGTCACTTTCAGGGAAAAAACCAATCTACCAAGTCAAAGTTGAATCAAGTCGTTTGGATCGACCTTGATGCAGCTTGTTCCCACTGGCTTTAGTTCACCAAAATGAATAGATCCTTGCGGAACCTTACCTTCCTTCTGTAGAGACTCTAGTTTATCGCCAAACATTTTCTTGTGTTTGTCGCATGTTACCCCTACCATGTATTCACCAGAATCTGATTTTACAGATATGACAAACTCCGGAGGCATTGGGCAGTCTTTTCCACTTTCCCTAACAGAGCAGCGTTCTGGAAACACGGCTTTTTTGTATTATTTAATAATATTAAGTTTGGTCAGTGCAATCCATGAGAATTCTGTAATTTCCAGCATCTAGTTCTATGATATACAACTCCAAGACGGGGCTGAGCCGATCTATTGGTGCAAGTGAGTGCTACGTATAACCTTAAGACAGAGTATGCCAATTAGATGTTTAAGAAATGAAGTATGTATCACAATGGTACACACAGATTATGAGTATGTCACCTAGAAGAAAGAAGATCCTTCTAGTCTGCCTGTGGTGCCTTGCACCTATCGAGATGGGCGTGATTACAGGCGTGTTTTATCTAGGAAAGCGGCTACAGCAAAGCTCGTATCTTTCTCGCCAGGTAACAGCCGGGCATCCATCCCTTTAGGATTTGTACTTACAATGCATGGAATTTTGTAAGATAGGAAGCTAATTCATTAAGAAAGAACGACCATCCTTCGGAATGGCCTTTGACTTGGTCCTTATTTGCAAATCCTGTAGAGTTAATGTTAATCTGGTCTTGTTCTTGCTTATTTCTTCCAATTCCCACGTTACTATGGTTTCGGGAAAGCCCGGCTCATCGGTGGGCTGCCAAGTATAGACAAGTTTTTTGTTATTGACAAATCTATTGGTAAAATTATGAAACTCTAAAATGACAGTGTGCACAAGTGTTAATATAATTATGGATCTTGAATACAGAATTTTTTTCTATAATTGAGTTCTATCATATATTTTTACTAAATTTACAATATTGTGGAATTATTCTATAGTGCAATCAATTGCAAATTTTTAGGTAGTCTTATTACCTATATCCATCCAGCATGCTCAATGACTTTTACCAAGCGAAAAGCAACCATGGCAGTTTCAGCTGCCGCGATAGCTGGAATTTTTGTCATGACCATGCTTTTCATACCGACACACGCAACCGCGTCGATACAGTCGACTACACAAATAAAAAATGTAGACCAGATAATTCCTGCCAAGCCTGTATCATCTGCCATCCTCTCAAGTGAGGACCTACAGCTTTCCATGCCAGCTGCGTTTGTTCCAGTAACACCACAGCAGGCATATGCTGACGAGGATTCGGATCATGTTCACGGAGTAGTGCATAACATCACACTTGTGGCAGTTGAAAAAACAATTCAACTACCTCTTGTTGTAGGTCCAAGCGGAAATCTGCCAATGGGTCCTGCCACACAAGTGATTGCATATACATTCAACGGAACGATCCCTGGCCCTACAATCAGGGTAAACCAAGGTGATTACATCAATGTCACAGTAATTGATCCTGTTACAAACACCGACAATCATGGCGTAGATAACCACGCAGCCATTATCTCTGCAGTTCCAAACTTCCTTCCAACAGCACCAGGTACCACAAAGCACTACCTCTTCCAAGCAACGGAGCCAGGACTCTTTTTGTACCACTGTGAAGGAAACGTTGACGACCTTGCAGAGCATGTCTTTCGTGGCATGCAGGGAGGCGTGATTGTTGACCCAAGAGACGGATACAAGACAGGTCCTGCCAAGGACATATTCCTTGACTTTTCAGAGTACTACCTTGCAAATACAGGAGACTTTGACTGGACTGCCATGTTCAACAACCAACCAACATACACATGGATGAACGGAATACCATTTGGATACCAAGTACTTGGACCAACCACATATCCCTCAGGTTCTGGCGCACCACTGCCACCTTTTAGCACCGTAGGCCTGCCAAGCGTAGTAGGAGCCGTGCCGCTTCACTTCAATGTAGGGGACCACATCAGGTTCTTCCTGCTAAATGCAGGCGACACGCTGATAAACTACCATCTGGTAGGGCAACAGCTACAGAGGGTCGACCAAGGCGGAGCTATACAGGAGAATGTACAGACATTCAATCTTGGAGGCTCTAACAGCGCAATTGCGGATGTGACCTTTAATCAACCCGGGGCATATGTCATAGTTGACCACAACTACGCACAACTGTTCAAGGGAAGAGTTGCAGTAATACTGGTGGACAACAGTTCTCCAAACAACTCCAATCCATCAAATGCTGTTCCACCAATGGGCCGAGACAGCCTACCACAGGGACCTCCACTGCAATATGCATTTGGCACACCGCTTCCTGCAAGTTGCCTTATTGACAACAGCGGAACATGGACTATATCTTCCGCATCATCATGCAACGATCAAAAACCTCAATCAAATGGCGGAACCGTGGATACGAACTCGAACAACCAGTAGCAAACGCTACAATCCTTTCCATTTTTAATAGTTATATTGATAGAACCATGCACAACTCTATAATGCTAAAACTCTATCTCATCCCAATCGTTGCCCTTTGCATCCTAGTATTACCGTCTGTTAATGCAGAAAATGAGACAGCCATATTTAATTTCAAGCAAAAAGTGACCGATAGCAAAGGCAACCAATATTTCATAGGCGAGATCCAAAACACGGACCAGAAAAACAACATAGAAGCGATCATTTACTTTGGAGATTCTCCTGCAAACTCTAGCTATTTTCAAAACATCGGAATAGTAGGAAACAACATGGCAATGCCGTTTAGAATAGACATGTCAAAGGTTCCAAATGGAAGGAATATGACCTTATCAGATATGAAGGTGGATTCGTTTACGACACTGGGTCAACCGATGGACTTTCTAAAGGTCGATTACAGAACGCTTCACTTGAACAAAAGTTCTGGTACAATAAATGGAGTGATAAATAATACATCAGCCCTTGATGCCACTAATGTCGTTGTTCTTGCAATAGCCGAGAGCGCACAGGCCAAGGTACTTGACGTAACACAAAGTCAGCCTATTAGTATGATCCCGGCACATGGTCATGCAAGTTTCACCCTGAAACCGGTTGACACGGTCTCAAAAGAGGTGGGCTATTACAGCTGCTTTGTGGCAGGCCAGTTGGAGCAAAACTATACCTTTACTGATGAGACTGGAAAGCCCGTACTTTTTGAGCTTGGTGGAAACGGCGTCTTCAAAAATATCTATTACAATGCTTCAGACCATTCACTTAATTTTGATGCAAGAGGAGTCTTTCCAAATGGTGGATATACTGAACTGATGTTCCTCTCGGAACCATCATCCTTGGAAAATACGCAAAAACTGGCAGCTACCATAAATGGTACAAACTATTCAACAAGCATTTATTCCCATGAGATGATTGACGGCAAGGAATACAAGCACCTGAGCGTCCTTTTCCCCTTTGGGCTCAATCACATATCAATACAGCCTACGGTACAAACTCCAGAATATCCATTTCCGATATTGACAGCCGTGGTTGGCCTTACAGTAGTTACGGTTTTTTCAAAATTCAAGTCTACAAAGAAATTCTAGTCACGAATCTTGCGTTGGCCAAATTTACAGGATTCAGATCTGGGAGAGTCCGAGTCTCATAGGATGAAGTCATTTTAGAGAGATGACATTGCTTTCGCCAAACTTTGGGGTAAAGATGGTCGTGTGATGTTCAGATATCAATTGTTTTATCCACTTACTGCGTTGGGTATGCTCAATCGTTGATACATCGTATGAACAAACAAGAGAGCCTCCAAAATCCTCAAAGTTTTCATGCATATCATGTTCCATGGTCAACTCGGTTGATATCCCATTGAAAGTGTTAATGTTTGGAATTATACTTGAAACTATGCGAAACGGCGACGATAACTCAGATGCAATTCTTTGGGCCTCGCTTTTTGATTTCTCCAATATCCTGCCTGCCTTTCCACCCTTATTGTGAATCTGAATAACTTTGATGGTTTTGTTGTTGAAGTATTTTATCGGTATACCGTATTGCAACATAGAAAGTATAATGCCGCCTGAATCCTCACTTGATACATAGACACATTGTTCTCCATTTACCAGTCCGTTTTTAATGAATCGGAATTCAATCAATCGTGCAAATTCTCGATCCTGATAAAACAGACCAATATGCTGCTTGCCTTTTAGCGAGTCGAGGTATTCTAAGGCAAGCATGTCTCAATAGTAGTTGTAAATTTATCCGGGATATTATTTATCATTACTAAGACAAATGCGTTCTGTTATTTTATTGATGCATTGTTTGGCATTTGACATTTCAACTAACAGATCTATGGACACAATGATGAAATTAAAAAATGACAAATTAATGTAGACAAGTGTTAAATATGATCATGGAGTTTAGTTACAGAATTTTCTTCTATAACAGAGTTTCATTAAATAATTTTGCCGAATTTTCAGTAACATGAAATTAATCTATAGTGCAATAAATTGCAAATTTGTCGGATAAGTATATTATTTGTATCTCGAAAGTACGCCCAATGACTTTTAAAAAATATTTGCCGGCCATAATGGCCGCAGCCCTAGCAGTGGTAGTAATATCCCCTGTTATGGCAACCTCGTTTGAGTCATGGCAACAAGCAGTGTCCAGCTCCGTTGTTATACATAACAAAAAGACAACGCTGTCTGTAACGGCTTCTGACAACATTCCAAAAAAGACAACAACGCTTGCCGGATTTGCATGGTTTTACAAAAACATACCAAATCTGGTATTTGTAGGAGTCACGCATGAAGGAGTTGTAGATTCTGTACAAGATCCAAATGGATGGCATACACATAACGTTGTGTTGAGTCCAGTTTGCCTAGGAAAAGAGATATCAGGAAAATGCATCTCCAAATCAAAAGTACCACTTCCGGACTACTGCATTGTACATGTGACTAAAGATACATTTGCAGACCTAGACATCAAGGGAACGAACATGACGATAAACGTCAACAATTCCGAATTGCCTGATGACCTGACTGGTTCAGCAGTAGGCTTTTCAATAGTGTCAGAGCCAGATGTATGTACTGGTTCTGGTTTGGGTGTACTGCTAGACGGATCTCCAACCACGGGCTCTGTAACTGTAAGTCCTTCTGACGCAGAACATTAGGAAGAACACAATCCATTTTCCTTTTTTTATAAATCAAATGAAGTATAATTTTATTCTAGTAAACCACATGCCAGGATGTTAAATTTCAGTCTAGAACACATTTGCCAGTCTTTACCCAAGAATCGAGTCAGATTCAGTATCACCTGAAGGTGCTTGTGTCGCGTTGCCTTGGCAAGAGATTCTGCCATCATGGAGCGATCATATTTTGTGATTAGCGCCAGGTTTTGCGCTGAAAGTTCCTTTTCTATAATCTTGTAGGTGCGCTCTATCCTGTCATCATAGTTGTAGATAGGGCTAATCTGAGGTCCGGAACCCAGTTGCTGCTTCATCGGATCGTAATAGCTGGGGTGGGCTTTAAACTAAATTAAAGGCGCCGGGAGAGAGATTTGAACTCTCGAACCCTTGCGAGTACGCGCTTTATGGTTTTCATTTCCAGGCGCGCGCCCTACCAGGCTAGGCGACCCCGGCATCAGTTCGCCATGTCAATCTCGTTGTAAAAACCGACCATATATTACGTTAATTGAGGTTTGAGACAATTTTAGAACCTATTGAAAGATGTTTATTGTAACCGATTTTTTCAGTTCATTTCCTGCATCTGGCGATGTATTGGATTCAATTTTGTACCTTCCTTCAAAGACCTTTCCTCCCCCAGTTTTTGTCTGATTCCAGACAAACATTTTTTCTTCATGTGGCGACAAAGTTGACAGTATTTGCGCAGATATTGGCGAATAAATTATGGTCCCATCTAGACCTCTAATCTTCAACCCAAATGAAGAATCAGAAAACGTCAAGGCGGTTGTTCCTGAATTGATTATCCTTATGTGTACAGGCTCTCCCAGATGATAGTTTATTTTTTCAGGTATAATTGAAAGCGATGGACCGTCTTGGTAAACTAGCGTAGGTGCCTGACTTGCGATTTGGAACAAAAAGGCCCCAATTGCTCCAGCGCCTACTACTCCTATGACAAAACATATGGTAGCTCCTTTTGGGATCAACTTTCAAAAGGTGAATTTGATTCCTTTTTAATTGTTAACTACTGCCCTTGTGCGCCAGTTCTTGGGATAAGTGTTAGGAGCCATGATGATCCTTTTTATCTGAAAAGCAAATCCCTTGGTGTTCTCAACTATTTCATCTTCTGGCATTATGGCCTCAGCAAGCGCTACAATTTCCCCTTTTAGAGTATAGATGCCAACCAAGTCGCCTTTTTTGAGTCCAGGTGAAATTTCGAGGATTCCAGGTATTGCAAGCTGTGCACCGTGACATAGTGCATCCACTGCAGAATCTCGTATTACTACAGACTTTATCTCGCTAAGACAATACTCTATTGGCATGAGTATTCTTCGCAATTTTGATTCGTCGTTCTTTTCTTTCCACAACGCATATGCATCTACAAGATCATGCATCTTTACAAGGTTAGAATCTTCATTGAATTGTCCCACTCTAGTTCTACGCAGTTCAATCATTGTAGCCCCAGGCCCGAGAATTTCCCCCATATCGTAGAAAATTTTCCTGATGTATGTTCCTGCTTCACACAAGATGCGTGTAAGCAATAACCTCTCCTTTTGCTCAATGACCTCAATTTCGTAAACAGTTCTTACTCTAGTTTGCCTTGATACAGATGAACGTTGTGGAGGTTTTTGGTAAATCTTTCCTGTTAGCAACTTTAGTACTTCGTCCAGTTTTTCTTTTGGAGGCAAAGAATGCAGCCTTCCTAGTGCATGGTATTCCTTTGGCCCAAGCAAGAGAACTATCAATGCTTTTGTCGCTTCACCAAAACCAATTGGCAAAAGTCCGGAGACTTGAGGGTCTAGCGTTCCGCTATGTCCTGCTTTTGGAACATTGAATATTTTCTTTACCCATGCAACAGTTTCATGGCTTGTAGGTCCATTTGGTTTGTCCAACAATATGAAGCCATAGTCAAGCAACTGTTCTATTGATCTTTTGTCATAGTAAGTACCATACGAATCGTTTGGTATGTCTTGGTCTATGACTCTAAGATTTTCTAGTTGTTTGAGCACCATAATGTTTTTTCACTTTCTCTTTTGCAAGTTCAAGAACTTGTCCTGGACCAAGTCCGTCTGTATTTATTATTTCGTTAAACACAGATAGGTCATCTCCAAAATTAAATCCATATAGTTTCTTGTATATCATTTTGTTTTCTTCATATCTTTTTTTCACAATTCCAAACGCATCATCATATGATATATTGTCTCTTGTAGTCATCCTTTTTGCACTGATTTCCTGTGACCCGGCAAGCCATATCTTAATTCCATCTTGGACAAGCCATGGAAGAGTATAGCTAGTTATGACCACGTCCTCAGTTACAAATATCTTTTTTAGTTTCTCATCAACTAACTTGTCAAATTCAGAGTTTCCTTTCCTCATGTTTAGGAATTTCATTCCTGCTTCGGTATCCCAAAAATCATCCCCTTCGGTCTGAAACCCTTTTTCCTTTGCCATGTCTTTTAGCACATCTCCCCCACTGAGATATTTCAGGCCAAATTCCTTTGCAAGCCCTATTGCAATGGTAGTCTTTCCAATGGCTGGAGGACCTGATATTATTATGGATTTGAGCAATTCAGATTGCTTCCATTATATCTTTGGTAAGATGTATAATTACGCCACTGGAGGAAACAGACGCCAATTTAGAGAGTGTTGTTGGTCCCATTGTTAAATCCCATTGCACTTACAATTCCTTTTGCTGCTTCGTCGATCTTTCCTTCCGTGTTAAGAACCATCTTTATTGGTGAACCACATAATATCGAGCAAGTAGACAGCATTGCGCTTGTAACATCAAGTTCTTTTTTTATGGCATCAATCGATACAATATCACGGCTTCTTGTGGTATCTTTCATTCTTCGATTGTAAATCTCCTCTGGCCTAGCAGTAATCATGATAAAACTATCAGGCATTAAAATTTCCAAGACATTATGCGGTAGACCTGGGTAGAATCCTTCTTTTGTCGAGATAAATGCATGAGTATCTACAATTACGGCTTCATCAGTTATGGATGCAATCTTTTTTGCAGCCATAGATTGAAGATCTTTTTGTTCTTTTACTGTCAGCCTGCGGAGGTCGTCTCTGCTTTGTATCCCTTTGGTCTTTTTTGCCTCATCAAACATCACAGTACCAAATATTGAGACGCTTACACTGATGTTTTTTTCTTTTAGTATGTCAACAACTTTGGAAACGACAGTGGTTTTTCCAACCCCTGGGATTCCAACAATTATTACTCTCTTACTTTCTGCCAAGAAGGGCACCCAAGGTAGGCATTACTTCCTCTACTCTTTCTCTTACTAGCAAGTTGTAATAGTTAATCAAGATGTCAACTGTAAGTAGCATACCCGTCCCTGAGCCAAAAGTTCCTAAAACATCTGAACATCCAGCTAACAATCCAAGAATAATAGAACCAATTATTGTGACAGATGGAATGTATTTTTGCAAGAGATTTTCCACTGGTTGATTAGAACGTCTAAAACCTGGTATCTGGACCTCTGCATCAAGCAAGTTCTTTGCAGCACTTTTTGCAGAGAGGCCTCCAAGCTCAATCCAGAGCCTACCAAAGAGAACTACAATTCCTACCATGAATAAGATATACGCAACGGCACGACCAGGATCTAGCGCAATAATATCAAGACCACGCGGAGCTGTTACGTAATAGAGTATACCTCCGGTCGGAGTAGAAGGCGATGTTGGATCAAACATGCCTAAGAAATTCATAATCGGGTTTGCGTTTCGAGGGTTAAAGTTGGCCCACATTATTTGCCCTATGAATACAGCATTAGCAGTAAGCGCAGATGCCAAGATGACAGGAATGTTTGAAACATACATCAACTTGATTGGGTATACTGCAGAAAATCCTCTGTATTTTGTAGATACAATAGGAATCTCGACCTTAATTCCTTGAGTATACACTAGAATAAGCAACACACCTGCCGTAATCAGTAGCCCAAAGACACTGGGTATTTGGTTTGCCCTAAACAGCAGGTTACTAAAGTCATGATGTAGAAATGCATAGATGATATTTGCAATAACTCCAACTGGTCCTCCGTCTCCTGCCGGAATTGGACTGATAAGAGCCCATACAACCTGTTGAGCTACACCAGCTGCAATGAACAAACTGATTCCACTTCCTATTCCCCAACCTTTCTGAACCAATTCATCAAGTAACATGATGATTATTGATGCGCCTACAAGTTGTCCAATTAGAATGACTGCAGCTTCGTGATTTGGAAGTCTTGGTCCATATACAGCCATGCCATATAATGAAGATTCGGCAATGATTACGATATACGTTACAATTTTTGTTGCTGTTTGATAGAGCTCTCTATCTTCTGGCTTTTTGAAATCTAGATGGAATATTTCAGAGCCTTTCAAGAGCTGCATCAAAAGTCCAGCTGTTACTATAGGCCCTATACCAAGTTCTACAAGCGTGCCTTGTTGAGATGCAAAAATTACTCTAGCAAAAGCAAGAAAGTCAAATGCAGGAGTTGATGCTCCATACAGTGGAGTTTGTCCCATTATCATGTATATGAAAAGGGCTACACCACACCAGATCAGTCTGATATGTAAAGGAATTTTTTTCTTGGGTTTTGGAACTTGTGGAATGTAAGTTTCTGCCTTTGATATTATTGTTCTAAGAAAACCCTTTGATGTCTCTTCTTCACTCATGCTACTGCGAGCACCTCGCCACCAGATTTTTTGATTTTTTCTTCTGCTGTAGCAGAAAATCGCTCTACTTTGACGACGTATGAATTCTTTGTTTGTCCTCCTCCTAACAACTTGTCATAGCCAAGGTCTGAGAGATCTATTATTTTCTTTCCGCCTTCTTGTTTTCCATGTTTTGCATAGATATCATCAAGATCTCTTACACTTGCCCATTTTCTTACTAGGTTTGGATGTGGCGGGTGAGTAGAATCATGACCAAAATGATTTGGATCTGTTAAAAGCATTCTGATAAAATGGTGTTTATGCATACCAGATTTTCCAAGTCCTCCCTTGTGACCGCTGGCTCTGTGTTGTCCTATTTGTCCCCAGCCGTGGTTTCTTCCTCCCCTATACTTTCTTGTCTTACGCAGTCTAGTTGCCATATTACATCATTAGCCTCACTTGTACAAGGAGCTCCTTGTGATTTCCCAATATGCCACCTTCGCCATACATCTTTTTGGTGCTTCGCTTGAATCCATGCTTTGGTGGAGCAAGAGCAAACCATGGTTTTAGTGGTTTTAATTTTGATAATGCGATAGAGCCTTCTGCCAAAGATTTTGCCAAGTCGTCTGTTGTTTTGAATCCAAGTTTTGAGATATCATCACCGGTAAGTTTTCTATAGCCTGACTTTCGTGCTTTCTTTTCTAAGAGCTCTTTTGCAGTTGGAACGTCAATTTCTTGCCAAGAGACATAGTGTTTTATCTTGTTTAGCATTCCCTTTGTATTGTCTCGTTCTGGGACTATGGTAGCTCGGAATCTTTTATCCAGATGAAGCAGATCTAATGTAGTATTTGCCCAGTGTGGAACATTGATTGTTCCCTTCATTCTAACTACTAAGAAAGCTTTTCCCATTACACTCAACCTTGACTAAATGTTTGTCTCAAGCAATTCAAGACTGCTCTCGATGTTGATGTCATTGTATTTGTAGAACCGGTGCTTTTAGTCCATGCATCTTTGAGGCCTGCCAGCTTCAATAGATTTCTGATGTTTCCACCAGCCACTAGTCCAAGACCTCTTGGTCCTGGAATAATTTCTACTGTAACGCTTCCACCTCTACCTCTGACCTTGAAGGGTACGGAGTGATGCTGATCACATTTGCATTCCCAGCTTCCACAGCCCAGTTTTACTGGACTTACATTAAGATAAGCTTGATTTGTAGCTTTTTCTATAGCAATTCTCATCTGTTTTGATTTTCCTTGACCTATGCCAAGCCATCCGTTTTCATCGCCTGCAGCTACAAGTGCCTTGAATCTAGTATATTCTCCGTTGGTAGTTTGCTTTTGAACAATGCCAACATCGATTACTTCTGTCTTGATGCCAGGCAATAATTTTTTGATAATTCCTGCTTCTTGAATTCTATAACCATTTTCGTAAATCTCTTTCATTGTAGTAATTTTATCAGTAGCAACTAATTTCCCCAAGGTGGTCCTTGGTACCCATACTACTTCGGGTTCTCTTGATCTTTGTCTTGTTTCTGATCTACTCAATTATTTTTTTACCTCGCTGTCTATTGCGGATTTTATTTTATCAATCTCATTTGCAACTTTGAGATGCTTTCCAGTAATCCTATCTGCAGAAGGAAAAGTTTCCTCATCTGCTGGTACCTCTAGTCCGGCATCTATTATTCCTTTCAATGCAGCTGCAATTCTTTGAGTGTATCTCCTAGTACCAACATAAAGAACTGCACCGTCAACACCGTGAGCCAGTGCTTTTTTACCTGCAAGATAACCTGTCAGATAAGCAGCTGGAATGCTTTTTCTTGAACCCTTCCAGCCTTTTTTCAAAAGAGATCTAGAATGAGCCGATGACAGGACTTTGTCTCCCGCCATTTCTGGCTTGTGAATTTGTACAAGTGTATTTTCGTTAGATATCTGAACTGTAACAAAGTCTCTCCTACCCATGAGAAGGTTCCTTCTTCTACCATAGTTGGTTTTCTCTTCACGAGATCTACGTAATATTTGCGAATATGCCATCTACATTACCTGTTTACAAAAAATTTTGGTGAAGCTCTTATAAACGTTAGACTCGTCGCAGCAATGCTACCATAAGGGCCTTTTGAGCATGGAGTCTGTTTTCAGCTTCATCCCATACTACTGACTGTGAACCATCAATTACGTCGCTTGTTACCTCTTGGCCTCGTTTAGCAGGCAGGCAATGCATGAAAATTGCAGACGGTTTGGCTTTTTTCATTAAAGATGAGTTTACTTGGAAACGCGGAAGAAAGTCATTTGTTCTGTCAGTTGTCTGATGATGTATTGAAACAAAAGTATCTGTAACCACAACATCTGCTCCATGGACAGCAGTTTCAGGACTGTTCGATAGTTTTACTTCAGTTAGTTTGCCAGATTCTTTTACGACATTGTGATTTGGCTCATATCCTTTCGGAGTTGCGATGCTAATTTCAATGCCGGATTTTGCGCATCCATATATCATTGAGTTACATACATTGTTACCGTCGCCAATCCATGCAAGTTTGAGTCCGTCTAATTTTTTCTTCTTTTCCTTGATTGTCATAAGGTCTGCTAATATTTGACATGGATGGAAAGAGTCAGAAAGTCCATTTATTACAGGAATGGTTGAGTTTTTTGCAAGTAATTCCAATTCTTCATGAGAATAGACCCTGGCCATTATCAGGTCGGCATATCGCGAAAGTGTCTTTGCAGTGTCTTCTATGGTTTCTCCCCTTTTTAGTTGCAGTTCATCTGCAGATAGATTCAAGGCATGTCCGCCTAGTTGAAACATTCCAGTTTCAAAGCTTACCCTAGTTCTTGTAGATGGTTTTTGGAAAATCATTGCAAGTGTTTTATTTTTAAGAAGAGGTTTAGAGATTCCTTCCTTTAGATCTTTTTTCATTTTTATTGCATTGTCTATTATTCCAGATAGATCTGTTTTGCCAAGTTCGTTTAATGTTAACAGATCTTTTGTTTTTAATTTCATTTCTTCATCCATCCAAACATAGAGCGCTTCTTTTTTGGTTTTTCATCTTCAGATACCTCATCAATTTCTTCCTCAATAACATCTTTTTTATCTTCTTTTGCGGATTTTGGCCTGCCTTCAGAAACCCATCGTCGGATTTTTGCTGCAAGTTTTCTTGCTTCATCGTCAGTCTCAGGAGGTGGAACATCATACAAATCAGAATATTTTTCAATGTCTTTAGTTTCTATTCCAGCAAAAGGATCATCGCCTTCATCCGCAGTATCTTTTACAGGTTTAGTTTTTA
The DNA here is from genome assembly GCA_028867595.1 of Nitrososphaerota archaeon. Classification (GTDB taxonomy): domain Archaea; phylum Thermoproteota; class Nitrososphaeria; order Nitrososphaerales; family Nitrosopumilaceae; genus Nitrosotalea. Next base: position 94,727 of record JAGWGB010000002.1, on the reverse strand, counting down.
CTTCTTGCTTGATCTTCGGTTCAGGTTTTGGTTCTATCTTTGGTTCAGGTTTTGGTTCTATCTTGGGTTCAGGTTTTGCAGTGATCTCTTTCTCAGTTTTAATTTCGGTTTTTTCCATAGGCGGCGGTACTGGTTTAGTCTCGATAACTTCGGGTTTTACTTGCTTTATCTCGACTTGGGGTTCTTGTTGTTTTACTTCTTTCTTTTCTTCAAACATTTTTCTTTCTGGTTGTTGTAGAGGTTTTTCTTTTTGTTCTATTTCAGGCATGGACTCTTGCTGTCCAAATATAGATTCAAGAAAAGTGTCCTTATCAAATGGCTTCAAATCTTTGTATTCTTGGCCTACTCCTAGGTAAAGAATTGGACATGATGTTATCTTTACTATAGATATTGCAGCTCCTCCACGTGCATCTGCATCACTTTTGGTAAGTATAGCCCCATCAAATTTAGTATAGTTATGAAACTCCCTTGCCTGGCTTACGGTATCATTTCCGGCTAGTGAATCTCCTACAAATAATTTTAGATCTGGATTTACCACTTTGTTGATTTTAGATATCTGGTCCATCAAGTTCTTGCTTGTCTGCATCCTTCCAGCAGTATCTATCAACACACAGTCAACCTTGTGAGATTTTGCATAAAGTACAGCGTCACGTGAGACAGCTGCCGGATCAGACCCATAGTTCTGCGCTATTACCTTGATGTTTAGCCGCTTTCCATGCTCTGTGATCTGCTCAATTGCACCAGCTCTGTACGTATCAGCTGCTGCAATTACTGCAGAGAATTTATTTTCTCGTAAAAGATTGGCAAACTTTGCTATAGTGGTAGTTTTTCCTGTCCCATTTATGCCCATAAATGAAATAATGTATGGTTCTCCCTTTTCCTTTTTCTTTTGAATGTTAGACAGAATGTCAATTTTTGGCGTGGAATCAAACATGTTTGAAATGCTTTTCCTCAAGCTTTGCTTGACAAATCCATCTATGGTATCTTTTTGTACTGTGGTACCAATCAACTGTTTTTTTAAGTCAGATTTTATCAGATCAATTACTTCGGTTGCGACGTCAGATTCCAGCAGGGCTATCTCAAGCTCAAATAAAACTTCATCAATGTCTTTCTCCTTTAGCTCTTTTTCTCCAAGACTTTTTACTGCTGAAGAAAACGCATTTCGTAATTTATCAAACATGACAGATTTCCTTACTGCGTAGAACCGCGGCTTGATTGTATAAGTCTGTTCATTTCTTGTTGCCCCTGATCAAGTCTGATTGATACTTCTTGTCGCTGGGCTGCCAATTGCTGAAGTACGATTTCCAGTTCCTTTATTCTGGCCTCTACATAGTTTATTGCAGATTCTTTATCTTGTTCAATTGAGGTACCTGCTCCTACATGGACAATCACTTTTTCGTTTGGTTCTATCTTTGCTTTCACATAAGCCCCCATGCCAACAGGCACAAGTGTCTCATTGGCTGATGTTCCTATTGCTTTCATGGATTCAATAGCACTCACTGCCTCTTGTAAAAGCCTCATTACAGATTCTTCCTTTTGCACAACATCTGACAAATATCCTTCAAGTGCTTGAAGTTGTTGCATTAAGGCTTGAGCCTGTTCTTCACTCATTTGCAAAAAATTCTCTTACCCGCCTATAAATGCATTCTGGAAAAAACTTCTGTTAAGATACTGGAGGTTAGGCACGTGAAATTCAGTGTGTTCACATTTACCACCTTGTTGTCAAATCAGCTCGTGTCAATAGTTATTATGGAGTAGGAAACAACAACAATCATGTCATCAGACAGACAAATGTATCCTGCTACTTGCTCAGACTGCAAGAAAGAAACACAGGTACCTTTCCAACCAAAAGAAGGAAGACCAGTATATTGTCGTGATTGTTTACCAAAACATCGTGGCGAAAGAAGAGTTTAAGCTGAAATACGCTTAATCATTTTTTATTATCATATAGACATGCCAGAATATCTTGCTTAATTTCAGAATTAACGTAGAAAATACAAAAGAAAGAAAAAGGATTATGCCTTTATTTTTGACAGCCTTGCGTCTATTTCATCCCAGTTTACAACATTCCACCATGCACCAACATAATCGGCTCTGCGATTTTGGTACTTGAGATAGTATGCATGCTCCCAAACATCTAACCCCAATAACGGAATCAGACCCTTGGTTCTAGGACTTGTCTGGTTTGGCATTGTAGTAAATTCAACTTTCTTGCTCTGTGGGTTGTATGCTAACCATCCCCAGCCGCTTCCTTGAATAGCAATTGTGTCTTTTGTGAATTTTTCTTTGAAGCTATCAAAGTTGCCAAATCCCGCATTAATTGCATCAGCCAAGCTTCCGCCTGGTTTTCCGCCACCGTTTGATTTCATGCTGGTCCAAAACAGCGCATGGTTTTCAAATCCACCGCCATGAAAATTCACTGCTCCGCGCGTGCCCTCTGGAACTTTGTCCAGGCTTGCAAGCAACTTTGTCAACTCCATGTTTTGTATTTCAGAACTTAGAGTCTCCAAAGCTTTGTTGAGACCATCAGTGTATGCCTGATGATGTTTTGAGTGGTGTATTTCCATTGTTTTGGCATCTATGTGTGGCTCTAACGCATCATATGCGTAAGGTAACTTTGGAAGTTCATATTTTGCCATGGAATTCCAACGCAGCTCTTGCAATTTATGGCTTTGGTTGCAAATGCATTTTATCTAGTCAAATTTCAGATAATTTATGATTAACCGATTACTTGTCTTTTCATTCTTTTTTGTTTTTTGCATATTTCTATTTGTATCAGAATCAAGCGAGCAAGAAATTGCAAGCAATTTGCAGAAAAGCATAGAACTTGTCGGTACCAAGACTGCCTGGCTTGATGGACTTGACGGCCAAGGAATGAAGATTGGTGTCATAGATACTGGAATTGACTACAATCACCCAGATCTATTGGGCTATGGGCCCTCTGGCAAAGTGGCCGGAGGATACGACTATGTCAATTCAGCAGAAAAGCCGCTAGACACCAACGGACATGGCACTGAGGTTGCTGGAATCATCTCTGGAGATGGCAACTTTACAGGCATAGTGCCCAAGGCAAAGCTGTTTTCATACAAGGTTTCATCAACTGGCGAGGCAGTCTCATCAGATTACATAGTCAAGGCAATTGAGCAGGCCACAAAAGACGGGGTCAACGTCATAAACATCAGTCTTGGAATAAACAAAACAAATGACGAGATTGATAATGCAATTGATGCATCTGTAAAGAAAGGAGTTGTCGTAGTCGTTGCCGCAGGAAATAGCGGCCCACAACAAAATACAATTGGCAGCCCAGGCAAAGATTCTGATGCAATTACTGTAGGTGCCACATACAACAACTTGACATCGAGTCTAGTGGCAACTTTTGAAGTCGGCAAAAATCAATATCAAGTCCTTCCAATGGTAGGCGTCAAGAATCTACAGGGTCCCATACAGAGCAAGATAGTGTATGGCGGATACGGAAGGGTTGAGGATCTGCAAAACCTAGATGTCAAAAATTCCATACTTCTTGAAGAGAGGGGCAGCGATATCAAGGGACAAAAAGTCTATTTTGCTGAAAAAGAAAAAAACGCAGCAGACTTTGGTGCAAGGGCACTAGTTGTGTTCAACAATGAGAGCGGCATATTTTTTGGCGAACTAATAGAACCAAACAAGACTGCAGGTTACGCCCCAAGAATACCTGTCATATCCATGTCAGGCGAAGACGGACTAAAGCTCAAGTCAATGCTTACTGCAGACACTATTGGGAGCATCGACATGTTTTACCACCCAGATTTTATGGCAGCGTTTAGCTCTGAGGGTCCAGTATCACCTTTCTACATAAAACCAGATCTTGTCGCACCTGGAGTCTTTGTAAATTCTACAACTCTTGGAGGAAAATACAACATTACAAGCGGTACAAGTTTTGCGGCTCCTCATGTAGCAGGCGCTGCTGCAATTCTTTTACAGAAACATCCCAGTTTGTCTCCTGCAGAGGTAGCATCGTTGCTTGTTACAACAACAGATCCAGTTACTGATGCATATGGCCATCTATTTCCCATCTCTGCTGCAGGAAGTGGGAGGCTGAACATTACAAGGGCCCTAGAGTCCAACATGATAATTACGCCGCACGGTATGGTTTTCAATCTCTCTTTTGACAACCAGTCTCAAACAAAGTCGCTTTATCTTAAAACTCTTGACGGTTCTGCAGTACCGCAACTGCAGGCAAGTTTTTCATCAAATGAATCTAGCTTGAGTTTTGGCTATACACAGTATAATGACATCTTAAATGTAAAAATCTCTACTAGTGCAAAAAGAGAGGGAACCTATGACGGTTTTCTCACTCTAAGTGATGCCAAGACAAATTACCGCATACCGATTGTAATTCATGTAACTCGTGGAACTCTTCTAGTGGAACAAAAAAATGGAACGCTTTACTTTTCGCTTGATTATCCAGACAACTGGTCTTATGCAAAAGTTTCCCTAATAGATTCAGGCAACGGCCAAGTCTCAACTACTTCAATTACACCAACGCAACCAAGTTCTCTTCCTGCATATGAGAAGGGCCAGTATTGGATCTTGGCCCAGATAACAAACTCAAACAAGACAGATGAGGCATACCAAACTGTCCTTGTCAATGAGACTGCCCAAAAAAGCATATTAGATTTTCAAGATATTGGAATCCCTCAAAAACAAATTGCGATAATATCAGGAATCATCATAATGATTTTCATAGTAGGTCTAGCTGCTAGTCGTAAAAAGAACTAGATTTTTGGCCCTGCGCCGACTATATCCTGAGCAACGCTTCCAAACTTCCTAAAGTTTTCTACAAACATTTGGGCAAGTTTCCTTGCAGAGTTGTCGTATGCATCCTTCTCAGACCAAGTGTTGCGCGGGTTCAATACGTCAGACGGTATTCCAGGACATTCAATTGGAACCTCGAGGTTGAATATTTCATCATGTCTGTAATTTACTGCATCAAGCTCTCCTGTTAGTGCAGCAGTCACCATTCTTCTTGTGTGATTGATGTTCATTCTTTTCCCTATTCCGTATGGGCCTCCCGACCATCCAGTATTAACAAGATAAACAATTGTGTTGTGTTTGGTTATTTTTTCTCCAAGAAGTTTTGCGTATACAGATGCATGCCTTGACATAAACGGCGCCCCAAAACATTCTGAAAACGTGGCCTTGGGTTCTGTAATTCCCCTCTCTGTTCCTGCAAGTTTGCTTGTGTATCCAGACATAAAGTGATACATTGCGCTTTCTTTTGTCAGTCTTGCAATTGGTGGCATTACACCAAACGCATCAGCAGTTAGAAAGATAATCACATTGGGATTTCCTCCAAGGCTTGGAATTATTGCACCTGGAATATAGTCAAGAGGATATGCCGCTCTGGTGTTCTCTGTAAGGCTGCTATCATTGAAATTTGGCATCATCTTTTCTTTGTCAAGCATTACATTTTCCAACACAGTACCAAACCTTATCGCATCCCAGATTTGCGGTTCGGCGTCTCTATTGAGATTGATGCATTTTGCATAACAACCTCCTTCAAAGTTGAATACTCCTCTGTCGGACCAACCGTGTTCGTCATCTCCTATTAGCATTCTGTTAGAATCTGCAGACAGTGTTGTCTTTCCAGTTCCAGAGAGCCCAAAGAACAGAGCTGTATCACCATTCTTGCCTATGTTAGCAGAGCAGTGCATTGGAAAAACTCCTTTTGATGGAAGAGAATAATTCATGACAGAAAACATTGCCTTTTTAATTTCACCTGCATACGAAGTTCCTCCAATCAAAACAGTTTTTCTTGAATAATCAAGTATGATGAAGACGTCAGATCTTGTGCCGTCAACTTCAGGAATAGCTTTGAAATCATTTATTGCAAAGAGTGTGTATTCCGGCTTGTGCGATTCAAGTTCTTCTGCAGTAGGTCTTATGAATAACTGCCTTACAAACAAACTTTGCCAAGCATGGTCAGTGATTATCCTAATTGGCAATCGATGTTCTTTGTCTGCGCCAACAAATCCATCAAAAACAAATATGTCCTTGTTTTCAACGTGCTTTTTCATCTTTTCAAATAGCTTGTCAAATTTGTCTCCTGGAAATGGGTGGTTTATCTTTCCCCAGTCTACAGTATTGTGAGTTTGCTCATCGTCTACTATGAACCGGTCATCAGGAGATCTGCCAGTATACTTGCCGGTTTTAACAGAAATTGCTTTATTTGCAGCGAGTGTTCCCTCGTTTTTTTCAACTATTAGATCTACAAGATTTTGGACTGGTAAATTTCTCTGTATCTTTCTTGGTTTGACACCAATTTTCTCCAATTGAGATACAAGTAGACGAGTACTGGCTGGTTCCAAATCCTCAATCATCGGATAAACCATTTCTTCGGATTTTCCTTATTATCTCTTCGGATCATGCGTGCATCGATCAAGAAACGTATTTATTGTAAAATTCAGGCAAGGACCTCTACATGCCGATCAACAAAGAAGCGCTAGAACTTAGAAGAAAAGTGTTACAGAACAAACCTAGCTTTGTAAGACAGGAAAGTTGGAGATATGTAAGACTTGATCCATCATGGAGAAAGCCAAAAGGCATCGACAACCACCAGCGAAAGCAGAAGAAAGGTTGGCCTTCTCTTGTCAAGGTAGGCTATGGAGGACCAAAGGTAGCAAGAGGACTGCATCCATCGGGTTATACTGATAATTTAGTTTACAATTTGAAAGATTTAGAAAAACTCAATCCTAAAACCGACGGTGTTAGGTTTGGCCATGGCGTAGGAAAGAAGAAACGACTTGAGATCATAGCTAAGGCAAAAGAGAAAAACTTCAAGGTTTTCAACGCGAGAGTGTCAACAAGTGGTAGTAAATCTTAAGTCAAAAAGACAGCTAGTCTCCAGAATTCTTGGAGTGGGAGCAGACAGAATCAAGTTTGATCCAACTTACCTCGATGATGTTACTGATGCAATTACTCGTCAGAATATACGAAGTTTGATTACTGCAAATGTAATTGAAATAAAGCCAATCAAGGGCACCTCCAAGGGAAGAGCACATTTCAAAAAGGCTCAGCACAAAAAACGTAGCAGAAAGCAAGGATCAAAGAAGGGTAGAAAGGGAGCTCGAATTGGCAAAAAGCAAGTATACGTCAAGAGAATAAGAGCGATGAGACACCAACTCCACGTATCCAAGGCAAGAAAAGAGATTACAAACGAATCATACTGGAAGCTGTACAAGCAAGTAAGCGGAAATCAAGTAAGAAACTTGGCACACCTTAGAACCTTGATAGAAGAAGTTCGCTCCAAGAAATAAAATTAAAACCTGTGAATTATTTTCGAGTCGGTAATTTTTCCGTCTTTAATTTTTATTCCTTCTTTTGCAAGCATGTTAGCCTTTATTTTCTCACCCCATGCATATCCACCCACTTTGCCGCTTGACAGAATTACTCTGTGGCACGGAACTATCACAGGATAAGGATTCTTGTTCATGATTCTTCCAATTGCACGCTGCCCGTTTTTTAGTCCAACTGCCTTGGCAAGTTCGCCATATGTTGTTACTTGGCCTTTTGGAACTTCCATTAGTTTTTTGTATACTTTATCTTCTAGTCTCAAACCTTGATCATCTCTAGTCCTGCATCTTGTATAAGATTAACTACTTTTTGTTTATTTTGTCCAAGGCCGCTCCATTCTACAAGCGCATACTTGGATTCTTTGTTCCTGTCCACTATATGTGAAAATAATTCCTTGTCTAAATTGTCCAATGCGTGTTTTGGTATGACAGTGCCAAGGGCAAATTCGCCTTCAATCAATTCCTTGTTGAACTTTTTTGGATAGTGGGTACCACCAAAGCATATTGCGGTTTTATGTTTTTGAGGCTCTTTTTTGAATTCCTCAACTATTATTTTGGCTACATCTTCGCATAGTTTCTTGTTGTTCCATTCTTTTTCCGTAGTGCCAATCTCGATGAACAGCGTGGGTTTGCTCAGGGCAGTGGGTCCGTGGTGTGTTGCTTCTATAGTGATCTCAAATTTTGAAAAAAGTTCTCTTTTCATCCACAGGTGTTTCATGTATGATTTTTGAAGATATGGATGCGGTACTGCCACCTGCCTTGGCAGTCCCCCAAACTGCGCCTGGGAAAAGTTTCCAGTGCTGTGGCATGTAAGTGCAAGTGTACCGCTTTCTGCAGCATGCTTTGACAAAAACACGTATCCTTGGTATTGATATTTTTCTTCAAGCCAGTCAGCAGATATTGCAGGGGTGGGTATTACAACTAGATCAAAATTCTTTCCTTTGTAGATGCCGTCTTGCTCATCCATGTCTTGCGCAATGTAAGATGCCATGTTAAAGCCAGCCGGATCTGATTGGTACGCCACAAGAAGTTGCATAAAATAAGAATTGAAAATAGACTATTAAAGTGAAGTTATACGATTCCAAGGGGCGATTGGGTGGTGTCGTATAGTTTTATTTTTTAAACAAACGGATGTTTATCGTATGCGGCATACAAGATAGATCCAAGTGGATGTATTGTCTAGATATACCATAAAGATAGAAAAGACGTTAGAAGAATGCAAAGAAGGCAAGTGTGGACATCCTCACGAAATTCCATTTACATTCAAGCAAAAGCAAATAGTTTGCTCTGATCTGTCATGCAGAGAACTTGATGTCTCACTAATCAAACACATCTTTGTTCCTTATGACGGTTCATCATTTTCAAACCGCGCATTTGAATTTGCACTAGACTTGGCAGCCAAGTACAACTCATCCATTACAGTTGGAACCGTCATGGCAACTTCATCTGCTGAAAATTCATTCGTTGATGTTGAGGAGCCTGACAGAAAAATTGTGGATAAAGAAAAAATGGCCGCAATGGAGAGATACTTTAAGAAGATGCACGCGCTCTCAGAAAAGTTTTCAATTCCTATCAAGACAGAAATATTTGTTTCATCTTCAGTATCTGATGCTGTAGTTACATTTGCCAATTCAAACAAAGTAGATCTCATAGTGATGGGCACCAGAGGAAAAGGGGACAACAGACTGATGATTGGTAGTGTTTCAATAGGGGTTTCCCAAAAAGCCATTGCTCCTGTCTTGCTGATCAAATGAAACTGTAGGCAAATTCTAGACAGATAATCGTCTCAGCATAAAATAAGAATTATAAGTACACTTTGGCAACAATTCCTTAAATGTTTAATCCAAGGCAGATGCTAAAGGACATGGCAAATACCATCAAACTTGCAAGAAAATCAGATAAAGACGACTATATGCAACATTTGCGACTAGTGGTTCTAGGAATGGCTACTGTCGGAGGCATCGGCTTCATAATACAGTTTACATTTGCGGTAATCAATTTGGGACACAGATAAAATGACACAAGAAGTAAAATCTCATTTTTTTGCAGTTAGGACCACGGGAGGTCAAGAAAAAGTAGTTCTCGGACTATTAGAAAACCGAATCAAACTAAAAAAGATAAACCTACAATCTGTTTTGCTTTTAGAGAACCTAAAGGGGTATGTCGTAATAGAGGCAATTGATGCAAATGCAGCATTTGATGCGTTACAAGGAATGAGACACATCAGAGGCCAGCTTCGAGGCGAACTACAGTTCAAGGATATCGAAGGATATCTTGTCAAGAAATCGACAGTGTCAGAGCTCTCAGTTGATCAAGTAGTCGAGATAATCGGAGGTCCCTTCAAGGGCATGAAAGCTACCATTACTAGAATTGATCATGACAAAGAAGAGGCAACAGTAATTTTGCTTGACGCGCCATACCAACTTCCAGTCACAGTAGATGCAAACTACCTAAAACCATCATCACAGTAGCAAGGATTAAATTTACAGTAGAGAGGGAAAAGAAATCATGACAGATGTTCAAACTGTTTCTGCACTAGTAACAGGAGGACAGGCAAGTGCAGGTCCGCCATTAGGTCCAACATTAGGACCGCTGGGTGTGAACATTCTGCAAATAGTCAACGCTATCAACGACAAGACAAAGGATTTTGAAGGAATGAAAGTTCCAGTAACTGTCACTGTAGACAAAAAAACAAAGCAGTGGTCAGTCGAGGTTGGCATTCCTTCTGCAGCAGCATTGATCTTGAAAGAGGCTGGACTTCAGAAAGGCTCTGGAACGTCTGGTGCCACTTGGGTTGGCGACATTACAGTAGATGCTGCCGTAAAGGTTGCAAAATTAAAAATTGATTCTTCCTATGCAATAGATTTCAAGGCTGCAGCAAAAGAAGTAATTGGCACATGCCTTTCCCTTGGAATAAAGGTAGATGGAAGAAACCCAAAAGAAGTAACTGCTGAGATTACTTCTGGAAAATGGGACGATAAATTCAAGTAAATTAGTTTACAGAATATACAGGATCTTTATCTGTTCTCTGAAGTTCTACAAAAGTTTCAGTGTTTTGTATTCCCTCTATCTTTCCAATCTTTTCAATTGCCACAGTATGCAATTCCTCCAAGTTCTTAGATCGTAATGTGATCAAGATGTCAAACCTACCAGTCACTTCAGATATCTCGACTACCTCTGGCGTCTTCATGAGTGCCTTGTGAATCTGTTCCTTTTGTTTGGGATCCCTGTTTATTCCCATAGTGGCGCGAACACCAATCCCTATGAGAGACTCATCCACTACTATTGTGAATTTCTTTATCAGTTTCTTTTTGCTAAGTCGTTTTATTCTACTGTATAGTACAGATGTGTTTATTCCTAATTTTTTTGAAAGGTTTGGAACAGAGATATTACCATCATGAGTAAGTTCGGTAATTATTTTCATGTCCAGTTCATCGAATTTGTGCAAGTTTGCGACTACTTTTTGTTACTATTTAATAAATGTAAGTTCTATTGTCTAAAACTGATGTTCTTACAAATTAAACTTCATAAGATGAAATTTTTAGATGTAAGCCATTTTCAAGTAACTCTGCCAGTAAACGATTTTAAATAGGCTCTCAGAAAGCCTTTTCGTAATGATCAACGAGACCCAGATAGTTCAGATGGTAAGCGAAGCTAAAAAGAACCAAAAGGAAAGAAAATTCAAACAATCGCTAGAGCTAATCATGGTTTTCAAAGATATTGATGTTAAGAAAGGTTTTGCCATTAATGAGACTGTCCAGCTACCAAAGAAGCTAAACCAACCAGCTTCTGTATGTGTCATTGCATCAGGCGACCTCGGCCTAAAGGCTAAGAGTGCTAACGCTGACAAGGTTGTAGACGGAACTCAACTTAACCAAATTGGCGCTAACAAAAGAGAATCACGCAAGTTGATAAACGGCTATGATTTCTTTCTTGCAGATACACAGCTTATGGCAAACGTCGGTAAGACATTAGGCCAGTTCATGGGTCCCAGAGGAAAGATGCCCACTCCAGTTCCATTCAATGCTCCAATAGATTCCATATTGGAGAGATTCAGATCTTCAATAAGAGTAAGACTGAGAAATTCCCTTTCTCTTGCATGCAAGGTAGGGGATGAGACAATGTCAGATGAGGATCTAGTTGCCAACGTAAATGCAGTAATCAATACAATTGAGAAAAAACTGCCAAGCGGTGACAAGAACATAAAAAAAGTTATGGTAAAAACTACGATGGGCAAAGTAATCAAGCCACAAGCAGTAGGGGTAAAGTAAGATGCACCAGAACAGAACAAAGTACCCTCAAAAGAAAATGCAGATGTACCAACAAGTACAAGAGCTTCCAAAAAAATACAAAGTAATTGCACTAGTAAGAATGGAAAAGGTTAGATCTTCCCAGCTGCTTCCATTAAGAAAGAAATTCAAAAATGAAGTCGAGATTATCAGTGTCAAAGATAAAGTGGCGCAAAAAGCGTTAGCCGCACTTAAGATGCCAGCAGTCGAGAAGATGATTGACAAGCTGGTGGGTCAGTGTGTATTGATGTTCACAAACATGAGCCCGCACAAGCTAAACATCATGCTTGGAAAGAACAAGATAATGCTAGCAGCAAGAGGCGGCGACAAGGCAAGCATTGATGTAGTCATAAAGGCAGGCAATACAGGAATCACTCCAGGCCCAATACTTACTGACTTTAAGGAAGCAGGAGTTGCCACAAAGATTGATCAAGGAACTATTTGGATAACAAAGGATTCTACAGCAGCCAAAAAAGGCGATGTAATCTCTACAAAACTTGCAACACTTCTAAGCAAGCTTGATGTCAAGCCAGTGGAGGCAGGAATTCTCCTAAATGCAGCTCTTGAGGAAAGCATTGTCTACAACCAAGAAGAGCTTGTAATAGATGTAGAAAAGTACAGAGAGGCATTTGCAAGGGCACACCAAGAGGCAATGTCATTGTCTATCGAGATTGGATATGTGACAAAGGACAACATCAACGCAATTCTTGCAAAGGCAGCACAGCATGCCAGATCACTTGCAATAGAGTCAGGCTATCTCACAGAGGAGACAAAGAAGCAAACATTACAAAAGGCCAACGCTCAGGCTTCTGCACTTGCAGGCAAGCTAAAGAACTATACACCACAGTAAGAAAGATTATCTTTCACGGGCTTTGGGCAGGTTCCAATTATACTTCATGGCTACAAGCCTAAGCACTGTAACCACTATGATAGACGATATTGTGGCTGTTTCCAGGTTAGAGCCAGCTGCAAGTATTGCATAAAAGACCAATATCCCTAAGAAACTTGCAGAGGCATAGAGTTCCTTAACAAAAACTATAGGCACCTCGTTTACGAACATGTCACGCAGTATTCCACCCCCTATGGCTGTAACCATGCCTGCCAGTGCAATCGCAAGAAAGTTCATTCCATAGATTTGGTATGCAAATGTAGCACCGATTGCAGTAAAAACACCAAGCCCTATTGCATCAAACTTTAAAAATAAATTCCAATGTTTTTGCATCTTCGGATACAAAAAGAAGATTACAATTCCAGTTGATACTGTTATGACCACATAGTAAGGATCAGAGACAGAATGCGGCGGAAAGTGTCCCATCACTACATCTCGAATGGTTCCCCCTGCCACGCCTGTAATTGTAGCAAGAAGAATTATGCCAACAATGTCTGCCTTGTGTTCTATCGCTTTGAACGCTCCGGTTACGGCAAATGCCATTGTGCCAAAAAGATCTAAAATGAGAATTGTGGCCTGAATGGGTAATGAAAACTCGGTCAAATTACAAGGTATTAGATGAGATAGTAAATAATCTTTAGATGATTACAAAAAAGGAAATAGAAATAACAGATTTAACCGAACAGTGCTGAAAGGCCTTCCATTGCCTGCTCTTCGCTCTTTGCAGGTGCTTCAGCCTCTTTCTTCTCTTCTTTTGCACCGCCTGCGGCTGGTGCTGCTGGGGCTGCTGCTGCCACTGCAACTGGTGCAGCTTTGATTGCCTCTTCAATGTTCACATCAGCAAGTGCTGCAATGAGTGCTTTTACTTGAGCTTCATTTACTGTAGCTCCTGAGGCCTTGATTATGCTAGTAATGTTTGCCTCATTGATCTCCTTCTTTTCTTTGTGCAAAAGCAATGCAGCGTATACGTATTCCATTGTAAACGGATTTTGCCAGAGCCATAATATAAAACTATGGAGATTCTAGATTACAAAAAACACTAGTGCGTCTACTTGCATCTAGTTTAGAATCTTAAGACTTCGGCATACAGAATACATGTATCTCTTGAGATCTTTGTCATACAACGTATCCATCCTTTGTTTCAAGACTCTTTTTGCAAGATTTTTTTCTTCGCCATCAGGCAAAGAAAGAACATTGTTTATCAATTCAGGGATTGATTCCCTTATCCATCCATTGAGTATGTTGTAAAGAGTCTTGTTCAGTTTTTCTACAGGATCAGTGTTTACATCAAAAATGCCTGTAAAGTTGTCATATTCGACTCTGTAAATTAAAGCAAAGACAGCCTCTTTTGGATCTGGATTTTTTAACACGCGTTCAGACTGCGGGCCTGCTTTTCCTTGAGAAACTTTGTTTTTCAGACCAGCCGCATTTACTATGATGCCGTTTATCCCTATCTTTGAATTTTCCACTCCTGTGACCATGCCAATAATCATATCTCTATAGTCACCGTTTTTCTGCGAAGTGAAAACATAATCTCCTTCTTTCCACCCTTTCTTTTCGAATATGAACATAAGAAAATCTCAAAAAAGATCATATTTAATGTGTTGCTTCAGAATGCTTAATATCCTTCAGAACAAAAACTTGTGAAATGGACAAGAGTCAGATTCTTGCCAAGTTTTCATCAGAACCAGATAGGTATTACAAGGTCGCTCTTTTTGAAAACGAGGGATTCAAAAGAAAGTCTTGTTCCAAGTGTAGACGCTATTTCTGGACGCTAGATGACAGTCGAGCTGTCTGTCCAGATCATCTAGAGAACAGCTACTCATTCATAGGTGATCCGCCTACAAAAAAACGATTTGACTATACACAAGCCTGGAAGGAGGTAGAATCTTTTTTCGTAAACAACGGACACAAGTCAGTAAGTCGGTATCCAGTCGTGTGTAGATGGAGAGATGATCTTTATTTTACAATTGCTTCGATAGTTGATTTCCAAAGAGTTATGGGTTCAAAGGTTGTATTTGAGTTTCCAGCAAATCCCTTGGTAGTGCCACAGACATGTCTTAGATTCAAAGACATTGAAAATGTCGGTGTAACAGGTAGACACTTTTCAAGTTTTTGCATGATTGGCCAACACAGCATACCAAACTCACAAGGATATTGGAAAGACAGATGTGTCGAGCTTGATTTTCGAATGTTAACTGAAAAGTTTGGAATCAACAAAGAAGAGATAGTTTTCGTAGAAGACGTATGGGCAGGCGGCGGATCTTTTGGATCATCGCTAGAGTACTTTGTACGCGGATTAGAGCTTGGCAATGCAGTATTTACCGAGTTTCAAGGCGAGCTTGAAAACTACTCTGTCCTGGATCAAAAAATAATAGACATGGGAGCAGGCCTTGAGCGGTTTGCATGGATTACCATGGGAACTCCAACAGCATATGACTGCTGTTTTGGACCTATAACAAAGCACATGATAGAAAAAATAGGCATAGACACAGATTCTGACACAATCTCAAGATACTTTAGAGCCATAGCAAAGACGCTATCGGAATCTAACGACCTATCCATTGCAAGAAAAAATGCCGCTTTGCTGGCTGGAATTGATAGCACGAAAATGGACAAGATGATCTCACCTTTAGAGGGAATCTACCTCATTGCAGATCACCTGCGAACTTTGGTCTTTGCCATCTCAGACGGTGCACTGCCAAGCAATGTTGGAGGCGGATACAACCTTAGAATGATACTGAGGCGTACACTTGCAACAATAGATAGGTTTGGCTGGAATTTTGACTTGGATGATCTAATTGATCTTCACATAGATTATTTGAAATCAACATATCACGAACTTGAAGGAACCAGAAATGATGTAAAAACAATCATTGGAATTGAAAAGGAGCGCTACAAGGAATCACGAATTAGAATGACAAACATTTCAAACACATTGCGAACACAGAACAAGAAATTATCAGTGGACGACTTGATTCGCCTCTACGAATCAGATGGCATAACACCAGATTTCCTAAAAGAGACACAGATTATCTCAGAGATCCCATCTACATTTTATGAAAAGCTGTCTGACTTGCACCAATCAGAAAAGGCTGAAAAAACAATCCAGTTGAACCTAGACGGAATACCAGATACAGTCTTGTCATACTACAAAGAGGATCCTCATGAATTTGAAGCCAAAGTTCTCAAGGTTCTAAATGGAAAGTACGTAGTTCTTGATAAGACGTCATTTTACCCAAGAGGAGGAGGTCAAGAGCCAGATCATGGAAAGATTGGAAATTACGATGTAATGGATGTAAGCAAGCACGGCAATGTAGTAGTACATGAAACAAAGGGAGGGGCCCCTCAAGAAGGAGAAGTTGTAAGATGCAAGATAGATGAGGCAAGACGATACGGTATCACGCGACACCACACAAGTACACATGTAGTTAACGCATCAGCAAGAAACACTTTGGGCTCGTGGATCTGGCAGCATTCTGCGTTTAAAGAACAGAACTATGCAAGGCTTGACATCACCCATCACTCAAATCTTACAGAAGAAGAGATAACAAAGATAGAAGACTTTGCAAATCTTTCAATTCGAAAAGACATACCAATTCTGATCAACGAATTTGACCGTGGTGATGCAGAGCAGAAATACGGTTTTAGAATATACCAAGGAGGAGTGGTGCCTGTAAAAATGGTCAGAATAGTGAACATCGATGGACTTGATGTTGAGGCATGTGGTGGCACACATGTACGCAAGACAGGCGAGCTTGGCCTAATCAAAATTACAAAATCAGAAAGAATTCAGGATGGTGTGGTAAGGCTAGAATTTGTTTCAGGCGAAGCTGCAATCAAGTATACGCAAAGTCAAGACAAGAAAATATCACAGATTGTAAAGTCGCTTGGTTCAAGCAAGGAAAAAGTCCTAGAGTCATTTGAACATGTAGTAAGAGATGGTGAAGACGCAAAAAAGAGGATCAAGCAAATAATAAAAAGAACATCAGAGTCTTCTGCAAAATCTGCCATATCTCAGGCAAAGAATCTAGGAAATGTCAAGTTGTTTAGTATCATAGAAGAAGAGCTTGATGACGAATACCACATTGCAGTTGGCGAGCAGGCAGTTAGCCTAGACAAGTCGCTCATCTACTGCGCATTGATAGTGAAAAACGGCGCGATTCGCATAGTTGCATTTTGTGGCACCGATGCTGTAAAGACAAAGAAGGCAGGAGATTTGGTCAGAGACGTATCCAAAGTTCTTGGCGGTTCGGGTGGCGGAAAGGATACATTTGGACAGGGCGGAGGAAAAGACATACTCAAGATAAAAGATGCCCTCGTTGCTGCTGAACAATCTATTCTTGGAAAGTGACAAAGATGGAATGGGCACAGATTGAGGAGAAATGGAGGAAAAAATGGAATGATGAAAAACAGTTTGAGAGTAATCCCGATTCAAGAAAAAAATTTTTTGTTACAGTAGCATATCCGTATCCCAATTCACCGCAGCACATAGGGCACGGCAGGACATACACGTTGGCAGACGTACATGCAAGGTTTATGCGAATGTCAGGATACAATGTCTTGTTTCCAATGGGATTCCATTATACTGGAACTCCCATTCTTGGCATGGCAAGAAGAGTTCAGGAAAATGATAAGGACCTAATCGAGGCGTTCAGAACCTTGTACAAAGTTCCTGACGAAAAGATAAGAGAGTTTTCAGAGCCTGTAAAGATTGCAGATTATTTCCATCAGGAAATCAAGGCAGGTATGATAGAGATGGGATACTCGATAGACTGGAGAAGAGAATTTACTACAATAGATCCCTTTTACAACAAGTTCATAGAGTGGCAGTTTAAGAAACTAAAAGAAAATGGACTTGTCATCCAAGGAACACATCCAGTCGGCTGGTGTCCAAAAGATCAAAACCCAGTATCACAGCATGACACGCTTGGCGATATCGAACCAAGCTTTACGGAATATACAGTTATCAAATTCAAGTATGACAACTATGTTTTGCCGACAGCTACACTGCGCCCAGAAACAATATTTGGAGTAACAAATCTTTGGGTAAACCCCAATGTCAACTATGAGATTGCCAAAGTAGACAATGAAGAATGGATAATCAGTCCCGAGTGCGCAATAAAACTAGGATTTCTTAATAAAAAAATAACAAAGACTGGAAACATTTCAGGATCAGAACTTGTAGGCAAAAAAGTCAAGATTCCAGAAAGAAGTGACGAGGTCTACATCCTGCCTGCCACATTTGTCGAAAGCGATAACGGAACTGGTGTGGTAATGTCTGTTCCTGCACATGCCCCATTTGATTATCAGGCACTAGACGACCTGAAAAAAGAGGCTTCAAGGCATCCCAACATTCCTGCCCTATCAGAGATCAAGCCAATTTCCATAATTGAGACAGAAGGTTATGGGGATATTCCTGCAAGAGAAATAATTGAAAAACTTGGAATCAAAAACCAAGATGATCCAAAACTAGAAGAGGCTACAAAGGAGATATACTCAAAAGAATTCTATGGTGGCAAGTTAAAACAAAACACAGGTAAATTTGCCAACAAAGTTGTTGCAGATGCAAAAGAAGCGGTCAAAAAATGGATTCTCGACAACGGTAACGCAGACATTTTGTATGAACTAAATGAAAATCCCGTAAGGTGCAGATGCGGCGCAGAATGTGTCGTAAAACTCTTGGACAACCAATGGTTTCTCAATTACTCAAACCCAGAATGGAAGGAAAAGGTCCATTCATGGATAAATGAAATGAAGATACTTCCCGAAGAGATAAGAAATGAGTTCAACCATGTAGTAGACTGGCTAAAAGAGAGGGCGTGTGCAAGACAGCACGGGCTTGGAACCAAGCTTCCATGGGACAAGAACTGGATAATAGAGAGCCTGTCAGATTCTGTCATTTACATGGCATATTATACAATAGTGAAATACGTCAATGCCGGCGAGATAAAGCCAGACTACATATCTGATTCATTTTTTGATTATGTCTTTCTTGAAAAAGGAGATTTGCAAAAGATATCATCTGAATCAAAAATTCCGCAAGAGACATTAGAAAAAATAAAAAAAGAATTCCAATATTACTATCCAGTCAATGCCAGACATTCAGGCAGGGACTTGGTACCAAACCACCTGACATTTTTCATTTTTAACCATCTGGCAATATTTCCAAAAAAATATTGGCCCGAGGAGATAGTTGTCAACGGCTCAGTTTTGATGGATGGTAAAAAAATGTCAAAATCAATGGGAAACATAATACCGCTAAGGGACGCAATCAAGACACATGGCGCGGATTCCATTAGGCTTGCAATCTTGATTTCTGCAGAACTTCTCCAGGATGCAGATTTTAACCAGGAAGCGGTTCGCGGAATCAAGAACAAGCTAGAAAACATGCTAGAAGAATCCACCAAGTACAAGGCTGCAAAAGAAGCCTTGCTCATGCAAGAAGACAAGTGGATTCATAGCCGCTTGCAGCAGTTGATTGCAAAGGCAACAGTATCTATTCAAAAAATGAGATTAAGAGAGGCACTTCATCATGTCTTGTACGAGTTTGACTCTGACATACAGTGGTATCTTAGGAGAGTCGAGGCAAAAAACAGAACAGACCAAGCAGGAATTTTGCATGAAGTGCTTTCTGCAAGAGTAGCAATGCTGTCGCCTTTTGCACCATATGTTTCAGAAGAGATGTGGTCAAGACTTGGGAATCAAGGACTTGTGTCAATGTCACCTTGGCCCAACCCAGATGAGACAAAAATTGATCTTCTTTCAGTCCAATCAGAAGACCTTCTCAAGACAACCTTAGATGACATCAAGAACATAATCAAGGTAACAAAGATGACTCCAAAGAAAATTACAATATACACCGCAGCAGCATGGAAAGCAAAGGCGTACCAGAAAATATTGTACCAGGTTACGAGCGGAAACGTCAACATAGGCACCATGATAAAATCACTGATAGCAGACAACGAGACAGCTGAGATAAAAAAAGACCCTGACTTTGTCAAAAAAACAGTCAATGACATTTTATCTGAATCTCAAGAGAGCAGAGATTCTAAAAACAAGGTTGGTGCAGTAGACGAGATAAAAGCATTATCTGAGCTAGAATCTTTGATAAAAGGCGAATATGGCATAGGTCTGCAAGTTTTTTCCGAGACTGATCAAGCCAAGTATGATCCAAAAAACAAGGCAAGAACAGCTAGACCATACAAGCCTGCCATTTTAATAGAGTAACCAATTTTTCTAGCCACATCTTTTTTATTAGGTCATTTCAGGTATAAGCTCGTTTGAAAATAGCTGTTGTTGGAATAGGGGTTGCCGGCGCATATCTTCTTGCAAGATTGAAAAAGCAACACGAAGTGGTAGGCTTTGAGAGAAGTACAGAAGAAAACCATGATTCCATATGTGCTTGGGGCACCACAAAAGGCCCTATGAATGAATTTGCAAAAAAGTGTGATCTTGATTTTAATGATTACCTGATACATGACGGAAAGAAGATGTACATCAGCATGAATTCTGACCAGTTTACAATCAAGCTGATGGGACTGTGCACATACAACAAGATAGGTTTGATAAAAGACATGGCAAAAGGCTGCAAGATTCACTATGGCAAGGCCCCAAAGATTGAAGACTTGGAATCAGAATTTGACATAATAATAGATTCTACGGGCTTTCACAGGTCTTACCTACCAAGACTTGCGCGCGATTTCCATTTGCCAACATACCAATACAAAGTAGAATATGAGAACGGCGTTCCATTTGATGACTTTTATCTTAAGCCATTTTCATCCATGAGTGGCTATTTCTGGTATTTCCCACTTGGAAAAAACCTCGCGCACATAGGAGCTGGCGACAAGAACAGAAATCACATTGCAGAAACTGACGCATTTTTGAAAAAATACGGAGGCAAGGTGATCAAGACAGTTGGAAGGCCAATTCGACTTGCTACACCTGACATGTGCGAGCCATTCTATCATGGTAAAGTGGTAGGAGTGGGAGAGTCGATAGGTACTGTATATCCACTACTTGGTGAGGGAATCATACCAAGCATGACATGTGCTGACATATTTGTCGAGAACATTGGAAATAATGAGAGATATCGCCAGATGGTATTGGAAAAATTTGCAATATACTCAAGAGTGTTATCTTTTGTCAGAAGCAAGATGGACAGCAAGTTTGGCATACTGAAAAACTTTGCAGATTTGATAGCAATTTACAGATACATGAAGAAAAACGAATGGCGATTTGGAATGGAAATCCGAATGGCCGACATGATGAAGGTAGCCAAGGCCTAAAGGCCCATACTTACATATCCAAAATTTTCACGAGTGGTTCGATTTGAGCTCATTGTATAGTCGTAGATAATTTTAGAGTATTCCACAAGGATCTCTTTCATTTCATCAATGGATTTTGCAAAGTAAAATCCAGGGCAATCTCCAGTAAACTGAAATGTTGCATGTACACGTGCCTTGCCTTTCTCGTTTTCAAGCCATGACGAGAAAGGATACAGGTAGCAGACTCCTGGTCTGGAGGGGTGAAGACCGCAATATCCCTTGTCATCAAGGAACCTGCATCTGACGTGAGTGCCATCTTCTGCTTCTGTCTCATCAGTTTTTCGCTTGAGATTAATCATTGTCATTACTATTGAATTTCCAGCAGGCCCCCGCTCTTCCCATGTGTTTACATTAGTTTCATTTTTTACAAAATCAGATACTTTTTCATATTTCAAGTTCTTGCTGATTGTTATCAGGTCGCTTGAGGTCAGAGGCAGCCTCCCTTGTCTGTTGCAGCAGTTGTGGCAGTCAGGCCAGTAGCACTTCCAAATGACATATCCGCCATCTGATGGTAGATATGGTATGTGAAATATCACATCATTTACTTTAGTCTGAAAGTCGGATACGTCAGTTTTCTTGCCCAAAATGAAATCCCGAATTACAGGTTCAATTTTCCAGTCTTTTGATAACATTTCTAGTGATTCTTCAATTTTGTTTTGCATCAACCAATAAATTCATCACAATACTTTTGAACGTTATCAATGTCAAGCCAGAAGGGAAAATATGCATCTGCAACCCAAAACAGGCGGCTAGTTTGGGAAAAAGTCATGTGGCCTCTAATTTTAGAAATAAATAATGTTAGTTTTACTTTGGAGCAATACAAGAAAAAGCGTGATGAGATATGCAAGGAGTTGGGCATTCCTTCATCCAAAGTGGCGGGCGGATTTGTCTCGCTTTTGCTAAAGGGGATACTCTACAAGGAAAAAAAAATCTATTCAATTCATTATAGATTGATTCCATACATGAGGCTCAAGGCGGATTGTGACTATGCAACTGCTGTTCGTGAAGCAAGTACAAAATAGACAAGACAAAAACCAGCATACAGTCAGACATCTCGGATTTGTGAGAATTTCTCATTAGATTTTATAGTGTCATTTTTTGATTGTATTTAGATGAAGTATTACATTGCAGGTATAGCATTGTTTGCAATATTTGCATTTCTTGCATTATCGATAGGACAGGATAACTCACTTACAAGATGGGATCATTCTGCATTTGCGTCAATAAACAATCCTTACAGTAAAATTATCAATGAGATAATGATTGCACTTACAAAATATGGAAGAGAAGCAGTATGGATAGCTACTACCGCACTGATTTTCATGTTTGGCGGAAAGGAAGGTAGAAGGACCGCAGTTCTGCTTGTCATAGCATTCATCATACTGATACCTCTTGGAACAGTTCTAAAAGATGAGATTGACAGACCAAGACCGACTCCAGCAACACCTGACAACATATTGGTAAAGGGAGAAAATGATCCGTCTTTTCCATCAGGCCATGCCGTAATTGTTTCTGCAGGTGCGTTCATCATGCTTGCAAGGTTTAACCAGAGAAAACAGATTATTGCTTCGCTGATACTTGTTGTTGAAGCATTTCTAGTAATTTACTCAAGAGTTTATGTCGGAGATCATTATCCGTTAGATGTCATAGGAGGAACACTTGTTGGAACGGGTGTAAGTTCTATCATAGTGGGCTTTAGCAAGTATCTCAACCCAATATTTTTGCGTCTTGATTCCATACGTAGAAAATAGCTGTTCTAGATGTAATGCCTATCGGTATTCGTCACCGCAATCTCCAATTCTTGTAAACAAGTCGTGAGACCGTGATGTGACTGCATCAATGGAATCATTGTCATCGCGGTCTAGTTCCAAACCAAATACACGCATATTGTCTGATCTGTGTTCTGATATTCCAAGCCTTACACCAATTATTACACCTGCAACTGCAGGCTTGTCCAGAACATATCGCGCGGCAACATTTGCTATGCTTACATGATGTTTTTTTGCTACACTATCAAGCACTGCAAGCAATTCCTGAAACAGATTCCATCCTCCCCATGCATCAATCATTTGTTTGTATTTTTGCAGGCTAAGTGTATCAAGATCATATCTAGCAGATTCAGATTTTCCCAGATATTTTTCAGACAAGAATCCTCCCAGTAGAGTACCATAAGTCAGCAACTTCATCCCATGTTTTTGGCAAAATGGAACCATCTTGATTTCAGGCCTCCTATCTATGATTGAGTATTGTACTTGATTTGAGACCAGCTTGAACCCATTTTCTACCATAGTTTCTATTCTTTCAGTATCAAAATTTGTCAATGCTAAGTGCTTTATCTTTCCCTCATCACGCAGCTTTGACAAATGGTGCAAGGCATCAAGATATCTTGTGTCATTATAATCCCACCAGTGGAATTGTATGGCATCAATTGTTTTTACATTCATTCTGCGAATTGATTTATCGATGTGGTGTTCTACTATGGTTCTAGTCATAGGTCCAGGATTTGGCACAAACTTTGTCAACGCCTGCACATTATCAAGTTCTTTTTCATTCTTTTTTGCAAGCCTTCTTCTAAATTCCCCGAGATATTCCTCGGCAGGCCCGTAAATGTCTGCCATATCCCAAGTTGTAAAGCCAGAATCATGATACGAACGCATCTCTGATACTGCAAGATCTGGATCTATTGCACCATGCCCACCTGCTGTTTGCCACATGCCGTTTAGTATACGGCAGATTTTCAAGTCTGGTGCCAATTGGACAGTACTAATCTTTTCATTTTTCATATTTTCTAGTTATTTTTCAAATGCAATTAGATATAGTCTTTTTTCGATACCAATCCATTTACTTTTTTTACAATTCGGCGAAATGTTGGATTGGCGTCACTACCCTGAATTTCAAGCGTTCCATCCTTGTAATAATAAACGGAGACCTTGCCATCAATTGATACAATCTCAAATGATTCCAGCATGGAATCATGATATGATGGGTATTGTGAAACGATGAAATCTTCGGTAAGCGACCTTTTTATCGTATAGTATACATCTGGTGGAAGTTTTTTGTAGTTTACCAAAGCTAGAGTGATTTGATATCAATCACAAATCTATATCTTACATCGCTATTCAAAATTCTCTTGTATGCCTCATTTACCTTTTGAATTGGTATGATTTCAATATCGCATGCTACGTTGTGTTTACCGCAAAAATCAAGCATCTCCTGAGTCTCCTTAATTCCTCCAATCAATGAACCTGCAAGTGTTCGTCTAGCACCAGCAAGTAAGAATGGACCAACCGAAGCTTCAGTCTCAGGCATGCCAACTAGTATCATGGCTCCATCAAGTTTCAGTAGCTCAAGGTATGCATTTAGATCAATTCCAGATGATACTGTATTGATTATCAAATCAAAGTATCCCCTTAGTTTTTCAAAAGTTTGTGAGTCAGACGTTGCATAAAACTTGTCTGCACCAAGTTTTTTTGCATCATTTTGTTTTGCAAGTGAGTGTGATAGTACAGTTACTTCAGAACCAAGAGCGTGTGCAATTTTTACTCCAATGTGTCCAAGACCTCCTAGTCCCACAATTCCAACCTTTTTTCCAGGTCCTGCCTTCCAGTGTGCAAGTGGAGAATAAAGCGTGATTCCTGCGCAAAGAAGTGGTGCTGCACGGTCAAGTGGAATATTTTCTGGTATCCGGAGAACGTAGTTTTCGTCTACGACTATTTTGTTTGAATACCCTCCCTGAGTTGGAGTCTTGCCATCCCTTTCGACTCCGTTATATGTTGTACTCATTCCTTCTTGACAATATTGTTCCAGTCCCCTTTTGCATGGATCGCATTTACGGCACGAGTCCACAAAGCATCCTACTCCCACCTTGTCTCCCACCTTATAGCGCGTAACCTTTGATCCTACTTGTGATACAGTACCTGCAATCTCGTGGCCCGGAACCATAGGATATGTGGAGCCTCCCCATCCATTGGTTACTTGATGTATGTCAGTGTGACAAATGCCACAGTATTTGATATCTATTACAATATCATGATCATGTGGTTCGCGTCTTTGAAATGAGTATGGCCCAAGCGGTGTGCTTGAATCCTGTGCAGCATATCCTTTGACTGGAATCATTTTCTTTTCTCCATGATACGTACATCATTTTGTAAATTGTTTGATATGATTTTCAATGCATAATTTTGTATTTGAGTCAAATGCATTAATGAAAATACAGAATTCAATTATTTAAAATGCAGGATCAATTACCAGATGTTTCCAACGTACAAAATCACAGTAATACACAATAATTATATTCTCAACGTATGCCACTCGATTCGGTAGCCCGATAGTCTAGTGGCCAAACAAATTTTTGGGCTAGGGATTCCAGGCTCTGGATCATATGAGAGGATACCTGGAGACGGCAGTTCGAATCTGCCTCGGGCTATCCTAATTTTTTTAAAAAATCTCGCAGACTATCGTGATGCCATTGCGATTCTTTCTAGCTCATTCTTCTTTTTAACAGAAGGTGCGCTCATGTCATTTGAGGCAGCAAGAATCAGGTGCTCTGCCAAATTTTCTTCGATTGCCTTTGGATTTGAAAATGTTGCATCTCGTACTCCTTCGGCGATAAATCGCAATGCAAGGTCAATTCTTCTAAGTGGGGCAACATCTACAGACACATGGTATACAGTTCCACCGTAAACTATTCTTGTAGTGTCCTCGTTTGGAGCCGAGTTTTCTACTGCCCTTATCAAAACTTCAACCGGATTCTTTCCAGTCTTGAGATGAATTATTTCAAGTGCGGCTTTTGCAGTGTTTATTGCATGAACTTTTTTTCCTCCCATCCTGCCTGTGTTCTTGGCATATTTTTTTCCAAAGTGAGAGAGTTTGTTTATCAATCGTTCGACGATGTTTACTTCGGCCTTGTTGAATCTCTTCAGTGCAGAGCGGCCAAATGACATTGGAATTATTTCTTTTTTTAGCGATATGACATTTCGCAGTCCTGGGTCTTTTATCTCAATTTTTGTCGTGTCCCATTTTCTGAAAAGTAAAAGATTTTGTGTTTCTGTCATGTTTTATCTTCTCGGCTTTTCTTTCTTGCCATAGACTAGTTCTTTGAGTGATGTACCGTTCACCTTGAATACTTTCCACCTTACTCCAGGAATATCTCCCATTGCTCCTCCCATGGATGCGCCCATTCCCTCTACATGAACCTCGTCATGTTCATCAACAAAGTTTAGTGCGCCGTCTTTTGGAAGGAATGCGGTTACGGTCTTACCGTTTTTAATCAATTGAACACGAACACATTTTCTTACGGCAGAGTTTGGCTGCTTTGCCTCGATTCCCACCTTTTCCAATACGATGCCACGGGCCTGAGGTGCGCCTCCAAGAGGACTTGCCTTTTTGTCAAGGCCTAGCTGTCTTCTCTTATAGGTACCAATAGACCATTTCTGTCTCTTTCTTTTGTCTCTAAGGACTCTACCTGAGAATAGACCAAGGGGGGATTTTGCCATTATATCATTACTCCATTATTTTTTCAGGACTTTGTATCAGTACACTGGAAATTTGAAAGTATCTTTTTGCAAGCAGTCTTGCTTTTTCGGCATTTCGGCCTTCTCTGCCTACTACTATGCCTTTCTTCTTTGCATCAACAAGAACAATTGCTTGAAGAGAACCGTCTAATCTTTTGTTTAATTTAACTTCGGATACTAATTTTGGATTTAACATGTTTTTTAGAAATTCTGCTGGATCTTCGGAATACTCTACTAGTTCGACGTTTCTTTTTACGACATTTTGCAGGTTTCTTATTGTAGAGCCACCCTTTCCAATTGCAAGGCCCATCTTACCCTGGTTTACTACAAAAATCACTCTGTCCTGTCTCTCATCTTCGATGCAGTCACGTGCAGTTGCACCTGTCACATTTTGAAAAAGTGACATTAGTTTTATTTGGTCTGTTGTCAGTTTGATTGTCTCTGTCATGTCTTTTTTAAACTCGATCTCTTGGGGGGACATTTAAATCTTGATGGGTGATTTGAGAAAAACAAGACATTTATGCTGACTTCTCTGTTTCCACATCTTTTATAATCGCTTTAAGATTAGTATCACTCAAAGTTTTTAGCGATACTGCCGAAATTCGGAATTGTGTTCCGCACAGTCTTCCAAGTTCTACTGATGACCCTTTGTAATTCAGAGTTGGCACCTTTGCACCCTTTGCCGCCTCAACTATTTTTTGTGTCATGGTAGATGGTACAGAGTGCGACAGCACAATTAATTTTGAGTTCTTCAGTGAACCGAGGACTTCTTTTGTTCCAAAAGAACATTTGCCATCTTCTACTGCATCTTTGATGGCTTTTTCTAAGAGCTTAACCATCTTCTACCACCTTCATGTAAAGATCTACCGTACCAGTACCAATTGGAATGTTTGCACCAACTATGACGTTTTCTGTTACTCCTTTGAGTTCTTCGACTTCGCCTGCTAGTGCCGCTTCAGCAATTGTAGGAACTGTAATCTCAAATGCTGCCCTTGCCAGTACACTTGTCTTTGTACCTGCAATTCCATGTCTTCCAATTTGCTGCAGGTAACCTCTTGAGCACATCAAATCTGCTACCAACATGATATATCTAGAATCAACTTCAAGTCCCTGATCTTCAAGGGTCGAGCTCAGCTCATTTATCAATGCATTTCGAGCAGCCTCGATGCCAAGCGTGTTTGCAATCTCAAAGACATTGTTTGTCCTAATGTTCTTCTTGTCAATGCCGTCGACTTCCATCACTTTGGCAATATTAGAGCCGGATGTTTGAATAACCCATTCATCTCCTTGTTGTACAATTGTAACTCGTTCCACATCAGTTACTCCCTTGACTGTTGTTGAGAGCACCTTGTTTCTAAGACCAAGTATTGTTTGTGCGTCAGACTCTTCAGGCAGAGTAAGTGTAATAGAGTGTCCGCTAGCTTCGATATCAAATTTCTTCTTCGATGACTGCAATGCTGCTACAACATCTTCTACTGTACATGCTCTCTCTTTTAGTCTGTCTTGGTTTAGATTTAGTTTTATTTTTGTAGAGTAATCAGTTTCCGTGCTTGTGATTAATGCACTAATCTTTGTGTGCAGGATCTCTCTTGCTACCTTGATTGATTTTTCTTTTGATTTTTTGTGGTGCTCTTCCAAGTAGATATCCATTGTAGGAGTAACTGGTTTCTTTCTTGCATCTACAAGTTCAATTAGTCTTGGAAGTCCCAGTGTGACGTTTCTTTCTCTAATACCTGCAAAGTGGAAAGTTCTAAGTGTCATCTGTGTACCAGGCTCACCTATTGATTGAGCAGTGATTACACCTACTGCTTGGCCTGGTTCTACCTTTGCCTTGTCATATAGATCAAGTGCCTTCTTTAGCACTTTTTCTACACCGTCCCTGCTCAGTTTAGACTCTGCCAGAGCATCATGCACTGTTTGTGTCAGACGCGGATTGAATGTCTTGGTAAACTTTTTGACAAGTTCTGCAACGTCTTCTTTTGTTGCTTTCTTTCCAGAGTCAATGATGCTTTCAGATTCAATCAATCGTGGAATTCTAAATGCTTCACCGTGGTCACTTTTTGATACATCGATTCCATCTTCGCCATACAGGAATTGTATGATGTGACCATGAGGATCCCTCACAGTCTGATCATATTCTAGTTTGAGGTGCTCTAGTGCATTTATCAATCTCCTCTGCATGTATCCACTCTGCTGAGTTCTTACTGCAGTATCTACGAGACCTTCTCTTCCACCCATTGCATGGAAGAAAAATTCAAGTGTTGATAGTCCATCTCTATAGTTTGATTTTACAAATCCCCTCGAGTCAGGGTTTGTGTCGTTTTCTTTAAAGTGTGGCAATGCCCTGTTGCTGTAGCCTTTGTGAATTCTTCTGCCACGAATTGACTGCTGGCCAAGTGCGCCTGCCATCTGTCCAATGTTAAGTGAAGAACCTCTTGCTCCTGTTGTTGCCATGATTCTTCCTGCGTTTGTTTCGTCAAATGACTTGTCTGCTGTGCTTCCTGCACGGTCTCTTGCCTTTGACAATTCGTTTACGATGTAAGCTTCAAGGGCTTCTTCTGCAGAAAGTCCTCTGCTAAGTTGCAGTGTTCCTTTTTTGGCTTGCGATATGAAATCATATACTTTGTCATAAGATTCGTGAATGTCTGTCAGTATGGACTCTTTGGTCTTTGTTGAAAGTTCCAAGTCTGCATATCCATAGCTGAATCCATATCCAGTGATGAATTGCTTTAGCATGATAAGTATGGAGTTGAGGAAGCGCTTTGCTGCATCATAGTCGTAGTCTTTGGCAATCCTATGCAGTACACTGTCTGGTTCTTCTGCACCAATTGATGCCTTGTCAATTACTCCGCTTACAAGTTGGCCATTCTTTATTACAACGTCTTTTGTCGGTCCCTTGGTTCCTTTAGACCATTTTGATGTGATTACATAGTTGAAGTCTTTTGGCAGAAATAGCGAGAACAGTTGTTTTCCAGTATACAGCGGACCACCCTTTCCTTTGACTTGGGGTTCTGGGAATGTTCCTTGATATCCAGCAAGCATTGCCAAGTTTGCAAATTCTTGTGGAGTAAGAGTTGTGTCATCTTTTGTAAGCAGATACGCACCTGTGATAAAGTCACGCAGTGCGCCAATTATTGGACCACCATATCTTGGTGATATGATTTGATCCTGTACTCTCATGAGTAGTATTGCTTCAGCTCTTGCTTCCTCGCTTTGTGGTACGTGAAGATTCATCTCATCTCCATCAAAGTCTGCGTTGTAAGGAGGACAGACTGAAGGATGCAATCTAAATGTCTTATTTGGTAATACTCTGACATAGTGTCCCATGATGGACATTTGGTGTAATGATGGCTGTCTGTTGAACATTACGATATCGCCATCAGATAGGTGTCTCTCAACAAGATATCCAATCTCAATGTTGTTTGCAATTGTTTCCCTGTCCTCTACAAAGTCTAATCTTATCTTTACACCGTCAGGTCTAACGATATAGTTAGCGCCAGGGAATTTCATTGGGCCGTTGACAACAAGTTTCTTTAGTCTTTCAATATTCCATTCTGTAACAACTTCAGGAATTGTGAGTTTTATTGCAACAGATTCAGGAACTCCGACTTCGGAAATCTCTAGGCTTGGGTCAGGTGATATTACAGTTCTACTTGAAAAGTCGACTCTCTTACCAGAAAGTGAGCCTCTGAATCTTCCTTCCTTTCCTTTCAGTCTTTGTGTTAGCGTCTTTAGTGGTCTGCCAGATCTGTGATGAGCCTGTGGAATTCCAGATACTTCATTGTCAAAGTAGGTAGTTACATGGTATTGCAACAAGTCTACAAGGTCTTGTACGATTAGAGGTGGAGTACCGGCTTCCTTGCTTTCTTTGAGTCTCTGGTTTACCCTGATGATATCTACAAGTTTGTGTGTTAAATCGTCTTCTGATCTAATTCCAGTCTCTAAAATGATTGAAGGTCTAACAGTAACAGGTGGCACAGGCAGGACCTGAAGTACAAACCATTCTGGTCTTGCAGTGGTAGGATCATATCCAAGCAGTTTTAGGTCATCGTCTATCATGTGAGAAAATCTTTCACGTATAGTAATTGGAAGCAATCTATTTTCTCCAAGTTCTGTGCGTTCAATGAAGATTGTAGGTTTTGTAAATATCATCTCATATTGTGACTTGCCGCAGTGAGGACATGTTTTTTCTTTCTTTGCCCTTTCAATTATTTCATCTGGAATGTGTTTGATTGAGATTACGCTGTATGCAGCTTCTTTTTGCATAACTTGATGATATTCTGCAAGTTCTTCTTGCGGTATCTTGAGTCGTGCACATGATCTGCAAGTTGTTAGTAAAAGTTTGTAGATGTTGTCAATGAATGCAATGTGCAAAACTGGTTCTGCAAGTTCGATGTGTCCAAAGTGTCCAGGACATCTTGCTGCAGTGTTTCCACATGTAAGACATTTCTGGCCCGGTTCAAGTGTCCCAAGTCTTCCATCCATAAGTCCACCCTGAACAGACATACCATCTTCATCATATGTTTCAGGCGCGGTGATCTCTGCAACAGAGTATTTTCTTATCTCAGTTGGAGACCAGACAGAAAATTTGATTCCATCGATTACTTTGATTGTTTCAGATGCCATTTACACTCTCTCCTTTATCAAAAGTCTAGGAGCAACATCAAGACTCATCATTTCCTGCAACAATAGCTTGAAAGCATATGCAACTGATATCGAAGTAACCTTTGCCTTGTCCCCACATACTCTGCAGACAAATCTTCTTTGTTTAATATCATAATATGACACCAAGCCACATCTCTCACAGACATAGATTTCTGCCTTGTCAGATTCTTCGAGGAGTCTGTCCTTTAGCATCATCGATGCACCATATGCAATAAGACAGTCTCTTTCCATTTCACCAAATCTCAGACCACCACCTCTTGCACGTCCTTCTGTTGGTTGCTTTGTGAGCATTTGTACCTGACCTCTTGCTCTTGCATGAATTTTATCTGCAACCATGTGGTGAAGTTTTTGATAATATACAACTCCTACAAAGACATCAACTGGAAATGCTTTTCCTGTTCTGCCGTCATACATAACTTCCTTTCCAGAATACTTGAATCCCGCAGATTCCAAAACACCTTTGACATCTTCTAATTTTTCGCCAACAAATGCAGAGCCATCCATCTTTGATCCACGCAAAGCTGCAGCCTTTCCTGTTACAGATTCAAGAAACATTCCCACTGTCATTCTTGACGGGAATGCATGAGGATTAATCATAACGTCTGGCACTACACCATCAGCTGTATATGGCAAGTCTTCATGGTTTACAAGCAGACCGACTACTCCTTTCTGTCCGTGTCGTGATGCAAACTTGTCTCCAATCTCTGGAATTCTCAAGTCTCGTACTCTAATCTTATACATTCTTCCACCGTCATGGGATTGTGTCATAACAACAGTGTCAACAACTCCATTTTCGGACGGTCTAACACCTATCGATGTATCTCTTCGATATGGTCCCTTTACTTCAAACTCACGATATTCTTCCATAAATCTAGGCGGACTTGTTTTTCCAATTAATATGTCTCCACCCTGTACTGTTGACTCGGTTGCGATGACACCATCTTCTTCCAACAATCTATACGCTTTATCTCCTCGAAATCCTCGAATGTTTCCTTCAGCAGTTGGAATTTCGAAATTATCTCTCATCCCACCGGGATATTGTTTAGCTTCTGCTTCGTAAATTCTATAGAAGAATGTCCTACCAAGTCCTCTTTCTACAGATGACTTGCTCAATACTATGGCATCTTCGATATTGTAACCGTCAAAAGGTAATACTGCTACAACACAGTTTTGTCCTGCTGGTCTATCTTCCAACCCCAAAAGGCCCATTGCTTTTGTTGTAACAATCGGTGTTTGTGGATATAACATAAGATGTTGTCTCACGTATGTACTTGCATTCATCAATGGTGTTGAAAAGCCAAGACTTTGTTTTGCCATGGCTGACTCGTATGTATTTCTAGGAGACTGGTTGTGTTCTGGATACGGAATGATTGATGCGCCTGCTCCAAGAATTGCAGATGGAAATATTTCCATGTGAGTGTGCTTTTTCATGTCAGTCTCATCTATTGCAATGTAACAATTTTCTTCTTCATTTGCATCAACTAGCTCAATTACTCCCATGTGCAAGAGATCTGTCCAAGACAGAAACTTTTTGCTAACTTTGTCGATGAGTTCTTGTGTTAACAGTAATTTGTTGTCCTTGATTACAATCAATGGTCTCAAAACTCTACCTGCATTGCAGTTGACATAGAGTCGCTTAGTAGAACCTTCTACACTAGACTGATACAAGAAAATTCCAACGTGTGGATGAATCTTAAAGTTCCTTCTTAGATCTCTTAAAGAGTCTACAAGTTTCTGACCATCTCTATAATATCCAATCAGTCTCCCATCTACGAAAACTCTAGTTCCCTCTTTTTTCAGATCATCTTTTGCATCAGAAACATAAGTTGCACCTAAATCGTAAAGTTTCTCAATGATGTCTTCTGATGCTACATTTACTGATATGATAGCTGACAGTGCCAAGTTCTTTACTAGGCCACAGTTAGAGCCTTCAGGAGTTTCACTTGGACATATTCTTCCAAAGTGTGTTGCATGAAGATCTCTTGCCTCAAAGTTTGGCTGGCTTCTGCTAAGTGGTGACTGGATCCTTCTAAGATGGCTAATTGTTGATAGATAGTTTGTTCTATCCAAAAGCTGCGTAACACCAACACGGCCTCTTCCCCAATTTCCTGTTGCAATTGCATTGTTTAGCTTGTCTGTAACTATACCTGGCCTAACTGCTGCTGCTACTGCATTTATTCCTCGTTTTTGTCCTGATCTTTCTAGCTGATATTTCATGTCTCTGACTAGGTTTCTAAAAGCAGTTCTGAAGAGGTCAGCAAGCATTTGGCCTGCAAATTTTATGACCTTGTTTCCATAATGGTCTTTGTCATCAGGAGTGACCCATCCTAGTTTTAATTCAATTAATTTACAAGTGGCTTCTCCAAGAAAGAGAGATTTTTCCTTTCTGTTATCAGGATGTTTTCCAAGATGTGGTAAGAGTCCCCAGTCAAGCAAAGTCTCTGCTCTCTTTATTTGGAATTCTTCTAGCATACCAGGTGCAATTCTTTTGCTGATGTAGACTATGGCATCTTTTGCAGTTGGCACATCGCCAGACTTTTCAAATGAAGCTTCAAGCTCATCCTGAATCTCGTCAACTAGAGATACTGCCGCTGCAATTTCTCTGTCAGACTCGAGTCCTAATGCACGCATCAAAGTGACTACAGGAATGTCAACAGGAGAACCTGGAATCTTTGCTACAATTAGTCCATCGTTTTTCATCACAAGTTCTAGTTTTGCGCGATAACCAACAATTGACGAATACACTTTAGCTTTGAATACAGTATTACCACCAACAATTTCTTTGTCAACTATAATTTTGTTGTAAGAAAGATCCTCAAGACCTACAATCACACGTTCAGAACCGTTGATGATAAAATATCCGCCAGGATCATTTGGATCCTCGCCGTATTCTACAAGTTTTTGATCAGAAAGATTGTGCAGTATACAAGCATTAGATCTTACCATCACTGGCATATCGCCGATATGGACATATCTTGACTCTAGAATTTTTCCATCTTCAACAACGCTTGCTTCCAACATTATAGGAGAAGCATAAGTTACATTTCTCAATCGAGCTTCCATTGGAGCAATATGGGTTATTGATCCGTCTAACTCCATCATGCGAGGTTGTTGGAGTTTTACTTTGCCAAGTTGAATTTTGTATGGATATTCTGCACTCTCAATTTCAATTTGTCCTACTTCATCAATTATGCTTTGAAGTCCTCTTTCAAGAAATTCATCATAGGAGTTCAAGTGTTGTCTTGCAATTCCTTCTCTTTTTAGAATGTCCTGAACTATTGGCCATCTTTTATGTGAAATGTGTGTCATTATTCTTCCACCACGTACCTATAGTATATGCTCTCGCCGGCTGTTGGACTTTTTCTTGTTATTCTTATCATGTCGCCAGGTTTTACTCCTAAGCTTCTGATTGCAGGATCACTGACATATATCAACGGCATCTCAGTTGGCTTGGTGTGATATTTTTCTAGCACTTTTTCTGCTTCTTCTTTTGTCATTATTTCATGTTTTGGAACATAGATATGATCTGGAATGAGAACTTTTTCTTTCTTACCTGCCATACTAAAACCTCCTTGGAACATTAGCTGTAAATAGATAATTAATCCACAAACTACGATGTTTCCACCGAGAGGTTAATATATATCTAATCTACGCCGTTTCCAATTAACTATATTTTGTCAGCAGTTTTTTAGAACTTTAAATAGTAAAAAACTAGGAATGGATGTTGACTAGTGTCTATGCATCTGATGGATCGCGTCCGTTTTGCATTATCAAAAGAGGACTTTGGAATATCTACAGCGATTCAGATTCTGACCTAGTCATTACATTA
Source organism: Nitrososphaerota archaeon (assembly GCA_028867595.1). Lineage (GTDB taxonomy): Archaea > Thermoproteota > Nitrososphaeria > Nitrososphaerales > Nitrosopumilaceae > Nitrosotalea. The sequence goes on along the minus strand of JAGWGB010000002.1, from coordinate 59,881 downwards.
ATTCCAGAATTTGGTCCGATCGCAGCTCTAGTACTTGCAATTGCAATAGTATCAATAATTGCAGTATCTGCAAAGACTGGACTAAGATTTATGCCAAAATACTAGAACACTCTACTTTTTCATTTTTTAAGTCCTGCCACCAAGTGGCATTTTTTAAATATACATAAATACCCATTCTACTTAATCGCAGGCAAGATGAGTACTCATAAAGAATACGCGTTGATCGCTATTCTTGCAACGGCAGCCATTGTAGGTGTTGGCCCTGCATTCGGATTCTGCCCACCAGATTGTACTCCAAAAGCAAATTACACAGAGGGTTTGATGACAGGTAGTAATGCAGCAAATGTTCAACCAATCATAATTCCTGCAACATTACCACTTAGTTTATCAACAGACAAGACAACATACGACAGACAATCTGTGATAGATGTTACAGGACATGTCCAGAATGTAATATCTGGATTACCAGTCACACTTCGAATCTCAGATTCGTTAGGCAATGTTGTTCAAGTCAGTCAATTAACTATTGACAACAGCGGAAACTTTGAAACAAAGATTAACACATCAAGCCCACTGTGGACAAGAGGTGGTGTATACACCATATATGCTCAGTATGGAGTACAACAAGGTATGCGCATGGCACAAATACAATTCAGTATCGGCGGTGGTGGCGGAGCATCAAGTTGCCAATCAAATCAGCTCGCAGCTACGGTAAATAGCGAAATGTACTGTATCGATTATAGTATTAGCGGAGGAACAGCTACAGGGGCGACTCTTAGCACTTCATCTAAAGCACTCACTGTAAACTTACAATCAACCAGTGATGGCCAGATAACCCTCAAGATACCAAGATCAGTACTAGATGCAAAAGCTGGTGCCAAAGATGACAGCTTCTTTGTGCTAGTCGATGGTCAAGAAAAAGACAGCTTCACAGATACACCAAGTGCTGACACAAGAACACTCGTAATACCATTTAGCGCAGGAACTGGACAAATAGAGATCATAGGTACGCAAGTAGTTCCAGAATTTGGTCCGATCGCAGCTCTAGTACTTGCAATTGCAATAGTATCAATAATTGCAGTATCTGCAAAGACTGGACTAAGATTTATGCCAAAATACTAGAACACTCTACTTTTTCATTTTTTTACTACCCATAGTAAAGGAAATATACGACATAAAGACAAATCGACTATGCGCTTAGGAGTATTATTAGCAGTTTCTTTTTTCGCTTTGTCTCTGTTTTCACTACATGCATTTGCTCAATCCACAAATCTGCCTACTACAGCAGCCACCACGCCAACAGCTCCATCAATTACAGTTAGCACAGACAAGAATTCCTATACCATAGGCGATACCATAGTTATTTCAGGTCAAGTACAAGCAGTTGTGCCCGGTACACCTCTTACGGTGCAAATATTAGATTCCAATACAAATTTGATCCAAGTAGCCCAGATTGATGTATCCTCAGATGGTAAGTTCACAAAATCATTCCCGGCGTCAGGACCACTGTGGAAATCAAACGGGATTTACACAGTAAAGGTGCAATATGGCTTGCCAAATGTAACTGCGCAGGCCACATTTACCTTCAAGAGTTCAATTACACCAATAAGCAATATTTTCCAAGTAAAAGATCCTAACAGCCAGCAAACATTTAGTGTCAATTATACCATAACAGGCGGAAACATAAAAGACATGACGATAGATGCTCAGAGTATATCGCTTATCGTTTCAGTCAATTCCACAAGCGATGGTACCATTACCCTACAAATGCCAAGAACATTAATTGATGCAAAAACTAGCTCAGGTCAAGATGACTCTTTCATAATTCTCATAGATGGAGCAGAGGTCAAATCTCAAAGTGAGTCATCAAATTCAGACTATAGAACATTAACAATACCATTCTTGCAAGGTGATCAAGACATAGAGATCATAGGTACGCAAGTAGTTCCAGAATTTGGTCCGATCGCAGCTCTAGTACTTGCAATTGCAATAGTATCAATAATTGCAGTATCTGCAAAGACTGGACTAAGATTTATGCCAAAATACTAGAACTAGAAGTCAAATTTTCTTTTATCAATACATAAATACTCAAGATCCTTGAGTATTGGCTAGCAAATGAGAATATCGAGCACCTTTTGTGCAACACTAGTCACAATAATAACAGTTTTTGGATTTTCATTATTGGTTTTAATTCCTCAAAATGCGTCAGCTGACATTACAAATTTTACCTTTACACCAACTACAGGTGATTCTCCACTATCAGTATTTTTCCAAGTGACAAGTACAGGTAAGGTAAACACAGTGGAATGGAATTTTGGTGATGGAAGCGGTACTACAACCAATACATCACTAAATGCAACTCACGTATACCAAAGTGCTGGGAATTATACTGGCACGGTAGAGGTAACCACTTCGGATCATCAAACGGCATCAGAGAGTTTTAGAATATCAGTTACAGGAACCATCGGTGCCAATGTGGGCAATGTCAGTAGCATAAATCCAGATAACAACGGTGCCATCACAGCATACCAATACCTACAACAAGAACACAATGGTAGTTTAATATCATCAAGTCTTCCCCCTCTCTCAGTACAAACTGATGCTTTGTCGTATAACCAAGGCGATACAATAACCATCCATGGCGTAGTGAAAAATGTATCAAACCAAACTGCAGTAACTTTAAGGGTCATCAATTCATTAAAAAATCTTGTCTCAATAGCACAACTTATTCCTGGTTCAGATGGTAGCTTTTCTAAAATGGTTGTGGCCACAGGCCCACTATGGACCAAAGCAGGCAATTATACCGTAATTGCACAATATGGTCCAACTACAAATGCTACAACTAGTTTTAGTTATGGTGGAGGAGACGGTTCGTCAAAACTTTCATCACCACCAACATCTAGCACTTTCACATTGCAAACAAGCGCAGGAAGCTTCAACATACCATACACAATTCGTGGAGGAACAGTGCAAAACATGCAGCTTGATGGACAAAATCACATATTGACAGTTACCATCAATGCCCCATCAGATGGTTCATTGAGCATAGATATTCCACGAGCTATGATAGATTCCAAACAACAGTTAACAGTACCAACAGGACCTAACCAGACATCAACGACACAGATAAGTCAATCAGAATTACCAGATCAAGCATTCACTGTACAAGTTGGAGGACAAAACGCCCAAGTTACAGAAACAAAAGATCCAAACTCCAGAACACTCGGAATATCATTCCACAAAGGAGACACGACAATCAACATCATGGGAACAGTGTCAGTTCCAGAATTTGGTCCGATCGCAGCTCTAGTACTTGCAATTGCAATAGTATCAATAATTGCAGTATCTGCAAAGACTGGACTAAGATTTATGCCAAAATACTAGAACACTCTACTTTTTCATTTTTCAACAATCCCAAAACAAAAAGCAATACAAACACCTTCAACCAAATTCGCTGTGTATAATTATACTTAGATTATTATACAACTAAATGAAAAATCAAATAATGAATTTTGAATTTGAAGAATTCGAGTCGCCAGAAGACATATTTGTATACATGTCCACCATGGCCCCACCAATGAAAAGCATGCTGCCAATAAACTCCTACAAAGGCTACATATTTTCTATGATTCCCCTGAATCCTACTACAGGAGACTCGTATCTTCTCATATACACAAAAGGCACACTCAATGGAAAAATGCTAGAGTTTGATATGAATCTGAAAAAATATAGAGCAGTAGAGACAGCAGAACGAGCAGACAAGATCTATTTTGTGGTTCTTACTCCAAAAAGAAACACAATTGCAGATGCCGCACTAAAAGAATTAGAAAAATCTAGATAGTATAAGCAGGAGCATTAACCGATTTGCTTCGTGCGTATTTATCCATCATATCTTCAGGAAGTTTTCCATTGAACAGTTCCTTACATAGGCCTCTTAGATAACGCATTATTGCCCAAGTTCCGGCCTTGATCATACCATACATTACAGGCTTCATCAGAATGCCGTATGACTTGTTTCTAAGTATGATAGGAATTATGTCATTAATTACTCGCAGATTGTGTTCCCAGCATTTCCAGAATAGTGTGAATTGTGCCTCATTCAAGTTTCCAAAATGCATCGAGTTCTTCTCGTTAAAGTCCTGGTATAGCAATGGTGCAACAATGCCTCTCATGTTCATGCGTTTAAAATCATCAATTAGATCTATGGTATATTGTGTTTCATCAGGGGTTTCATCAGGCCAGCCTATGATCAACGTTGCTGCTGGGAACCAATGATTTTGATTCATTATCTTAGCTCCCTCTCGAACTACCCATCCCCATTCATCAGTGGAAAATGGTTTTGTCTTGACTCCAAGGTGTTTCTTTACCATTCTTGGTGCTACTGTTTCTATTCCAAGGTTAGTCGCCAACCATTTTTCATTACTCATACCATTAATCTCAGATATATCATGGAATAATTTTGGGTCAGCACATACAGCAGAGAATGTCATGTGAGTAGTTCCAACAAACCTAGCTCCAAGAGATTTGAGTCCTTTCCATAGTTCAGTTATTGCGTCATAGTTTGGTCGAAATTCGCGGTTGTCACATCCATAAAGCAGCATCTCATCAGAGTGTAACCAAATCGAATCAAATCCATAGTCTAGATTTATTTTTGCTTCTTTTTGTAATCTTTCAAGCGGCAGATCTTTCTTTGAACGTTTATTGACATCACAAAAGTCACATCCTCTTCCACATCCCCTCATAGCTTCAATAAGTGAGTTAACGGTTGGACCTTGAATTATCGGGATGTTTTGAATATTTTTCACAAAGCAATGCATCAATTCTGGGGCATCGCCTTTTTCCAGATCATGGAATAGATCTAGTGCAAGTTCATCGGCTTCTCCAACTACGACAGTATCAATACCATGAATTTTCATTCTTTCAGTTTTTGCAAGTTCCCAAGCCCCATTTCCGCCAACAGCTACATGGAAATTGTATTTTTTCTTGAGTTGAATAATTTTAGCACACATCCTCTTGAACTTCATTGCAACGTATGAGAGTTTTTCAGGAGACATTGTAGTGGTGACTGGAGCCATTCCAAGTGGATCCATTACATTAATTCCTACAACTTTGGTATCTGGGCCTATACATTTTTCAAGATAATCTGGATTTGCAACAAATACATCATCGCGACTATAACCTTGTAATAACGATGCTTCTACTCTTCGTAAACCAACTTGAGCTACCTTTGCTTCACCAGTAGCTATATTTGTCTCCACTGGAGGACAAAACACCTTATCAAAAACCCATTCTGGAATAACCTCATATGGTCCACATGCAATAAATCCATAGAGAAAATTACCACGATAATTAGTCATCAGGCTACGATCTGCGGTAAGAACTATTCTCTTGCCTGCCATTCCTGTAACTCTTTTGTACTACGATATAAATCGTTTACCTTATAGTCTTGTTTTGATAAATTTTCACTTTTGACATATAAATTAGTGTTGTACAATCTATAAAATATGAGCATATCCGAGCCAAGACATGTTGAAAGACATCAGAAGGAAAGCAGTTCGATAAGAGACTTTGTGTTTGGTTTCGGAGACGGGATAAATACATCATTGGGATTGGTAGCAGGAGTTGGGGGGGCTGATCAAGCCTCAAGTGTAATTATCCTTGCTGCAATAGTAGCGATGTTTACTGGCGCAAAAGCAATGGCGGTCCAGAATTATTTAGCAGTCAGATCTCAGAGACAGATTTTGCAATCAGAAATTGAACGAGAAAAGTGGGAAATGGAGAATGTCCCAGAAGCAGAAAGATCAGAGATAAGAGACATTTACAAAGCAAAAGGATTTACTGGAATTGAACTAGAAAACATAGTTAACAAAATCACTTCCGATAAAAAAGTATGGCTTGATACTATGCTTACAGAAGAATTGAAAATGAATATGGAAATAGTAGGCAGTCCGTTAAAGAGTGCGTTTCGCATGTTTGGTGCATTTCTAGTTGGAGGCATTTTACCAATCATTCCATATTTTTTTGCAAGCGGATACGAACCACTGCTAATAGCAGTTGGTACAAGCTTGTCAGCATCATTTGTCATCGGAGCAATCAAATCAAAGATGGCAAATCTAAACATATTTTGGGGCGGATTAGAAATGGCAGGACTTGGAACAGGTATTGCACTTATTGGATATGGAATAGGTTCAGAACTTGGTCATATTGGAATAATCAAGACATAGCTCTTCCCATAGCAACTCTATTTGCAACGTTTGCAGCAAACGCGCCTGCACCTATTCCATTATCTATATTTACAACTGAAAGTCCCAGGGTACAGCTCTGAAGCATTGATGCAAGTGCAGCTACACCTTTTGCACCATATCCGTATCCTACAGAAGACGGAACGCCAATCACAGGAATATCAACCAATGATGAAACAACAGATGCGAGTGCTCCTTCCATTCCTGCTACAACAATAATCACGTCAACTTCTTCACTTATCATTTTCTTAATTATTGGAAAAACTCGGTGTAATCCAGCTATGCCTACATCATAACTTGTAATGCATTTACAACCCATTGCTTCACACATCAGCCTTGCTTCCTCTGCAATACCAATATCAGATGTACCTGCTGTCAGTATACCTACTTTGCCACCCAACATTTGGAGTTTTTTAAAGAATAGAATTGAAGTGGTATTCCTTCCTGTTTTTATCTTGATTTTATTTTTTTTAGAGAAAGTTATGATCTTTTTGTAGTGATCCTTGTTAATTCTTGAAACTACAATACAATCAGATTTAGGAAATACCGACAGCAAGATCTTTTTCAGGTCAACGAGTTGTTTGTTTTGTGCAAATACTACTTCTGGGACTCCTCTTCGAATTTTTCGCCCTACATCAAATTTGGCAAGATCTTCTATTTTTTTTACAGAATAAAGAGCAAGTAGTTTTTTTGCCTTGGATGTACTAATTTTTCCTAGTTCGAGTGATTTGAGTATCTGTAAAAGTTCCAATGGTATAGGTATTTAGCCTGAGGTTAAAAATTTAAAGTTCAAGACCTGAAATGGCCGTCTTGACGCTTTCTACTCCCTTCTTGAACCATTCCTTTTCATTAGCATCTAGATCTAGTTCTATGATTTTCTCTACGCCATTTTTGCCTAATACTACAGGCACTCCAATTGAAACATCTGAATAGCCATACTCTCCATCAAGATAGGTTGCCACTGGAATGACTTGCTTTGTATCCCTCACTACTGCTTCTACAATAGCAGATATCGCGTTTCCTGGCGCGTGAACTGTTGCACCTTTGAGTTCAATCACTTTAGCAGCAACTTGTCTTGTATTTTGCACAAGTTCGTCTGTTTTCGGTTTTGGCAATAGCGAAGTGAGAGGAACTCCCGATACTGTTGAATATCGTGGAAGAGGCAACATGTTTTCCCCGTGCTCTCCTATGACTAGACCACGAATGGAACTACGAGAATAACCGGTTGACTCATGGATAAACTGAACAAATCGTGATAGATCAAGCATGTTTCCCATACCAAACACTCTATTTTTTTGAAATCCTGAAATTTTGTATGTTAGATATGCCATTGGATCAAGAGGATTTGTTACAGGAATTATCATAGCATCTTTTGCAAATTTCTTGATGTTTTCCACTACACCTTTTACGATTGATGCGTTGATTTTCAATAGGTCCATTCTTGTCATACCAGGTTTTCGCCCAGACCCAGCTACAACAACCACGATATCAGATCCTTTCATCTCTGAATAGTCGTTTGAACCTCTGACATTCACATCTATTCCCTTTTCAGATAACATGTGATTAAGATCCATGGCTTCTCCCTGTGGAAGGCCTTGTACAACATCAAGTAGAAGAATTTCATCGGTTACTTTTCGTAATGCAGTAAAAAGTGCGGCAGCACCGCCCACTTTACCGGAACCAATGATTGTAATCATATTCTGGCGTCCATTTATTCACTAATTAAACCTCACTATTTTTTCAATAGAAGTACAATGAAAATGCTTTAAATGAAATTACAATTTATATGCATTCAAAACGATTCACAGAAACATGGTTCTTATGATTGACGCACAGGTAGCTGGCATTTCTGGTGATATGCTACTTTCTGCTCTTGTAAATATTGGAGCCAGTAAATCCAAGGTTATGGATGGTGTCTACACGTCAGAAAATTATCTAAAAGGCTCTAAAATTCAAAAGATGGATTTTGGAAAAATAATAAAACATGGAACCGAAGCGACTAAATTATTTTTGGATGTAAAAGAAGAAACTCATGAAAGAAAAGGAATCGAGATACAAGATTGCATATTACAAACATCAGATAAGATCGGATTATCTGAAAAGGCCAAAGTCTTTGCAAAAGAAAGCATCAGATCTCTAATCATGGCAGAATCCAAAATTCATGGAGAACCTGTAGAATCTGTCCATTTTCATGAAGCATCAAGCATAGACACCGTTGTTGATATAATTGGTTCAGCAATAGCCCTTGACGATTTGAAGTTTTTTTCAGAAGAGATTGTTGCTACTCCGGTTTCAGTAGGAGGTGGAACTTTGAATTTTTCTCATGGTATTACATCAAATCCCGCTAGTGCCATTCTAGAAATATTTTCTCATTCTGACATAATAGTTAGTGGAGGCATGGCTAAAGAAGAACTCACAACTCCAACGGGAGCAAGTTTACTGGTCAATCTTGCAGACAGATGTTCGGAGTTTTACCCTCCAATGAAAATCAAATCAATTGGGTATGGTGCAGGCACCAAAGATTATGAGGGATTTCCAAATGTACTGAAAATAGTCAGAGGAGAGCAGACCCACCAATTAGAGCAAGATTCGGTTCAAATTATCGAAACAAACGTTGATGATATTTCTGGAGAAGTCATTGGTCAAATGATTGACAAGTTGATTTCAATTGGGGCAAAAGACGTTACTGTAACCCAAGCCATTACAAAGAAGAGCAGGCCAACTAATCTTGTTTCTGTCATATGCGATCTGTCTAATCTTAACGACATGATCAACACGATTATCGCCGAAACAGGAACGCTAGGGGTGAGGGTTAGAACATCTAATCGATATATTGTTCCAAGAACCATTATTTCAATACCAATAACAATTCAAGGTAAGAATTTCACGGTGCAATGCAAAGTTGCTAAAAATAACAAAGAGATGAAGAATTTCAAAGTGGAAGCAAACGACATAAAATTAATTTCAGAAACATTAGGAATTTCTTTTATAGACGCAAACGCATTGATTATTACAGAAGTAAGACAAAAGTTACATCTGAAATGAACAAGTTAGAACAGCTAATCAATTGGTTTGATGGAAAAAATAAGGTTTTGGTAGCACTGTCAGGCGGCGTAGATAGTGCTCTGGTAGCATATGCATCATATAGATCACTTGGTCATCTTGCAATAGCAGTTACTGCAGATTACAAGACTTTGGCCCAAGAAGAATTGAATTCTGCGAAGAAGATATGTTCAGAAATAGGAATACAGCACATCATAACGGAATATAATGAACTTGACAATCCAGATTTTGTTAAAAATGACAAGGACCGATGTTTTCATTGTAGGACACAGTTAGCTACTCATTTAATTGAGTTGTCAAAGAACTATGCCAACAGCATAATAGTTGATGGCACTAATCTTGACGACCTAGGAGAATATCGACCAGGAATAGTTGCATTACGAGAAAATGGCGTTCGTAGTCCTCTAGTTGAGATAGGCCTGACTAAAACTGAGGTGAGGGATTTTGCAAAAGAAGTTGGTCTCTCAGTCTATGACAGACCATCAAATTCATGCCTTGCCTCACGTATTCCGTGGGGCCACAAAGTCACCGCTGAAAAATTAGCAAGAATTGAAAAAGGAGAAAATATAGTAAAACACCTTTTAGGAGCAAAACAGGTCAGAGTACGCGATTTGGGAAAAGATGCAAGAATTGAAATTGGGCAAAATGAACTATACCTACTTGCAGATTTGCAAAAGATTTCCATATTGACTGAACGCCTCAAGGATCTCGGGTTTGAATCGGTATTGATTGACCAAGACGGATATCGTCCTGGCAAGCTAAATGTGATAGCAGATTGATCTATTTAGATAACGCAGCATCAACACCAGTTCATCAAAAAGTAATTGATGAAATGATTCCTTATTTTAGAGAGCAATATGGGAATCCATCTTCCATACATAAACTTGGCAGATTCGCAAATACAGCCATACAAAATTCGAGAAAAAGAATAGCTGAGCTGATCAACGCAGATAGTAAAGAGATTCTTTTGACATCAGGAGGTACAGAATCAAATAATACGGCAATCTACGGGACAGTTTTACAAAGAAAAGGCAAGCACATAATCACATCATCCATAGAACATGATGCCATACTAGAACCCTGTAAACGACTTGAAAAAGAAGGATATAGAATATCATATCTACCAGTGGACAAACATGGCCTTGTAAATGTAGACGATTTACAAAATGAAATTTCACATGATACTTGCCTTATTACCATAATGTTTGCAAATAATGAAGTTGGGACTATTCAACCAATAAAAGAAATTGCAGATGTGGCGCATAAGAATAACATAGTTTTTCATACAGATGCAGTACAGGCGGTTGGTAAAGTTCCAATCAATGTAAATGATATTGGAGTTGATTTGCTTTCCATATCATCCCATAAATTAAACGGCCCAAAAGGAGTGGGCGCTTTATACATAAGAAAAGGAATCAACATATCTCCTCTCATACTTGGCGGTGGACAGGAAAATGGTTTGAGGTCAGGCACTGAAAACGTTGCAAGCATAGTGGGATTTGGAATGGCCTGCAAGTTAGCAAAGGAAGACATGAATCAAAATATCATTCATTTTAAGAAGCTCACTTCTAAACTGATTACACGAATCCTATCTGAGATACCGCAAACTAGCCTTAACGGACATGTTGAGAAAAGAATCCCAAACAATGCGCATTTTACATTTCTTGGGGTCAATGGGGAGGACCTGATCATTAAGCTTGACGAAAATAAAATTGCGGCATCCACAGGATCTGCATGTTCGGTGCGCATACAAAAGGCATCACACGTACTTAGGTCAATGGGTTTTTCACATGAACAAATAGCCGGTTCTCTACGTTTGACTGTAGGAATTACAAATACTGAGGAAGAGATTGACCAGACCGTGGATGTATTGAAAAAGGTGGTACAAGAGCTACGTATCGTGTCACCGTATAAGACAAAATATAATTTCTAGAGTTTGATGATATTCAGCTATTGATTACTGAGGCAATACCTGAAATTGATATCCGTTTTTTATAGTCAATGGTACCAGAGAGTCCATGCCGTTCCAAACATAGATTTCAGCAGAATAACTTCCAGGACTCGTGGGAATCCACGATAGTTTTTCTGTTGCCTCGTTTGATGGACTAATGGAGTCATTTATCCATTTCAAATAGACAACTTTACCTTGACTATCTTTTATTTGAACAATATAAGAAATTTTTTGGTCGTTTTGGTAATCACCGTTTGAAATTATATCGTTAAATGATATTGTTTGACCAACTGTGGGGTTTTGCAATAAAGGCATTCCATTTTCATTACTCATTTGCGTAACATGTGTAATCTTCGAAGCATAAACTTGAGTAGTACCAGATGTGTATGATTGAGTAGGCGGAGTGGCTGGCGGAGACGTTGTAGTAGATTGAGATGATTGAGAGGCAATTGTAGATCCTATTACAACAGATCTTCCTGATGCGTCAGCATAGTCGTGATACCAAGCCTGTACTATCCCACCTATAGGGGATATCAATGAAGTACCATCCTCGCTGCATATCCAAGATGGCATTTTGAATATTCCCTGAAATACACCTGAACCAGGCGCGGTTTCAGTAAGGGTAAATCCAGTAGCAGCAAGTCCGCCATGAAACACTCCATTTACGGTACATTGATGAAATCTGAATCCCTTTATCCACACCTCAAGTAGTATATTTCCACTAGCGTCTCCTACTGTATCCACTGCAGGTGAATTGGGATCATTTACTGTCGAAAAAGACTGTATAGTGTCAGCAGACGAGGCAAGATCAGGATCATAAACTGTTATAGTTACAGGTGAACCAATTCTGTAATTTCCCGAATCAAGTGTTACTACTCCTGTATGTGTGGGTAGACTATTTTTTGAGGTAACGGTAGTTGGTTGACCTCCAGGCGAAGAACCTGTAATGGAAAAATTAATTCCGTTTTCATTTACCAATTGCCCATTTACAAAAAATATTATGTTGCTACCAAATGTAGCCAGAGTTTTTATGAAATTTGGATCAAATTGATTTAATTGGTTTGCCACTACGTATTCAATAGTACCTGTGAAAATACCTGATCCTGGAGATGTTTCTTGTAGTTCAGCGCGATACACAGCATTGTTTACTGTTTGACTGTTTTTCATTCCAAAGGAAAACATATCAAAAACTATTGGTTGTGTATCTGTTTCATGCGAAATAACACCATTTGAACTACCAAAGTTGATCTCCAGATACACTGGAGATGAGGAAGATTGGGATTTAATTGAAGATACTACAGAATTACTGATCTGTACAAGGCCATTGCCAGCCGAAATGGTTCCCGGAGACAATATCTCAACAGATGAGCTACTAGACGCACTGCCAAAATGAAGAGTCATGCCAGTGCTTGAAAACGAGTTGATACCCAACTGCTGTTGAAATGATCTCAGATCATAATTGATCCAGTTTGTTCCGCCGGAATTGGGTTGACTAGGATCAATCAATAAGCCTTGAAGCGTACCAGCTGTGATTCCAAGATTTACAGTCATTTCATAAAAATTGGCAGACGGAGTTGGCCTTGTATCTATCACTAGCCTGGCAGAATTAGAGTCAGGAACACTGGAAGAAACAGAGATCGGATTTGAAAGGCTGTTTTGAGTTGAATAAAAATTCACGTCAGATGCACCAACCAGTGTAACTGGGTTTCCAATCTTCAGTGTGGGGACTATGGCTGAACTTCGAAAAATGTTTAATGTTTCAATAGTTCCAGAGTTTAGAACTTGGTTTGGATCAGTTAGTGAAATAGTTTCTCTTTGTCCTGGTCCGAATTGACTCTGCCCAGTGCCAAGAACAAGACCTGCAGTTGTAACACCAGAAACAATAGATGTGGATTGAAGATTATATTCAATTGTACCAGATTGTGACCTAGGAGCGTTTTGCGATATGCCGATTGTAGAAATACTGCCATAATCACTTTCAAAGATTCCAGTGTTTGGACCAGTTTCTACAAATGTTACTAATTTGTCATAAGTTATTCCGTTTGCAGTTATAGATGAACTGGTTTGAAGAGAGTTTGTCTTCAGATTTATAACATTGCCTAGATTCATCTCAACTTTGCCATTATCTCTAAAACCCAAGCTGCTAAGAAATGGTGAGAGATTTACAAGTCCGGTAGTACTACCGCCACCAGATTCTGGAAATGCTTGGTAGAAAGTTGCTTCAGGATTATCGACATTAAATGTCCACGAGTCTGCTGCAGTCGGATCTTCATCTAATTGAATATCGTTTATTGTTGCAAAGACCTCAGAGCCTGCAGAATATGCACCTCTGTCGAGTTTTATAGAGATATTTGGGATATCAAAGTATGTAAGATCAACACTTTGTGTTCCTGCCGCACCATTGTATTCTATGTTTACATCATTACTAAATGAGAAAAGCTGAATTACAGGCCATATGTTTGGACTGACTCCAATTTGTCCTGGGGGCAAATTGGAATTTGTATTCAATGAAGGAGGATTTTTGACAACATTGTTCTGATTTACAGTTGGAGGTTGTGGCGTACCACTGCACATACCAAACGACGCTAGTCCTTGAGTGGTTCCTGAAAGTCCATTAGAGTCTGGAATCGCAATACCATCAGTTTGTGAAAAATCTGCTCCTAGTACAGAGGACGGAGTGGAAGATGAACAGAAAACTCCAAAGTCCATATTTTGCCCAGCTTGACCACCCAGTGCTATCTGATCTGCTTGTTTAGCGGCGTTTGTATCAGCAAAAAATGCGTACCAATAACCATCAGACGCCTGTGCCATACGGAGTTGTCGTCCGTTTACATTAACATTTGGTTCACCTTGGGCTTGATCTAATTGTACATTGTTTCCCTTAACTATCACTTCGATCACCATTGCTCCAGAAAAGTGATTTTGGAAAATGCTGTTTTCAGCTGACACAAATAGGTTAGGATGATCGGAATATCCTTTAGCATCAGGTGTTAGCACTTGTGGAAAAATAAGAAGCACAAATAACAGAATAGCATATATTTTGTACAATGTGTTCCAATAATTTCTTCTTGGAATTAACCTTGTCGAATGATTTATGCATATTCTATAATCTCATCAGATTGCAAGATACATAGCAATAGCTAAGTTTTAACTAAGGTTTACAGGAGCTTCAAACATGGTAAATTCAAAAGCCATACTCATAATTAGCGGAATACTTGTGATAGCTGGAATATTAATTTCGTTTTTTCAATCTGAAACTGAAACAAGTAATCTTGCTTCATCACAGCAAGATCTATCACCGGGTTCATCTATGAATGTCACCAATAGCTTAGATCCAATAAAGAGTAAAGATGGGGTTTATTCAATTCAAATATCAGATTTTAAAGATGGAGATATCTTGAGTGCCAACGTTGTTGATCCTAATGGAAATTTCATCGTTACAAAATCAATAACAAAAAGTCCATTTCAGGAAAATTTTACAATATCTTCAACAGGTACGTATGAGTTGAAGATACAAAACACTGCACAAGGAGACATGCAAGTACTTGGAATTATCGGATATTATCCAGAAGGGGCAACATTGCTTGACGTATTCAGCGTGATAATTTTGATAGCAGGTTTGAGCGGTCTTGCCATAGGTATGATGTATTTCATAAAAAATCGCAGCAAAAGAGCTAATTGAGAAATTGGTCTAGCTCTGTCAATCCATCGACAACGCCATCAAAGTTTTCATCAGACTCCATAATTTTGTTGAGCTTGTCGGTGTCTACACCAAAGGTGACATTTTGTTCATTTTGTTTTACGATGACAAATCCATGTTCAATAGGATATGCAAGGCGATCTTTTATCTCATTTTCAGATATTTGCAGTTTTTTAGTAAGATGGTCAGAATCCTTTTCACCATCTTCTAATTCAGCCAGAATTATAGAGACGCCAGGATCTATGAGAACATCTAACATTTTTCGTTTGTCAAAATTATCCATCACATTTACCAACCACGTTTTGAGCCAAGTATTTTCTTCTTGTTTGAAATAAAATCGCTTATGAGGATTTTGTCAATTTTTTCAGGGTTGATATAATACGCTCTTCCTTTTAGATGCTTTTCCAAGTTTTCAACATAACTTAGAAGCTCTTCTTCTTCGCTTACCATTATAGTATCAATCTCAATTCCTTCTCGCTTACATTTTTTTGCTTCTTGTAATGTTTTTGCATCAATGGCAGGATCTACTTGCTTATACCTGTAGCAGAGGTAAACCATTTCGTTTCTAATATCCAATTTTGTTTCTCTCTCTATTTTCATTTTATTAAGAGTTGCATCATCCGGCCTGTAGAAATGAGAATATGGTTTATCCGATAAGATGGCAGATTTTTGCGATTCATCATCTACGAAACACGCGGAAGGTTGTCCATCCGTAATGAGAACTATTCTTTTATTGTGTGAGCCGTCTTTTTTTAAGATCTTCAGAGCTAGGCGAAAGGCGGCTTGGTAATTTGTATAATGTAAGAAATTGTCATTTGCGTCATATGTCTTAAGATATGGAATGTCATGTGGTTTGACTTCGGATGCTAAGGATCCAAATCCTACAATATAGATGGAATCATTAGGAAAGAATTTCTTGTTCAACACGTATAATGCCCATAATGCTTTCTTTGCAGCTTCTATCCTACTTCCCTCACCAGAATTCAAAGAGTATTTCATTGTAGAGCTTAGATCAATACAATATACAACTCCCACCTTTACTTCCTCTCGTGTTTCAAATTTTTCAAAATCATCAAGTTCTATTTGAATTGGAAAATCCTTTGTTAGTTTTTTGGTTTTGGATCTTTGTACAGAATTCAATATTGTTTTTGGAATATCAATATTTTTGATGTCATCGCCATACTCCAGTTTTTTTGTGGTGTCAAGTATTGTATTACCAGAACCGATGTTTTTTGTTTCATGAAGTCCAAACCCTCCTTCATTTATTGCTTTTATGATGTCTTCTAACATTCTCTGGCCAATTTCGAAAAATCCTTTGTTAGTAAGCCATTTTTTATCGTCTTTTATGTAACCTTTCTGTTGAAGATATTTTGTTATGGGTTCATTGTTACCATGAATATCAAGATCGTTTTTCTCTTCATTAACTTGTGATTGTGATGTCTGTTCTCGTGTTACTCCTTGAAGTATTTTTTCTAAATCCTGCACAGAAGGAGTTTTTTCTTTTAACACTTGTTTTGCCATCATTTTTAGGACTTTACTTAGTTGCTCATTGGATATCTCAGAATCTTCAGAGCCTTTTGAATTTTTTTCTTCGTTCAGAAAATAGATGTGGTGTGTCGTACTAGGCGGCAACGTACGAGCCCTCTTTCTTGTCTAGAACCTTAGGTTCTACAGAACATAGACCTTCAAGGATTAACTCTAGTGTTGCTGCTCTAAGCTCATGGCGATTATTATCAGAAAACTCTAAAGACTCTGACGATATACCGTGTTTTTTAGCTTGGTTTACAAATTCAGTTTGTTCTGATAACACCTTTTGGTAGATTTTATCCACCAAGTCTGATAGAGATTTAAAATTTTTGAGTTGATTTTCATATGAGGATTCCATGCTATTAGAGCCCAGAATTGCTTGAGATACTATGAAATTTTTACCTACAAATTCCTTTTTGATTATCTCAAAAACATCCTGATCTATTGTTTTGACATATTCTAGGGAAGTATCTTTCATTGCACTATCAATCAAACTCTTTAGAGTTTTTTGGCGATTTTCTGCAGTATCATCCAACTCAGCAAGTTCAAATTTAGCACATTGCCCGATACAGAAAATATCATCGGGTCTAGGCAGTGGCAATATGTTATGAGATAATGCTCTTGTTCTCTCTGCTTCTCCAACCAACAGTTCAAGTCCATGTACGCTCATTCTAACGCTAACTCCTTTGTCTTGATTAATTTCTTGGCTTGAGCGGGCATTTTGTGTTACTCTTATCAAAACCTTGAGCATGAAAATTGGAATGAGTGACTTTGGTATCTTTGATTCTTGAGCAACTATAAGCATTTCATCGTTTAATGTTTTTGGATAGTGTGTATGTATATGACTCTTCAATCTGTCATAGAGAGGCTCAATTATCTTTCCAGCATGGGTGTAATCTATTGGATTAGCAGTAGCAAAAAACACAGTTTTTGGTTCAAAAATTACTGGATATGATCCTGTAGTGAATCTTCCCTCCTGTAATACTGAAAGAAGTGCAACTTGTTTTCTCGTGTCAAGAACTGGCAGTTCATCGATGCAAAACAATCCATGTTTTGCCTGCATTAATTGTCCAGGAGAATAGGATTCAATTTCATACATCTCTGTTCCTTTTTTTGTTACTTTTATTGCATCAATCTGTCCTACTAGATCTTTTACAGAGATGTCTGGTGTTGCAAGAACATACTTGAATCTGTCCTTGCCAGATATCCATTCTATTGGTGTTTCAAGTTTATTGTTACGAATTTTTTCCATGCTATCAGAATCCATGTAAAACCTAGGACTTGAGAATGCATTTTGTTTGTCTTGCAACAAAAGAGTCAGTTCACTAGCAGGCATGTCCATAGGACAGTCATTTGTGATGCTTCCCCGTATAACAGGCATTGGAGAAAGCAGATTTTCTGCAATTGTCTGAGCAATTTTTGTTTTGGCCTGACCGATTTGACCAATCAACATAATGTCATGGCGTGATAAGATGGCACGATCTAGTGCAGGTATGACATCGTCATCGAATCCTATTATGCCTGGATATTTTGTGCTATTAGTCTTCATTTTGGAGGTCAAATTTCTGCGTAGTTGGTCTTTAGCTCCTACTATCTTGTAGTTAATTTCCAGTAGAGCGCCCAGCGTCTTGATCTGTTTATAGTCCTCAGGAACTCCTGCCATTATTTCAGTATATTTTGGTTCTGAAGAATAACTGCGATTAACAAAATTTTCAAAATCCTGTTCCAATATGCTAAATACAATCTAATTCTGATTTAAAGTATTATTTGTTTTAGCATGGTTTTTATCGGGGATAAAGGGGTTTTTCAATACTTGTCTTCACAGGAATTCAGACACATTGTTAGGATTGCGGGTAAAGATATACCCGGTACTAAAAAGACGATAATAGGAATAAGTCAAGTAAAGGGAATGGGTTACAATTTTGCAAAATCTATCTTAGACATATTAAAAATAAATCCCAATAGTAATGTAGGTTTTCTTACTGAATCTCAAGTTGAAGAAATCGAAAAGGCAATGAGAAATCCATCATCAGTCAATATACCTTCATGGTTTCTTAATAGAAGAAAAGACATCGATTCAGGAAGTGATTTGCATTTGATTACTTCAGATATAGATTTCAACGTAAGAAATGATATTGAGAGAGAGAAAGGAATGAACAGCTGGAGAGGATTTCGTCACACTTATGGATTAAAAGTCAGAGGCCAAAGAACCCGCACTACAGGAAGAAAAGGCGGTGCAGTTGGAGTCCGCAAAGGTGGTAAAGTATTACCTGCTGGTGCTCCAGCTGAGGGCGCAGCAGCTCCTGCAGCCGCTGGAGCAGCTCCTGCAGCTGCACCAGCTGACAAAGGTGCAGCAGCTCCTGCAGCTGCCGCAAAAGGTGCTGCGGCTCCTGCAAAAGACACAAAACCTGCTGCTGCAAAACCAGCTGCTGCAGAAAAGAAGGCAAAATAGGTGATAGTAGATGGGAGATCATCCAAAAAATTCTCGCAAAATGTGGAGAAAGCCAAAGCGACCTCTAAATTATGATTTACTAAATGAAGAACTCTACGTTCTTGGAACTTATGGTCTTAAGAATAAGAGAGAGTTATGGAAAGCTCATACTGAACTTTCTAGAATAAGAAATCAAGCGAGATCTCTTTTGGCTTTAACACAAGATGTAAGAAATGAGAAAGAACCAACTCTTATGAAATCATTGACAAGAACTGGCTTGGTAAAAGAAAACTCAACTTTAGATGATGTGTTGAACCTTAAGGTAACTGATTTATTGGCACGCAGATTACAGACTGTAGTCCAGAAAAAAGCTAACATAAAGAGTCCTTATCTTGCAAGACAAGCTGTTGTGCATGGACATGTGATGATAGGAGAAAGAATAGTTAACATTCCATCATATACGGTCACTGTTGAAGAAGAAAGTCAGGTAAATTTGTCACCTAAGATTGTTCTTGGCAAAACAAAACAGCCACAGGTTGAAGAAGTAACTCCAGAACAGACATAGTGAAAAGCACACAATTATTATTTATCCAGAAGTATATAGAATAGACATGTGTTCAATCATAGGATATCTAGGTCTCAACCAAGCTGCTCCCATAATAGTAAAGGGGTTAAAGAGAATGGAATATCGTGGATATGATAGTGTTGGAGTAGCCACATTTTCCAATAATCAAATTTTAGTAAGAAAAGGTGTAGGCAAAGTAATTGAAGTAAACAAGTCAGTAAGGCTGGATGAGCTTTCTGGAACTGTTGGCATAGGACATACAAGATGGGCAACACACGGCATGGTCACAGATACAAATGCGCACCCTCATCCATCCAGTACCGGAGAAGTTGCCATAGTACATAATGGAATAATACAAAATCACGAGGAATTGAAAAAAGATCTACAACAGAAAGGTTACGCTTTCAAGAGTCAAACAGATAGCGAGGTAATTGCAAACCTTCTTCAGTACCACTATGACAAAAGCAGAAACATAAAACAATCAATAGTTGATACCGTAGCTGATCTTAAGGGAGATTATGCTTTTGTTGCTGTTTTTGAGGATGGTACATTGGCTGCAGCAAGATTTCACGAACCACTCATAATTGGAATTGGAAAACAAGGATATTTCATTTCTAGTGATGTTCTTGGATTTGTAGAGCATACAGATGAGGTCATTTATTTGGACAACATGGAATTTGTCATAATTGGAAACTCTGGAATTCAAATTTTTGATTTTAATGCAAATCCAGTACAACATCAGATTACCAAAGTATCAAAAGAATTTGCTGACGTATACAAGGGAGAGTATGCTCATTTTACACTCAAAGAAATATCAGAACAGCCAACTACCATCCTAAATTCTGGAAACAACACTAAACTTGAACTGGATTTAGCGACCGACTTTATTCGACATGCAAAATCTCTTTACATAACTGGAAGCGGAACAAGCTATAATGCAGCACTTGTGGCCAAGTTTCTTTTTTCAAAATATGCCAAGATCAAAATAGAGCCCATAATATCAAGCGAAGCGCATTTTTCACCTGACATTTTTGAGCAACAGTCTATCCTAATAGCACTATCTCAAAGTGGAGAAAGTGCCGATGTCTTGGAAGCTGCAAATATTGCAAAGAAGGCGGGTTCCAAGATAATTTCAATTGTAAACATAATGACCTCATCTCTTGCTCATTTGTCATCCATATCCATAGGATTGGGATGCGGTCCCGAAATAGGAGTAGCTGCTACAAAGAGCTTCACTGCACAACTTGCTACGCTATACAAGATAGTAGACAAGATATCAGAGGGCAGTTTAGGTCTAGATCTTGTAAAGGTTTCAGAGGCGATAAAGAAAAGCTTGTCAGATGACTCCAAGGCCAAGATTCAGGAAATAGCAAAGAAGCTCAAAGATGTTTCAGATATTTACGTACTTGGAAGAGGAATTCACTACCCAATAGCATCAGAATCATCGCTAAAGCTAAAGGAGTTGACGTATATACATGCAGAGGGCCTTCCAGGAGGAGAATTAAAGCATGGCCCCCTTGCATTGATGGATTCTAACACATATGTAATTATGATCAATCCAGAAGACTCGACATATTCTGATACTCTGACCAGCGCACGAGAAATAAAGGCCAGAGGTGCAAAGATAATAGGAATATCAGACAAGCCTAGTGATGTTTATGATCATTGGATAGAAATACCGAAAATAGAGGAAGTGATGTATCCACTGGTAGAAATAATACCAATACAACTTTTGGCATATTATGCAGCTATTGAAAAAGACACAGACCCTGACTATCCAAGAAACTTGGCAAAATCTGTGACAGTCAAGTAATTCTTTGATATTCTTTTTCTGTAAGAGAAAGTAGTTTTTCCGTATCAATTCCGGTCTTTAACATGCATGCAATAGATGCGCCGCCTGCTCCCGCTCCTTCTTTAACAAATCCTTCGGCATAAGCACGAAGACCTGAAATCTTTGATTGCCCAAGCTTGAGATTGGCAATAAGTATAGGAATATCAAATATCTGCTCAATTGTACTGACCAAGTTTGCAGATTTGTCATTTGCAACATATGAAGTAGTTCCTATTGCAGTATTTTTGCCATCAAATCCTATACTTTTTGCAAAACATAGAACTGCAGCCATTTGGGTTCCTCCTGCTAACAGTACATTAGTAATTTCAGATGCAGTGCTGAGTATTCCTGCTACTGTAGGTATCATTGGATCACCAATCTCCGCAACAATGTCAAGAGGATCGTTTGATTGTATTCTCTTCAACGCATTTTTTACAGTATCAGTCTTGAGAGAAACAGGATTATTTGGCATACTGCTACTTACCAATGCTTTTTGACCAAGACCTTCAAGCACGCCAAGAGCTGTAGTGGTACCTCCTGGAATACTTTCTCCAATTACAAGGCAATCAGTTGAAGTGCCAAGGAATCTGCCGATTATTCTTCCATACTCTATTGCTTTTCTTATATCGTCTTGGCTTAGTGCAGATTCATTTGAAATATTTTTTCCATATTCAAGATTCATGTCTATGAATGGAAGTTTTGGCGATATCTTGCTTCCAGCATTAATTACTATGCTTGGTATACTAGCTGCTTCTAGCGCTGTTTTTGTCAAAAGTGCAGGAGTGGGTTTTCCGTCAGGAGTCATAGGTATGACAGATATACTTTTGCAATATCCATAGTGAATGAATTCAGCGTCAGCAGGACCAGTATATTTTATCAAGTCAGGATGTTCTCCTGCAACTGTAATTCCTGGAATTTCAGAAGTTGCAGTATATGATATCACTAGAGAAAAAGCAAATCGTTTTTGTTTTGTTTTATTGATGAAATCTAGTCCTGCATTTTTGTTTCCTAGAATTTCAATGTCTTGCAATAACTAATCACTGCTCATAAATTCTAGAAATTCCTTTTCTGTACGTGGCTGAAGTACAAAATTGGTTTTCTTTTCTTTTCCTATAGTAGAGGTTAACGAATTTCCATAATTATGCCCTGGATAAAGAGTGAGGTTGTCATCCATCTTAGAAACGATATCAAATAAGCTATGGTAAAGCTCTTTTGCACTACCTCCAGGAAGATCTACTCGTCCACAATTTCCTACAAATAGTGTATCACCTGAGAAAACTTTGCCATCCCCAACAAGACACATGCTATCCTTGGAGTGTCCTGGGGTGTGAAATACAGCAAGTTCCGAGTTTCCAAATAGAATTTTATCTCCATCTGATACGGTAACATCATTTTTCAGAGTTGAAGATTTATGCTGTAAGATCTTGGCTCCAGTCTTCTTAACTATAGCGTCATTGCCTATGGTATGATCAAAGTGATGATGTGTATTTATTATGTATTTTATTTTCAGACCATTTTTTTCAATTATATCCAACACAAGATCTAGATCCCAAGAAGGATCAAGTATTACAGCTTCGTTCGTTTGTTCATCCTCTAATATGTAAGTAAAGTTTTGCATGTTTCCTACTTCTAGCTGATGGACTTTCATAGTACTCCTACCTCTGCTTCTGGTGGAATTCCTATTTTTTCAACCAGTATCTCCCCACACATTTCCATTTTTTTTGGCATGCCAATCTTCATCTTATGATAGGTAACAGTTAGATCCGCTTTTACGCATTTATCTATCACAATGCCTGAATCTGGATCAAGGCCAGATGGTATATCCACTGCAATCTTGAAACAGGGATATTTGTTTATCAAATCTATTGCAGTAGAATACGGTTCTCTTATTTTACCTGAAATTCCAGTTCCCAAGATACCATCAACTATGATATCGGCATCAAGAACAATCTGACTAGGATCAGAAGTAATAACAAGATTTACTGAATTCATTTTTTCCAAAAGATTCCAGTTAGAGATAGACTCTTCTGTTTTTATTTTAGATGGGCTTCCAAGTAAAACTACAGTAGGTCTGCATCCAAAACCTGCAAGGTGTCTTGCAATCACAAATGCATCTCCACCATTATTTCCCAGCCCTGCAAATACAGTTACTTTTTTTTCTTTTAGGTCAGAATATTTTTCCAGTAGTCTCATAGCAGTTACGGCTCCTGCATTTTCCATCATAAGCTTTCTTGGAAATCCCATTTGATGTCCGTTCTCTTCAATTTGCATCATTTGTTTTACTGTGATCTCCATATATTTTCAGAAATTCATGTCAAATAAGGGCTTTACCAAATTTGATTTATTGTTCGCAGTAAACGATAGTACAGATTTCATTGAATAAGCAAATTCATGTTAAGACAAGCATCAGATGCGGGAGAAGGGATTTGAACCCTCGAAATCCTAAGATACTAGCCCCTCAAGCTAGCGCCTTTGACCAGGCTGGGCGACTCCCGCATTTGCAATACCCATGTATGGTTTTTATAAGCCTTGATTACTTTTTGAAACGTGCTAATTCCTGTCAGGTGTTTTACTTGTGGAAATTTAATCGCAGACAAATTTAAGGAATATCAGAATCGTGTAAAAAGTGGCGAAGATCCAGCCAAAGTTCTAAATTCTTTTGGATTGAAAAGATATTGTTGTAGAACTATGATGTTAACATCAGTTGAAACAATTCATCAAGTCATTCCATTTTACGAAGCAATTAGGAGAAGGGAGCAAGAAGTTCAATCCGAGCTAGAGTAGGATGGCACGGATTACCTCAATTGAAAGTAGAGTACTATACAACAGTAGAGGAAGTAAGACAATCGAAGTAGATGTTGTAGCAGATAATCAATACACGGGTAGAGTTTGTGCACCGTCGGGAGCAAGTGTTGGAAAATATGAGGCCATAAGTTTTCCAGACAACAAACCTGAGAAAAGTCTTGAAATTTTAAAAGCAAATGAAAAAAAATTCATTGGGTTGGACCCGTCTGACCTCAAATCCATTCATGAAACATTAAAAACAATAGATCCTACTCCAGGATATTCAAAGGTTGGCGGCTCTGTTGCGTTCTCTCTTACAATAGCATCAGTCGAATGTGCTGCAAAATCAGAAAAAATTCCAATGTTTAAGATGCTGACCAAAGATTCCAATCTGAGATTTCCATTTCCTCTTGGCAATATTTTGGGCGGAGGGGCTCATGCTGGTCCTGGCACACCAGACATTCAGGAGATATTGATTTGTGCAACGGGTTCAAAAACCATAAGGGAGTCCATTGAAGTTAATTTTGCAGTACATAAAGAACTTGGAAAGATCCTTGCAAAGAAAGATCCAGAGTTCACAAACGGAAGAGGAGATGAGGGCGGCTGGGCTCCAAAACTTGACAATGATCAAGCGCTAGAAATTTCTGCTAAAGCATGTGAACAACTGGGATTTACATTAGGGAAAGAGGTATCACTTGGAGTAGATTTTGCTTCAACAACACAATGGAATGAAAAGAAGAAAAAATATGTTTATGATAGAGCAGGTTTTGAGAATTCACCAGAAGAACAGATTGAGTTCGCCTCAGATATAATAAAAAAGTACAAGTTGATATATGCTGAAGATACGGTTCATGAGGAAGCCTTTGATGACATGGCTGTTTTGACCAAAAAATTTCCCAACGTGTTAATAACAGGAGATGATCTCTTAGTAACTAATACCGAGATTTTAAAAAAGGCGGCAGCAAAAAAGGCCTGCAATGCAGCAATTTTAAAAGTAAACCAAGCAGGAAGTCTTTATGATGCTCTTGAATTTGCAAAAGAATCTTCCAAAAATAACATAAAGATAATTACATCACATAGATCAGGTGAGTCTTCTGACTCTCATATATCACACATTGGAATAGCTACAAAATCCAAGATGCTAAAGGTTGGAGTTGTAGGAGGGGAGAGAGTAGCCAAACTAAATGAATTGCTGCGTATTTCAGAGTATGATTTAATACGTGGAATGGTCGAGATTTAAGAACACGTCATGAGTAAAGAAGAATTCGAACATATGGAAAAGTATGTTTTGTCTACAGGCATAAGAGTTGGAACTCAGGTAAAGACAAAATTCATGATACCATTCATTACCAAGGCCACAAACGAGGGACTTTACATTATTGATAGCAAAAAAACATTATCTCGTATTCAGACAGCATCAAAATTTATCAACAGATCTGCAATTTCAAAGGTATTCATATGTTCAGGCAGAGAATATGCCAGCACTCCAATTGAAAAATTCTGTGAGTTAACAGGTGCAACACCTATGCTTGGCAGATTTATGCCAGGTACTTTAACAAATCCACTTTTGCCCTACTATATTGAACCAGAGTTGGTTGTGGTGTCAGACCCTCAAGTTGACGAACAAGCAATCTTGGAAGCAACAAATGCTGGAATACCAGTTATTGCAATTGCCAACACAGACAATGTTACATCCAAGGTTGATTTAGTCATACCTGCAAACAACAGAGGTAGAAAATCGCTTGCTGCAATCTATTGGTTATTAGCTAGAGAAATACTGTTACAGAAAGGAAGTCTAAAGACAGAAGAATCAATGAAGTACGAGATAGATGACTTTGAGACAAAGATAACAGAAGAAGAACTAGAAGAAGAGGCTGAAAGAGCCCCTCCGATGAGAATGAGAAGTAAGAGGCAATAACACAATGCAGATAAGAACACCAGCTGTAGCTGGTATGTTCTATCCAAAAACCCAACAAGAGACAAGATCATCAATCAAAAACTGTTTTTTACATGAATTTGGTCCTGGCAAAATGTATCCTGCAACAAATAAAGAAAACATAGTTGGAATCATTTGTCCCCATGCCGGATACATGTATTCCGGCCCAATTGCTGCAAACTCGTATTATGCCATATCACCACTAAAGCCAGACCTCGTGATAATCATAGGACCAAACCACTGGGGGATTGGTTGCGATGTAGCTGCAATGAAAGAAGGAATATGGAGAACACCGCTTGGAGACGTTGAAGTAGATGCCAGTGCAGCACTTGAGATTAATAGCATAACAAGTCTTGTAGAATTGGATTTTTTTTCACATACAAGAGATCATAGTTTAGAAGTACAGATTCCAATGCTACAAGAAATCTATTCTCATAAATTTAAGATACTTCCCATAATTTTGATAGACCAGAGCTACAATGCTGCAAAGGAGATAGGCATGGCCATATCAAGAATATCAAGAGATAAAAAAACTATGATAATAGGTTCGTCTGATTTTACACATTACGAAGAAAATGAATATGCACATGAACAAGACAAATCTTTGATTGAACCAATATTGGAAATGGATGTGGATAAATTCTATAGAGTTTTGCAGGAAAAACAAGTAAGCGCTTGCGGATATGGAGCGATAGCTTCTACCATGATAGCATGCAAAGAAATGGGTGCAAGAAAAGGCACACTGGTCAAGTATGCCACCAGTGGAGATGTAACAGGAGAAAAGGCATCAGTGGTAGGGTATGCATCGATTGTTTTTTCATGAGATCGGTAGCCTCTGCACCAGGCAAGGTAATTCTATTTGGAGAACATTTTGTAGTATATGGTACCAAGGCAATACTTTGTGCCATAGACAAGAGAATTACTGCAACATCACAATTTTTAGATGAAAGAAAGATACGCATAAAGTCAAAGTTAGGAGATGCTGAATTTGATCTGGATACATCAACTAATCCAGAGTTTATATCAAACAAGTTCATGAAACCGTTTTTGCATATTGCAAAAGAAGCACTGCAAGAGTTTAACGAAAATAGAGGCATAGAGATAACTTTGGAATCAGACATACTTGCTGGAATAGGGCTTGGTTCATCTTCTGCAGCATGCGTTGCTACGGCAGCATCTGTTGCTGGTTTATTCAGTAAAAGATCCAAGGAAGAGATTCTAAGTAGATCCATTGAATCAGAGCGAACAGTGTTTGAAGATGTTTCAGGCGCAGATTCTTCCATCTCTACATTTGGTGGATTGATGTCATATAGTAAAGATGGCTATGAAAAAATAAATTCTAAAAATGACATTAGTTTGATAATAGCAAATTCAAATCAGATTCATAATACAAAGGAGGTTGTTTTGAAGGTTAGAGAATTCAAAAAGAAAAATGAAAGGCTGTTTGCTGAAATGTGTGAACAAGAAAACAAATTGGTAAAAGATGCATTATCCGCAATAAAAGAAAATGATCTAAACAAACTTGGTTCCCTAATGTTAAAAAATCAAGAAATGTTAGAGAAAATAAATGTGTCAACAGACAAGCTTGATTTGTTAATAAAAGAAGCAGTCAAGACTTCCTATGGAGCAAAAATAACGGGGGCTGGCGGAGGCGGTTGCATAATTTCTTTAGTGGACAAATCCAACCTATCAAATACTCTTGAGAATTTGAAAAAAATAAGCGATTGTTTTGTAGCAAAGATAGATTTTGACGGACTAAGATATTCACGATAAACAAGTTCACTCTGTTGCCATAGCAAAAGATGGGGAGAGACTTTTTAAAACCGACAATATCATTGATAAAAATCATGATTTTGATCAAACTAGGCGGATCAATAATTACAAATAAGCAAAAACCATTAACAGCCAATAATTCTGCAATTAAGAAAATTGCGACTCAACTGAAAAAAGTAAATGAGCCATACATGGTTATTCACGGAGGAGGTTCTTTTGGACATTATTGGTCTGTCAAGTATGACATGCATACAAAACCTGATAAATATAGTATCAAGGGAGTTGCAGTAGTTAAAAACTCGATGGTAGAGTTGAACAAATTGGTTCTTCAAATATTTCTTCAATCAAATCTTTATCCCTATTGCTTACCTCCAACTGACTTTGTTTTTGGGGATAAACCAATAACAAAGAAATCACAAGAAATTACAAAAATTGCCAAAACTGGATTAATTCCCGTATCATATGGGGATGTCATGTGGTTTGGCAAAAACAAATTCTACATACTTTCCGGAGACAGAATAATGGGAATGCTGACTAGAATTCTAAAGCCTAGACTTGCGATTTTTGTAACAAATGTAGATGGGGTATATTCCGATATTAAAAATAAAAAACTAATTCGAGAGATAACAACAGAGAGGCCAACAATTACAGATGTCAAGATGGATGTAACCGGCGGAATGAAACGCAAAATAGATGAAGCCATAAACATGTCCAAAAACAATACAGATGTTTTTTTTGTTAATGGAAAAGTGCCTCAGAGAATAACAGATGCAATAAAGGGTAAAGAATTTGAGGGTACGTTATTTAGGAGACATTAAAATGGAATATCTAATTTTGGTAGATGGTAATGACAAGCCTGTAGGAACGGAAGAAAAAGTAACATGTCATTTGCCTCAGGGAAAGTTACATAGAGCATTTACAATTTTGCTATTCAATAAGGAGGGAAAGCTTTTGCTAACGCAACGAAGCATGAGCAAAATGCTTTGGCCAGGCGATTGGGATGGAACAGTTGCAAGTCATCCTAGACAGTCCGAAACCTATGTATCCTCAGCAGAAAGAAGACTCCCCGAAGAACTCGGAATAACCTGTACGCTAGAATACTTGTACAAATTCGAATACCACGTTCCCTACAAAAACATCGGTTCTGAGAATGAAGTTTGTGGCACGTTGATGGGCATAATAGAGAACGCTGACAAAATAAAACTTGTAGAAGACGAAATCTCTGCAATCAGATGGGTTACATTTGATGAACTTTTATCTGAAATTGAGAAATCGCCACGAATTTTCTGCCCTTGGATGATTGTTGCACTATATTTTCTTCCAGAATCAAAAGATAACACGACTGAAGAAAACAAAAAAATTCTTAAAATGTGGAATAAGGATGGACTTAGGAATCGTCTGGAGACATCATTGAAATATCATTTTCCAGATCACCAATGGGAGTTGAAAAAGGAATGAAAATAGATAATGTTGTAAAAAATGCAAGAAAGATAGACTCATTCCTTTTGTCAAGATTAAAGGGAGAGCCCACGGATTTGTACAAAGCCGCAAGTTATCTCATAGAGCATGGCGGGAAACGGCTGAGACCATTTTTGGTTTTAAAAAGTTGTGAACTTTTAGATGGATCTGCAAAACAGGCAATTCCAGCAGCTGCCGCCATTGAGATGATACACAATTTCACATTGGTTCACGATGACATAATGGATAATGACGAAGTAAGACATGGAGTGCCCACTACGCATATGAAATTTGGCATTCCAGTTGGAATCCTAGCTGGGGATATTCTTTTTTCAAAAGCTTTTGAAACTATTTCAAGGTCTAGCAACAAGATTCCAAAGAGTGTAGCAATATCACTTATCGATACCCTTTCAAAAGCGTGTAGTGAGGTATGCGAGGGTCAAGCATTAGACATAAGCATGGCCCAGTCAAAGAAAATTCCTACAGAATCACAATACATAAAGATGATCGAAAAAAAGACATCGTCTTTATTTGTGGCGTCTTGTGCTATGGGAGCTATTTCTGCAAACACCACGAAATCAGATGTTAGTAGACTCTCCGCATATGGTAAAAACCTCGGAATATCATTTCAGATAATTGACGATTTAATTGGCATAATAGGAGATCCCAAAATTACAAAAAAGCCAGTAGGAAATGACATAAGAGAAGGAAAA
Source organism: Nitrososphaerota archaeon (assembly GCA_028867595.1). Lineage (GTDB taxonomy): Archaea > Thermoproteota > Nitrososphaeria > Nitrososphaerales > Nitrosopumilaceae > Nitrosotalea. The sequence goes on along the minus strand of JAGWGB010000002.1, from coordinate 29,907 downwards.
AAATCTCTGCCAATTCTTTTAGCTATAAAGATGGCAAGAGGGAAAGAGAAGAAAATAATACTCAATGCATTTGGCAATTCATCCATATCAAAGCGAGAAATGGAGAAGGCAGTAGAAGCAATATCGGCACTAGGCATAGAAGAAACAGTTCGAAAGAAAGCTTCTCATCACTTGAACACAGCAAGAAAATCTATCGCCAGATACGATAATTCTGTAAGAGAAGATATGCTCGGTTTGTTGGATTTTGTGGTAGAGAGGAGTCTATAATTGGATGATGATATAAAAAAGGCAATACGAGGAATTGCCCTGTTAAATGCTTCTGAACACGGCGGAAAAACAAGAAATGATGCAATAATTCCCAAAGTGGTAGGATTCAAGCCTGATCTTAGAAATAAAATAAAGGAACTAATACCCGCCATTTCTGAAATAGTGGCTGAAGTAAATACAATTCCATTATCAACGCAAAAGTCAGAGTTAGAATCTAATTTTCCTGAATTACTTGTGGTAAAGCCAAAACAGGATAGAACTGGTTTGCCTCCTCTTGAGGGAGCAGAACAGGGCAAAGTAGTCACTAGATTTCCACCAGAGCCAAACGGATATCCACACATTGGACACGCAAAGGCTGCAATAATAGATGAAGAATATGCAAAAATGTACGGAGGAAAACTCATCTTCAGGTTTGACGATACAAATCCCGAAAATGAGAGACTAGAATATTATGCGGCAATAAAAGTAGGGCTTGACTGGCTTGGTATAAAATATGATCAAATCAAAAATACGTCGGATGATATTGAATTAATTTACAAAAAGGCAGAAGAATTCATCCAATCCGGATATGCATATGTCTGCACCTGCAGCAAGGAAACCATCAGTAAAAACAGAAGAGAGATGACAGATTGCAAATGTCGTGCAGGAGATCTTTCACAGAATACAAAGCGCTGGAAAGACATGTTTGGAAAATACAAACAAGGAGATGCAATTGTAAGATATCGTGGAGACATGCATTCAGAGAACACAGTTATGCGAGATCCTACATTATTGAGAATAATTGACGAACCACATCCAATCCACAAAAGCAAATATCGCGTGTGGCCAAATTATGATTTTGCAGTAGCCATAGAGGATAGCATTGACGGAATAACACATGCATTTAGAACAAAAGAATATGAACTGAGAAATGATCTGTATTATGAAATTCTAGACAAGCTAAAAATGAGAAAACCGAAAGTTCTTGAATTTGCCCGATTAGAGTTTGACGGAATGCCCGTGTCCAAGAGAATACTCAAACCTCTTGTTCAAGAGGGCAAAGTTTCAGGTTATGATGATCCTAGATTACCAACTCTTGAGGCGATGCGCAGAAGAGGCATTGTTCCTGAAGCAATTAGGAAATTTGTGCTTTCGTTGAGCTTTACAAAATCTGATACCTTAGCACCTTTTGACACTTTGGAGTCTTTCAATAGAAAGATTATCGATTCAACAAGCATACGACTATTCATGGTAACTGATCCTGTAAAGCTAATAGTAAAGAACAACAATGTAGAGAAAATAGAAATTTCAAATCATCCACAGAAAGACATGGGTAAGAGGAATCTTCAGATTGACGGATCGTTTTATGTATCAGGGGATGATGCAAAATCTCTCAAGTCGGGAGATGAGATAAGATTGCTAGAGCTATACAATGCCAGAATAACTAAGACGGGTTCAGAAATAGAAGCAGAAATAACTGATAACAAATTCAAGTCAGAAATTCCAAAAATTCAATGGGTTCCTGTACGAAATGCTGTAAAAATTGAGGTTTTAATTCCAAAAATTCTTTTTGTAAATGAACAATTCAATGAAAATAGCTTGGAAATCAAACAAGCATTAGTTGAACCATACTACTTAGAATTAAATGTGGGCGCAGAAATTCAATTCGTAAGGAACGGATATTGCAGAAAGGATTCTGCAAATCAAGTGATATACACACACAAGTGAATAAAATGAAAATTGCTAGATTGCTAAAAGAAAATATGGAAACATATGGATTTGTTGATGGAGACAAGGTCCTAACACGGGAGAGCATGACTTTTCAAACTGGGATTCCAATACCACAGAACATCAAGGATTTTTTATTTGATGGGTGGTATGATGAAATAAAACAAAAGGTTTCTCAGATGAATTTTGATAGCAAACTATCTGATTTTAAGATTCTTGCACCTATTCCTAATCCATCAAAAATAATTTGCCTTGCTTTCAACTACAAAGACCATGCAAAAGAACAAAATCTAATACCTCCAGACGAGCCTGCAATAATAATAAAACCACGTTCTACTCTGAACGGAGCAACATCAGATATTATCTGTCCATCATTTGTATCAAAACTTGATTATGAAATAGAGCTTGCCTTGATAATTGGAAAGGACTGCAAAAATATTTCTGAGGAGGAAGCAAAAAAAGCCATATTTGGATATATGATACTAAATGATGCGTCAGCACGTGACATTCAAGCCAAGGACAAACAATTTACTCGTGCCAAAGGATTTGATACATTTGCACCGTGTGGACCGTGGATAACTAGTGCTGATGAGATACCAGATCCACAAAATCTCAAGATGATGACCAAGGTAAATGGTACCATTAGACAGAATTCTTCGACATCAAATATGCATCTTAAAGTAAATTCCATAGTTTCCATCTTAAGCAAAGTTATGACACTTGAAAAGGGTGATATCATATCAACCGGCACTCCCGCTGGAGTAATGCTAAACAAGCCCGATGCCGTGTTTTTGAAAAACAATGACAAGATAGAGATGGAAATAGAGCGACTAGGAAGATTAGAAAATACCGTAAAATTTGTTTAAAAAATCCATTTCAAATAACCATTTAGCATTAAAATTATTAAGCGTTGCAAAATCAATCCTCGTATGGGAAAGATAATTGTTGGCAAAATTTCAGATATACCTTCCGGCAAGATGCACAAGGTAACAGCAGACGGAAAGGAGATACTAATAATCAATACAAACGGCAACTTTTATGCAATAAATGATACTTGTACTCATGCAGGAGCTAGTCTTTCAGAAGGAACTTTGGATGAATGTATCATAACATGCGGTTGGCATGGAGCAAAATTTGATTGTAAAACAGGAAAACTCTCGGCATTTCCCGCCAAAATTAAGGATTTACAGTCATACAAAGTAATAGTAGAATCAGATAACATCTTTTTGGAAGTATGATGCAAACCTTATAAAATAAGCGCAATTAGTTTAGCTTGATCCATATGGCAGAAAAGAAAAACCAAAACTCAGAAACTCTCAATGCGGCAATTGTAACACTAGAAGAAATAGCCGCAAATCCCTCAACTCCAAAAAATATCAAAAAAAGTCTAGCAGATCTAGTGGTTGAATTAAAAAAGCCTGATTATTCTGTTTCTGTACGAGCTGCTAATGCCATAAGTGCGCTCGACGAGGTAACGCAAGATCCCAACATGCCATCATATGTGAGAGTTACGTTATGGCAGGCTGTATCTACCCTCGAAAGAATAAGAGAATAAATTTAGTGTAGAACATCAATTCCTTGTGAAAATAGAAGAATATCTGAATACACTTCCCAAGTCGATTATTACAGGCGAGGATGTCGATTTGCAAGATAATACGCTTCGAGAGATTTTTGAGTTTGCGTCATTTGGCAAAAACGATATTTTTTATCACTTGGGATGTGGAAATGGTCACGGATTATCTATTGCATTAGAAGAATTTGGCGTAAAAAAAGCTGTAGGAATAGATAACAACAACGAAAAGATTCTGGCTGCAAAAAAAATGTTAGAAGGCAAAGGCCTCTCAGGATTTACTTTAAAGTGCGAAGATGTTTTAGAGTCAGACATGAGTGATGCAACAGTTATTCTATTCTGGTTTTCAGACTACACCATTACGGAAAAAATGGCTCAGAAATTTTCAATGTTGAAAAAAGATTGTAGAATTATAACCATTTGGGGACCACTGCCTGGCAACCTGCCTGATAAGGTAGACTTTCCTTACATCATGAATAAAGTTCCATTTAAGAAAGCAAACAGTTTGAAGGAACAAATTATTGCAGTATTTGGAACTGATTGCATAGACTTTGTCACTGCATGGGAATTTGCAGGTAGATACTCGAAAGCAATCGCATCTAAAAATGCAGAAAATGATAGGTTTCTAACAATATTACAAACTCTTGTCATTTGGATAAACGCAAAAAATCTTGGAATGGCGTGTGAAGATGATATTCCACCACCCATAAAGAACTACATAGGAATACTCAAGACTTATTTCGATATTGAAGTGGAACATTTACTAAATCATGACTCTTTGTAGAGTCATCTTTTTATTTATAAACATAGTATAGGCGAATATGGAAGATAGATTAAACATCAATGTTTCTGCAACGGATTATGAAACGACCAGTAAAGCAATCATAACAACACTAAGTAAACTTGAACAGATGGTTCATGGAGAAAATGATTTTATTGTGACGGATTCAGAATTTGCCTTTGGCTGGCATTTTTATGTTGTATGTGTTAATATGTCACTTGTAAGAAAATTGTCTGATCAGTTGGGACCAGACTTTGAAAAAATAAAAGGAAAGACCATAGAACACAAGTTTTTGAACTGGCTTGATCAAAAAGTCATTCGTGACGATTGTAGGATAAAACTTGCAATAAAAGAAGAAATGGAATCTAGCAAGTTTGGCATATTCTGACAAATAACGGCACGTTTTCAACCATTCCAGAATTATATTCTGAATTAAGATTAAAGGCCCTTGAGGGGAATCGAACCCCTGTCCGGGGATCCACAGTCCCCTATACTCGCCACTGTACTACAAGGGCCACATAAAATCAAGTCCTTTTCAATCCAGTATTAATCTTAACTGAATTCCATCTTCTTGTATAGATTGATTTTGGATAACTGGTATAAGATTTGCAGCAAAAAAGGCCCTACGGATTTATGATTCCGCGTCCAATTATTTTTCCTTCTTTTAGCATTGTTAATGCCTCTGTTGCCTGATTTAGCTTGAATTTATTTGAGATTACAGGTTTTATGATATCTCGTCGTGCAAGTGACACTAGCTCTAACATGTCAGGCATAGAACCAGTGTAAGAACCAATTAGCTTGTATGCTCTTGTAGGCATAGATACGAGATTTAGTTGTAATGCACCTCCAAACAACCCAACAAGAACCACACGTGCTCGTCGTCTGAGTATCTGCATGTCTGTTTCAACAGTCTTGCTTCCGTTAACAAAGTCTATTACTGCATCAGCGCCGAGATTTCCGGTCAATTCCATTATAGCCTTTACAGGATCTTCGTTTTTTGAATTAACAGTAAGATCCGCACCATTTTGTTTTGCTATCTTTAGTTTATCGTCACTAATATCCATCGCAATTATTCTTGCACCAGTAATTGCTTTTGCCAATTGCATTCCCATCAATCCTAGCCCTCCGGCCCCTACAATCACAACGTTATCGTTAGGTTTCAACTGCGCATTTTTAACTGCACCATATGCAGTTAGAGCTGAACATGACAATGGTGCACTAATGTCAGTACTCAAATCATGAATCTTTGCAAGATATTTGTAGCTTGGAACTAGAACATATTCTGCATAACCACCATCATTATAAACTCCAAGAGATCTTGGCTTGTCACACAAGTTTTCCTCGCCCACTCTACAAGCAGGGCATAGTCCCTCACCAATCCATGGAAACACTAGAACTTTGTCATTTTTTGCAAATCCCTCTACCTCTTCGCCCATGCTTTCTATAACACCTGCAACTTCATGACCTGGAGTTAGTGGATACTTGACGCCTCTATCAGTCGTCTTCATTATTTGGCCCCCTGGACCTTCATAACCCCCATCCCAAAGATGGATATCACTGTGACACACGCCGGCAGATTCTACTTTGATGAGTACTTGAGATCCTTTAGGTTTTGGAGTTTCGAGATTTTGAACTTCTAGAGGTTCTTTGATCTTAACAATTCTTGCTGCCTGCATGCCTCAACATAGTAACATGTCATATAAGATAGTTTTTGTGATTCTTGTGCCTATGCCATGTATTTACCAAGTAGGTTTTAGATTCGCAATAGATATTTAATTTGAAAAACAAATCAACTGATCTTTAAAGATTTAGTACTTTTACTGACAATTACCCGTAAGTTTATTACTAACAGAAAAAATATTCGCAAATATGAAGTTCAGAATGTGGTATGTTGCGATGGGAATCACAGCAGCTGTGATCTTCTACAGTATGATCTATCTAGGACACGTACTTTGTGTTCCGATGGAAAACGCACCATGTGTCTCAATGCTAAATTCTACGTAGATTTAATTAAAACCAAGTAGAAGATTTTAGCATGAGTTGTTCTGGGGAGACTATCGAAGCAAATGATGAGTTTATCCAGATAAAACCAATGATTTTAAATCAACTAAAAAAGGCAAAATATGGTGTTGCTGATCATGGTACTGTAGAACTGTGCCATTGGACAAAAAAATCTTTCAGAAATGAAGGCGATTGTTATAAGCACAAGTTTTACGGCATATCAACTCATAGATGCATGGAATTTTCTCCTGCAGGCATGTTTTGTGAAAACAGATGTGTCTATTGTTGGCGCCCTATGGAATTTTACAGTGCAATGCAGATGCCATCTGAAAAAGTTGCTCCACCTGAAGTGATTCTTTCAAAATTAATGGAGGAGCGTGAGAGATTGATAATGGGCCATTATGGAGATGTTAAAAGTGACAAGAAAAAGATTGACGAGTCACTCCTTCCAAGCCATTATGCAATATCTCTTTCAGGTGAACCCACGATGTACCCTCAACTGCCGGAATTGATAAAATATCTCAAACAGCTTCCCGCCACAAAATCCATATTCTTGGTCACAAATGGACAAGAGCCTGATATGCTTGAAAGGTTGCGTGATGAGGATGCACTGCCAACACAGTTGTACCTATCCACAAACGCTCCTAACGAAGAGGTATTCAAGCTTGTCAATAGACCAAAATACAAAGATGCATGGGAGAGATGGAATGCTAGTCTTGACATACTATCAAAACTTGATAATACTAGATCAGTTCTACGCATCACTTTGATCAGAGGACATAATGAAACTGATCAATTAATTCCACAATATACTGAGATGGTAAATCGTGGCAATGTTCACTTTATAGAAATAAAATCTTACATGCACGTGGGGCGTTCAGCCAACAGACTAGCGTATTCAGACATGTTGTACATGTCAGAGGTAAGACATTTTTCAAGCGAATTAGCAAATCAGAGCGGCATGTATTCAGTAATGGATGAAAGTGATATTTCAAAAATTGTTATTTTGCAGAACAAAAAGCGATTCATCGACCGCTGGATATCTGCTTATGCAGATACCAATTAGCAAATTTTCTTAGCGCAAGATATCTGTGTGAAACTTTATTCTTGTTTTTTAGTTGAGAATATGTCACTGTCTGTCCCTCTGGGATAAATATTGGATCATATCCCCATCTTTTACCCTGCAATTTTTTAGATATCTTTCCTTGTACACTGGCCTCAAACAGCATGACATCTTGTTTTCTTTCACAATATGCAATAACAGATTGGAAAAGGGCACGTCTTTGTTTTGATAACATCTTGAGGATCCCCTTGTTTCCTATGGTGTCAAATACAAATGATGAATATGGCCCCGGAAAACCTTTCAGTGCAGTAATAAACAATCCAGCATCCTCCACTATGACAGGTTTTGAACAAAGGCGATATGCAAGATTTGCCTTGTATTGTGCTATCTCTTCCAAGGTATCTGCCTGAATCTCCTCAAGGCTACATTTGAAAAACTTGAGAGATATTCCAAATTCTGATAGAATTGATTTTGCTTCCTCAAACTTGTTTTGATTTGATGAAGCAAAATAAAGACTAGACAACATTTGCGTATCTACCTCTCTTTTCTATAACTGAGACTTGCATGACAACCTGTTCTTTTCTTTGCATTCCTATAATTTTGCCATAACCTTTCAAAAATGATGACCATGAAGGCTCCACTATCTCAACATGAGCGCTGTTTAACACCTCCTTGAATAGCCTAAGATCAATGGCATGATCTTCTATTCTTTCGGTTCTTTGCGATAACCCAAAATCCAGAATCACCAATTTATTATGTGAAAGTATAAAATTCGATGTAGTAAGATCGCCATGCATGACACCATTCTTATGTAAAGTGGCAACTATTCTTCCAATTTTTTCACATGTTTTTATTATCATTTTGTTTGAGAGATCTCGCACAAGTCTTCCCTTGATGAATTGTAGATATATTTCAAATTTTTTTGGATCTACAAAATAAACAAGCGGTGTACTGATTCCAAACTGTTTAACCTCTGAGATCATCTTTGCTTCTCGTACAGTCCTCAATGTACGAATTCTATTGTCAAGTATCTCATTGCGATATTCTTTTCTTTTTCTAATTTTTAGAATAGATTTTTTTTTGTCCCATGTTGTTAGATATATATCAGCTTCTGCCCCCTTCTTTACAAGTCTCAACAATATTGCAGATATTCCCACTCATAATTTAAGTTACAATTATAACACAGAGTGAGAGACGAAACCCAATGCTGCTACCAAACGAGAAAAAAATCATGCAGGAAGATTGTTCTGAGGACAAATTAGGTCCGGGAATTCTTACGCTGACAAACATGAGAATTGCCTTTGACAAAACGGAGGGAAGAATTGCAGATTTTTCTAAAAAGTTTGGCGATACTGTAATGGAATCGAAGCTTAATCAGATAATCGAGGTATCCAAGGAGGGGAGATTTATCAAAAAACTTCGAATAACGATAAAGACAGATGAGGGCGAGAAGACTTTCAAGTTTGGGGTCTTTAGCAACGGAAAATGGGAAAAGGCAGTGCATGAAGCCATGTCAAATTACAAAGATCAGTAAGGAATTTCTACAGAATCTATTCTCCACGATTGTCTTACAAACGTATTTTCTAGCCTAGCCCCGTCCTTTTTTGAAGATTCTAGCAACCCGACCCATGAAATCTGCGAGCCACAATCGCCCGCATACTCCTTTGGGGAGACATAGAATTTGCAATTATGCCTTTTGCATATACTTTGAAGTATCTCGGATAGCCTTTTGTTTGCTGCTACTCCCCCAACAATTAGAAATTCTTTCTTTCCCGTAAAAGAAAGTGCTCTTTCCACTGCTTCGCCAACCATTGAAAATGCTGTTTCCTGTAGAGAAAAACATGCAGTCTCCAACCCCTTTGACATTATTTGTTTCGTGGCGGAAAAAAGTCCTGAAAAGGAAACATCGTTTCCTTTTACAACGTATGGCAAAGGCTCATAACTCGATGATTTTGATGCAAGTTCCTCGATCTTTTGACCGCAAGGTGATGCAAATCCAGCATGTCTACCAATCTGGTCCAACAGTTGTCCGAGTGTGATATCAAGTGTCTCTCCAAATACTCGCCATTTTTTGCCTAGAAATGCAAGAATCATTGTATGGCCCCCTGATACGAGTAAGACAAGTGGATCTCGTGCTCCCGTTAGCATTTTGCCAAGTTCAATGTGTCCCAATGCATGGTTTACAGGATAGACAGGTATGTCATAGTATGAGGCAAGAGATCTTGCTACAACTGCTCCAATTCTAAGACATGGTCCAAGACCTGGACCTGCTGCATATGAAACCATATCAAGGTTGGCAATTTTCACATTAGCCTTTTCAAGACATTCTGAGAGCACTTGTGGAGAATGTTCAGCGTGATGTCTTGATGCCTCTCGTGGATGTATCCCTTCACCATCAGGAGGTCGGTAGATCTTCCTAACATCGGAGAGAATCTTGCCGTTTTTTCCTTTTTTCTCAATAACGGCACACGAAAATGTGTGAGCTGTACTCTCGATTCCAAGACAAAGCATTCTATCCCCTACTTAGTGTTGACATTATCTTCAACACATCACCGTTTTTTAATTGATGCTCTGCGCCAACCCGCTGTTTTGTCTTGGCGTCCACCGCATATAGAAATCCTTTTGCAAGATCCTCATGAATGGTTCTTGCCAAGTCTCTTGCAGTAGAACCTGTGGGAAGTAGCCTTGCGTCTGGAAGCACCACACCATTCTTGTTTGATAGTTTTGATTCGTCTTCAACTGGGAAGACCACAATTAACTTCAATAGATCAAAACATGCGGAATCCAAACTTTCTTGGATTCCAGTTCCTCCGATCTTTTCCATAACCTTTTGGGCAAGGTCTAGCGCCTTTTGCTGCTGCGGGTTGAGGCTAACTCCATCTTTGATCTTGAAAGTTTTTTCACCTGGAAGATACTCTATAAGTCCTGCCTTTGCAGCCTTTCTTAGCAAAAGTTCAGTTTCTGCACTACATGCAGTGGTACTGTGTATTTTTTTTAGGTCACCCAAGACTCCAAGATCATGACATAGATCTGCCTTGTTTGCAGCAATTAAGATCGGTTTTGTTCTCTTTCTTAATTCTCTAACAAATGAAAGAATATCATCTTCACCCCACTCTAGTGGTTTTTTTGTTTGCAGATTCAGGTGATGCATTACTACCTCAATATCATATTCAGATATTCCAAGCCCGCTGAATCTTTGGGTGATTGATTGAATAATCTTGCCGCTCTTGCTTTCAAGTTCTCTTGTAAGCTTTGGCCATTCTCTATGAAGTATCTGTTTCATCCATTGATCAAATTCTTCTTCTACAAACTTTACATCCTCAAGCGGTTTGTGGGTGCCTGGAGGAACTGGTTGGCCTTGTATGTCAGTTGATCCTGATGCATCCACAACGTGAATCAGTACTTCGGCTTGTCTTGCATCATCAAGAAACTTGTTTCCCAGTCCCTTTCCTTCATGGGCTCCTGGCACAAGGCCTGCAACATCTATTAGTTTAACTGGAATGTACCTAGTACCCTTTATACAGAATTGATGAATGTGATTTATGCCAAAATGTTTGCATGCACAGTCTGCTTTGACATAGGCGATGCCAACGTTTGGTTCAATTGTAGTAAATGGATAATTTCCAATCTGAGCAGTTGTCTGGGTAGCGGCTGAAAAGAAGGTAGATTTTCCCACATTTGTTTTACCCAACAGTCCTATCTGCATGTAATTTCAGTCTAAGAATTGCTCTTATTAGTATTGATGAGGAAATAATAAAGGGAACGGGAAGGGCGATATCAGAAGTGTTTAATTAAATTTCAATTTCATTCCATTCATTGAATGTAATAACTGGAAATCCGGGAACTGGAAAACACACAGTAGCAAGAATACTTGCAAAAAAACACAGACTAGAGATAGTTGACGTAAATAGGATCGCAATAGATGAAGGAATAGCTAAAAAAAACACAGATGCGTTCGACGTAGATGTTAAGAAACTAAAGAAGGTTCTTGATAAAAAGATGCCAGAAAATGCGCTTCTTGTAGGACATTTAGCTCCATACGTAGTCTCAAAGAACAAGGTGAAATATGCCATAGTATTGAGACGTAGTCCCTACAGCTTAGAAAGATCATATAAGAAAAGGAGATATACTAAGAAAAAAACGATCGAAAATCTTGGTTCTGAGATTCTAGGAATCACATATTATGATACCATAAAAAACATTGGAAGAAAAAAGACATTCCAGTTTGATACTACAAACAGATCCATTACAGAAACGGTGAAAAGAATTGAACTGCTTTTTGCAAAAGGCAAAACAAGAGAAGATAGTGTTGACTGGCTAAAGGTAGTTTCAAAAAAAGGTGACCTCAAGCGATTTTTCCCATACTAGGTTCAAATTACGTTGAATAAAATGAAGATATGAAATGTTTGAGATAAAAAAGTCAGACCTTGCAGGAAGAATAGGAATACTGCATACAAATCATGGCAAGGTGGAGACACCAGCGTATGTACCAGTAATACATCCTGTCAAGCAATCAATTCCTGCCAAAAAAATTAGAGAGATGGGTTTTGATCTTGTCATAACAAATGCCTACATTACACTAAAACAGTATGATGATGAAGTAACGAAAAATGGAATCCACAGTATAATTAATTACGATGGTGCAGTCATGACAGATTCAGGCGGATACCAAGTTCTGGAATATGGGGATATCGACACAAACTACAAAGCAATGGCAGAGTTTGAGAAAAAGATCGCAACAGATTTTGCAATTCCTCTTGACAAGCCAACCGGTTTTGGCCTACCAAAGAAAAGAGCAATAGAATACGTCAACCATACACTCAAGGTCTCAAAAGAGACGCTTGATGCAAGAGACAACAATGGTCAGATATGGGTTGGTCCAATTCAGGGAAGTGAATATTCCGATCTTGTTAGAAAGTCAACAAGAGCTCTTGTAGAACATGGTTTTCAAATGCTAGCATTAGGAAGTCCGGTTGAGTTTATGGAATCATATGAGTACAGGCTTTTGGCGCAGATGATAATTACTGCAAAAAAAGAGATGCCAGATTCAATTCCGCTTCATCTCTTTGGGGCAGGCCATCCCCTTACAATTCCTCTTGCGGTTGCACTCGGTTGTGATACATTCGATTCTGCGTCATACATGCTGTACGCAAAGCATGACAGATACATTACAGAAGACGGCACAACCCATCTTGATGAGATATCGTATTTTTCTTGTACGTGTGAGGTGTGCACCAAATTCAAGCCAAAGGAGATCCTCTCTCTTTCAAGGGATGATAAGATAAACAACCTAGCCCTTCATAACCTCTATTCAATAAAGGCAGAGGTGGACAGGGTAAAGCAGGCTATCGATGAGGGTCGTTTATGGGAATATGCCCTAAAGAAGGCACGAGCTCACCCAAAACTCTTTGAATCTACATCAGTTTTCACCTCAAATACTTCATTTCTATCCCAAGGCACTCCCAGATTCAAGGAAAACGCCATCTTTTTGTTCTCAAGAGATGATCAGTTCAGACCGGAGGTGACAAGGTTTCACAACATGGTACGCAAGTTCAAGACAGACAAGAAGAACCTCGTAGTTGTTCCAGACGGAGCAATGAAACCATTTTACCTGTCTTCAGAATATAATAAATTAAAAAAGAAGTTTGCAAAAGTCTTCGAGGATACGCAATTCTGCCAGTACAACCCATATCTTGGAATAATACCGCTTGAGCTCTCCGATGTTTACCCTGCAGCTCACTATGTAATGTCAGATTCGCAACATGATCAAGATGACTTTACCGAGTTTGTTACCACATGGAACATATTTCTAAAGCAGAACAAATTCAAGACAATTCATGCTGCAAGCAATGATTTTCTAAGACATCACGCTAGATCAACCAAGAAGAAGATCAAGTTCTTCAATTTTAAAACATCTACTGGAAGAGCTAGAAGATAGTTGAGAAATTCATTTCAAGTCAAGAAGTCTTTAGAAAAAATTAGTTTGTTAACAGATTATGTAACTACAATTCATGTTTGAAATTTAATTCAGATTAGTTATTGAAATAAAAAATAAGAAAAAATGGTAGAACGTCTTCGTTTAAAGTGCGGCGTCTTCTGCCCAGCCTTTTACGAAGATACCATTCTTGTGGAGAGGAACTGGTTGTCCAGGTGTGTAAGTCATTGGTCTCATCCAAAAGATTGCCTTTGTTGGGCAAACACCGATGCATGCACCGTCTGAGATGCATCTTTCTGGATAGAATACGAATGCTTTACCTCTCTTCCAGCCTTCAACAGGCTTTACACGAAGAACGTCTGGGCCAAGAGAAGTACAGATCTCTACGCATAGCGCACAGCCTATACATCTTTGTTCATCGACGTCCGGAAGTATTGCTATTGGCATTTCTGCTTTTGATCAATCATGGTACGATATTTAAACAATCTGCAATTTTCATAACAGAGTTATAGAATTATTTTGTTGTTGTAAGATAAAAGAAAAACAAAAAGAAAGTATAATTTGAAATTTTTACTTCTTTATTTGGCGCATTGCCTCGATCTGGCCTGAAGTTACCCAATCAAGCAATTCTGCCGATGTAGGATTTAGATCACCTTTTTGATTCATCATATTATGAACCCAAATCCAGTTTATCTGATTCAATAATGGTTTGTTTCCCTCATCGCCTCTTCGGACTTTGTCTCGAAGATCTTTTGGGATAGTACTCCACCATTGTTCAAAGGTTCTACCCATGTTCAGATCATTTTTGGTTGATATAATTAAGTCTTTTGTAAATTTAACGGATGATATAACAGGTCAGTGCCCCCAAACGCTAAACGTTTAAAGGTACTCTGAAAAGATTTTCAATTCTTGCAGGTTAAAGTTCTAGGCGCGGCAAAAGAGGTGGGCCGATCTGCCTTTCAAGTCAATTGCGACGGAGCAAGCTTTCTGCTCGATTATGGAGTAGAACTTGGGAAAGAGCCATCTTACCCCCTTAAGGTAACCCCCCAAGAGATTAACGCTGCGATCATAACCCACGCCCACTTGGATCACTCAGGTTACATGCCATCACTTTTTGTAAATGGTAGTACAGATGTTTATGCGACTCCTCCGACATTTGACCTTTCAAGATTGTTAATAGAGGACATGGTACGGCTTGAAAAAAGCGGTCTTACCTATGATTTGTCTGATGTATCCAAGATGATGATGCATTCAAAGGAGATAGGATATAGAGAGAAAATAAAACGTGGAAATGCTTCCTTTGAGCTCCGAGAGTCGGGCCATGTACTTGGTGGTGCTTCTGTCCTTGTAGAATCTCAAAATAAGAAATTATTCTATACAGCAGACATTAATCCCAGAGGTTCACGCATGCTAAGAGAGGCGGATTTGGATTTTGGTGAAATTGATTTATTGATTACAGAAAGTACATATTCACAAACAGACCAGATGCCTCGTACAGAATCAGAGGAAAAGTTTATCGAGTTTGCGTATGAGGTGCTTGATAGAAAGGGTTCGCTCTTTGTTCCTGCTTTTTCAGTTGAAAGATCACAGGAAATTGCGGTCGTCCTAAAGAATGCAAAATTCAAACATAAAGTTGTCATGGACGGCATGGCTGTCAAGGTAAATGAAATAATGTTAAGATATCCAGAATATCTACGAGACGCAAAGGTTTTTGCAGATTCTGTGAATCATGCAGTTTGGGTCAAGGGAGAAAAGGAAAGAAAGAGCATGTTAAACGAACCTGCAGTCATAATTTCGCCTGCAGGCATGTTGGTTGGCGGCTCTGCAGTATTTTACTTGCAAAATCTTTCCCTTGATAAAAAAAATGGCATAGCGTTGGTATCATATCAAGGAGAGGGAACTCCTGGAAGAAAACTTTTGGAAACAGGCAAGACAAATATTCGTGGTAAAGAGTTTAAAGCTGAAGCTGAAGTAAGACAATTTGAGTTTTCAGGTCATGCAGATAGAACTTCATTATTTGATTTAATAAAAAAGATCAAAGGAAACCCCAAAGTTCTAACAATTCATGGCGATAACGAATCGTGTACAAAGTTTGCTGAAGAGATTCATGAAAAATTTGGATTAGATGCACATGCGCCTAATATTGGCGATGTAATATCCATATGACATGCAAACTAGCTCAACAATTAATCTGAATTACACCATAAACAGTGGCCAAGTATTTCTATGGGATAAAATTGGAGACATGTGGGCAGGAATAAATGGTGATGATCTACTTGTCATCAAAGATCCTTTCCAAATAATATCATCCCAAAAAAAAGCCAGTCATTTTTTCAGGCTAGATGATAACATAACAAAAACATTATCAGCCATTAGCAAAGATAGTCTTGTAGGCAAGGCAGTAAGACAGTTTCCCGGTTTGAGATTGTTGAGACAAGACCCATTCCAGTGTTACATCTCTTTTATATGCTCGTCCAACTCATCAATACGAAATATCAGAAATATGCTAACAAGGCTTTGTGTCAAATTTGGAAATAAGATCGAATTTGAAAATCATGAGTTTTTTACTTTTCCAAGTGCAGAAAAATTGGCGAATGTAACAACCAAGGACTTGCTCTCATGTGGACTTGGTTTTAGAGCAAAATATGTAAGAGATGCAGTAAAGGCAGTAAATTCTGGAAGGATAGAATTCGAATCTATAAGAAAAACAGACTATAAAACATCTTTAGAAACTCTCAAAACTGTAAAAGGAATTGGCAATAAAATTGCGGATTGCATACTTTTATTTTCACTTGACAAGCTAGAATCTTTTCCAATAGACAGATGGACCAATAGAATTTTACAAAAATACTATCCAAAAATATTTGATAGTGCTGGAGGTAAATCACTGACGGAAAAAAAATATGCAATTCTTCATGAAAAAATAGTAGATCATTTCGGGCCCTATGCAGGATATTCACAGCAATTTCTTTTCAAGTTGGAAAGAGACCTTAATAAAAAAAATTGGTTGTAATCACCAATATGTATATCTAATCACATAATGATTAAGCCTGATCACAGGTGGAGGAAATTAACCAATAGCGTAGAGCTGGTTAGTTACTCCAGTCTTTCTCAGATCTAGAAAATCCAAGAGATGTGCAAACTCACACTACTCATACGATTAAAGGTCTTTTCATTGGCTTTTTTCAATTTAGTTTTGTGTAAAAAGTGGATTTTAAACAAACTTGCGACAAGGACTATTTGCTTAATGTGTTAGCGTCTACTTTGGAAATTTTTCCTCTTCTACTCCTTATGTATAAGAGTGTAGCAATTGAAACGGCAGCCATTCCAGCGATGATTACAGTTGGTGACATGCTAATTCTACACCAGTGTTTCTAATAAACCGACGCACGTGGTCATTTACAGTAGCAAATGTTCTGATCTTGGTTAATTTGGTATGTTTGATAAACAATTTATTGATTAGACTGTACAACTGCATGCACTTCTACTAAACATCAAATTATGCCACTTTATTAGAGACTGTAACATTGTATAAACAGAGTGATTCTAGATAAGCCAAGAGATAGTTACAAATTATTTTGATATTGGTCATGACAAAAAGATCAGAGAATACACAAAGAACACAACATTTGTACTAATTACTTTGAAGCCAGTGAGTTTGGCTTAGGATATTATAAAGAATGGAGGAAATTGCATGGGATGTGATTGAGCAAGTCTTTACTCAAACAGTTAAGGAATCAGGAATATCAGATTATAGCCTTCAACAGAGTATTTTTAGCGATATTAGGAAGGAACTAACTAGTCAGATAGAAGCAAGCCTAGGCAAGAATGTAGAAAGTATGACGCGTAGTGAGCTCAAAGAGATCATAAGAAAAGCAATTGATAAAGTCAAAAAATAGATTGCGTGAGAATTAAGATACCTATGGTAGAGCAAAAAACGAACAAGTATCTTAAGGCAAAACAGTCATTTTTTTAAGCTGGTCTGGGGTGGCGCTTAGAATCTCTTTTTTACTATATTTTTTATTCAAATGCATTTCAATGAATTCTATGTTTAGCCCCATTGGAATGACTCCATTTTTTGGTACAAATGAACCTATGAAGCGTTTTATCTCTTTTTCAGAAAAAAAGACACTTGAGTAATTAGTTGATATCCATACCAAGTCAACAGAACTGCTTCCGTTTTTCATGTTATGCAATATCATAGATTTATCCTTACTATCTGTTGTTATCAAAATCAGAAATTTGTTGAAATACGACAGTTCTTATTGCATGAGAACTATACTTGTACGTATCTTAGTGGTTTTTCAAGATTATGAGATTGATAGGCGTTGTATTCGCTGTGGAAAGAACACGATGGTAACTGACGATTCGACCGGGGAAAGATTTTGTGGAGTATGCGGGTTTGTCATCAATGAGAAAGTGGAAGATTCAGGTCCAGAGAGACATTCATTCTCAAAAGAGGAGCATGAGAATAGGACAAGAACTGGTGTACCAATGTCTCTTGCAATGCATGACATGGGACTTGCAACAATAATAGGATATGATAACAAAGATGCTACAGGTAAGCCGCTTTCAGCATCAATGAAGAGTACCATTACGCGTCTTAGGACATGGGATAGTAGAAGTCAGGCTCATGGATCTCAGGAGAGGAATTTCAGACAGGCATTTAGCGAACTTGACAGAATGAAAGACAAACTTGCATTACCTTATTCAGTGGTAGAAAAGACCGCCTACATTTACAGAAAGGCATTGGAGAAAAATCTTGCAAGAGGAAGATCGATTACTGGATTAATTGCCGCTGCAATGTATCTAGCATGTAGAGATACCGGTACGCCAAGAACATTAAATGAGATAGCGCGCCAAGTCAACGTAAAAAGAAAAGACGTATCAAGATGCTATAGGTTACTTTTAAAAGAACTCGATTTAACAATGCCCGTTTTAGATCCAATAAAATGCATGTCTAGAATATCAAGCCAGGCTGGCCTAAGTGAAAAAGTAAAACGATTAGCTCTCACAATTTTAGAAGATGCGAACGAGAAAGAAATTACAGCAGGAAAAGATCCAATGGGATTTGCGGCATCGGCATTGTATCTCTCATGTGTAATAAACAACGACGGTACAACACAAAAAGTCATTGCGATGGCAGCTGGAGTGACAGAGGTTACAATAAGGAACAGATACAAAGGATTACGGGGATTACTAGACATCAAAGTTCCACCCAAATTAAACAAAACGAATATTCTACAAGTTTAGCAAATTATATCACGCATAGTTCAATTTTAAATCATCAAAAAGGTCTTTGGCTTATCCAGTATAGAGTTGTTGTTCTTTAGGTCATCTTGCAGAAATAAATATGCCCCTGTTAGAGTGCACATGGGCCTGTAGCTCAGCATGGATAGAGTGCTGGACTTCTAATCCAGTGGTCAAGGGATCGAAGCCCTTCGGGCCCGCTTTATCTGTTTTGTAGAAATTATCGAAGTGATGTAATACCACGATAGATTCTGCCTTTACAAGATTCAGATATGGAACTAATTTCGCCTTTTACATGTATGATGCCACCTGACATGTATGTACCAATGTGATCCATTGCATTTCCTTGTATTGTTATCTCGCCGCCTGACATGGCATATCCGACATAATTTCCTGCATTTCCTCGTATTGTTATCTCACCGCCTGACATGTTTTCTCCAAGATAGTCCCCAGCATCTCCCTGTAAGGTAATATTGCCTTGTTCAAGTCTGTAGCCTATGCAATCAACGGGATAGTCCAAGATAGCAAAATCCAACATCATAACATCACCTTTTGTTATTACTTTGTTTATTGCTGCTGAGATGAAGAGGCCCACTGTCCAGTAATTTGCCTTGGCTGTGAATTGTTCTCGGTCTATCAAGCCTGCAAAAGTTGACACATCGTTCATGGTAAACTTGAGGTTTTCAAGTTTTGACAATGCGGATTTGTAAGAATTTTCAGAAGTTAGATAATTGGCATAATCAATGTATTCTCGGAAAACTTTGGCAATAGCAAATACAGTATTATTAGAATCTACTCTGTCCATACATCGTAAAATGTTTTGTTTCCTTTTGTAGTTTTTGTACAAACCTCTGAATTTGCCTTTACAGTGTTGTTTTAAAAAAGTGTGTCATGCCATAATTTATTATCAACAATTATCCGATTCATAATATGAAAGACATTGAATTAAAACTAGAAAATTCAAACATAAAACCACATGAAATAATCAAAGCCAAAATACAGGTAAATTATCCTGGAAGATACGACGGCGTGGTTGTAAATACACAAATATTGAATTCTAATCAGTTAATTGTATACAGATCATACAACAACAAGACAATATCACAAAATGTTTCACGATTATTTATCAACAAAAATGATATGCCTCAAAATTCTGCTGAATTTACAGCTTCAATTGAGTTTGAGCCAAAAGAGACACATGATGTAAAGTTCAGAGCCTCAATAATACAAGAACATAAAGAAATTGAAAGCGACATCTTGTTTGCAAAATTAATTGTCTAGTTTTTTACTAAGAAGTAAGAGCTCCGTGAACTACATCAATTTCTCCTTTCATCCATGGGTGAGGATCACAATGGTATGTGATTTGAGCTTCTTGAGTAAATAGGAACTGGTATGTTTTACCAGGCAATATTACACCGTTGGAACCAAAATCACCACTGTAAAGATCCTTAAATGGCTTGTCAGGAGTTACCGTATGTGCTGCTGAATCGCTGGTATTTTTCCATATTACTAGGTTGCTTACACCAAGTTGAGCTTCAATCTTTTTTGGTACAAAGTTTTGTTGTTGTTGAGGATTTTCAGCTCCTGGAACTATGATTATATTCGTACTGCTACCAGGTTCAAGAACTTTTTCTGGAATGATTGGCTTAGCATTAAGTTCTGGAATATAGTATTGTTGATAGTATGATATTCCAACAGCTGCTCCCACTATAACTGCGATTAGCGCTATTCCATATGCATGACTTGAGGTAGGAACACTCAACTAGTCGTTGATTTTTTTACTAGTCTTATAAAGTTATACGAATAGATACGAACGCCTTAAGGATTTTTAAGGTCATACTTGCCAATGACCGGATCTTTCAAATCTTCCAGTCCAGCCGCTTTAATTTCTGGTACAGTTTCTTGCGGTTTAGGTGGCGTTAGTTTTCCAGGTTCCTCTTTTGGTGGAACTTTTCCTGATGATTCTGGGCCTTCCAATGGTTTTGGAGTTTCAGATTCTGGTTGTGGGGGCGGTTGTGGTGCCTTCTTTGCTTCATTTAGCCCATGCCTATAGAGATGGAACATGCCAGCAAATACCATTAGACCTAGTCCCACTAGGAACAGCGAAAAGTTCTTCATGCCAGCTAGTGCCGCATTGTAGGCTGCAATATTGATGTATACTTGGAATATCAACAAGGCAACAATTAGCCAGTTTATCCATTTGCCTGAGAAGTTTATCTGTGCTGATTTATGGGGTCTTTTTGATGCAGCTAGTTTTGCCTTTCTCTCTGCCTCCTTGGCAAGCAATATCATCATGTATGAGAATCCAAAACCTATCGGTACAAGGAGCAACATTATCAGATAGAAGAAGACTGGATCTATCACAAGCCTGGCAACAAGCGGTTTTGTGGTATCTGGCGTAATGTAGAATCCCCAGTATGTGGTAACCATGACTTGGGCTATGCCAGTTATTCCAAAGGCTGTGACTATTGGCCTATCTTTCCAAGAGAACTTTTTGTATCTATCAATAAAGGGTGTCATAGCTATCGCTACTATGAATATTCCAGGCCACAAGACCCCGGTTACAAATTTATCATATTGCGTTCTTAGGAATGCATAGATTCCTGTAAGATACCATTCGGGTACAGTAATGCCTGGCGGTACAGTAGGTTGAAACTTTGAACCCAAATCTACGGGGAATACACCACCTGTGATAAAGATGGCTCCGGAGATTGCCATCACCATAGGAACATCAAACACTAAGAACCTAGGCAAGTGCACTGCCATTAGTCCCAGCATCACTATTGGAAGAATGAAGACATGCAGTGTATAGAATCGCAGTATAAAGTCTGCAAAGCCAGAACCAAACATAGCGTCACGTATAGTAGGTCCCACTACAGGCATGGAGTTAGTTAGCGAAGCTGCAATACTAATTGCAAGTTCTGCACGTTCACTGAAAATTATATCATAACCAGTAAAGGCTTCCAGAATAGTTACTGTACCAAGTACAACTCCCGTTACCCATATGATTTCATTTCTTATTTTGTATCGTCCACTAAAGTATTGATAATACATGTGAAGCACTGCAAGAAGGACCATTGCATTTGACGCATGGTAATGAATATTCCTAATCATAAACCCGTATGGAACTGTATTATTGATTTTAGCAACACTGTCCCACGCTCTATCCAATATTGGTTCGTAATAGAACATTAGCAGAGCTCCAGAAACTCCCAGTATGATAAATACAACAAAAGTCAACATTCCTAAAAATCCAAATGGACTTACGAATCTTGCAGGAAATGAGAACTTGGTACCAATGAATACAGTTCTCTCTAATCCATCCCATATCCAGTAACAGAAATCTACAAATCCGTTTCTACGCTTTAAGGAAACGACCATATCCCACTACTCCATTTTCGTTAACGTTCCACACAGCTGGCTTTATCCACAGATCACCCTTGTCATCAGCTTCAAGATAAAGTGTTGCCAATACGTTTGACGGCGGAGCTTGAAGGGATGCAGGACCTGCAAATGCCTTGCCAGTTAATGGATTGTACATACTGCCATGACAGGGGCATTCTCCTCTTTTTCTGCCATCCTGAGGCCAGTATTTCCATAAACACCATAAATGTAAACATACCATACTGTATACACGAAAAGCACTGACATCCTGTGCATCGCCACCTAATTCTGAAGGTAATCTGATAAACTGCCATTTTTTAAATGCCTCCTGATCAAGAACCGGATCTCCAGTAGATGGATATGTTATGACTTCAGAACTATTTAATGGAAAAGTCTTAACGTTTGCCACTGTTCCATCTGGCAATATTACCTGAACTTTAGCAGGTACTATGTTTGATGGATTTGGCATGAATTTTCCCCACGGAACAAAAGGTGCAAAAGTAGTTGCAACGCCTGCAGCGCCTAGAAGTTTAAGAAAGTCTCGCCTAGTTACTGTACCCCTAGTATCTTGCTCAGACATCCAAAGCTTCGTGATTGAAAAATTGCATATAAACCTTGTCTAAGTTCTTCCTAAAAATCTAAATTTTTTAAAAGTAATAACAGATATCAAAGACGCGATTGCAATTCCAACCAATATTTCAATTAAAGTTATAAAATTCTGATCGCCCATATTTTGAATGGAGCCATAACCTGAAAAGGAGTTATCTACGTTAATCATGATTTTTTTGTCTGCAGTGTTTCCTGCCTTATCTTCAGCTATGGCCTCAATGTAATACTGACCATTTTGTAATGTTCTAGTATCATATTGGAATGTTGCGTTATCAAAAACTGTCTTGCCTGGAAGTTTTACTGTAAGCCAGTTTTTTTCCAATAGATTATTTTCATTTACATTCAAATTGACTTTGGCTATTCCTGAAACAGTAGAACCATTTATCGGAGATTCAAAAACGATTGATGGAGGAGTGTTGTCCACTGTAAATTTAAAATCCTTTGAAACTGTATGGCCAACTGTGTCTGATGCAATAATTTTCACATCATGAAGTCCTTCTGAGAGATTTCCAACAGAATTTTGAAATTCGGTTTCATTGAATTCTTTCAAGCCTGAAGAGTCTATGGAATATTTTTGGTCTTGTATGTCAGTGCCAATTATGGTAGGGATTACATTATAGGTGTTATTGATGAATTGCGGTATTTTCAGGTTTATTTGCGGGGGTGTCTCATTTGGCAAAATTGTTGAGAATTTTGTTGTTACGGTTATCGGTTCTGTGACTGATTTACCTCCAAATAGTGTAGTATGGATTAGTACAGAGTATACTCCAGTTTGATTAATTGGAGCATAGACTTCTGTCGATGTATCATCCTTATTTTTTACAGGATAAAATCCTCCACCTTCACCAAATGGTGTGCTTGGTCCTAACCAGTCCCCACTTGGCCATCCTTGGAATTGTCCTAGTATTCCAGCAGGAACATTTGTTTGAATTATCCTTCCTTGAGGATCAATTACAAAGACAGACAGATTGGTATTGGTATCTTTCCAAGAAATAATAGTTGTTGCTGCGTTTATCGTTTTATCGTTGATATCAAATGAATATTCTCTCCAGTCACCTGCATTATATCTATTAGACATGTCAAAGCCTCCACTCACATATCCGTTTCCAAAAAGGCTATTTCCTGCTGATCCTTGTATGACGGTTGGTAAATCCTTTGGTTGTAATTTTTTTAATACAACATACGATACTGGTACGTTTACTTTATGAGAATTATCCGTAAATGAAATGAATCCCTGATAGTTTCCAGGTTTTTGGTCAGACGGTATAACAAGTGTCGCGAATATTGTAGTTTTGCTATGTGGTTTTATTTGTATATCATTTGAATCAAGCCACATTTCATTCCATTTGGTTTTTTCGAAATAGCTTGTAGTAATGGTGTAATTAATCGAGGTAGAATTTTTCTTGGTATCTCCAGACCAATATGAATATCTAGTTGGAACTGGATATACGCCTACCAAAGGTACATGTTCAAATTTTGAGCTTGGATCAGAAACTCTTACCTCTTGAGCTGTGCCCCAAGAGCCTCCTCGATTTACAAGCGAGAGGTCCACATATGTTGGCGTAGCATCATGTTTGTCATTCCAATCATACAGATAAAGCGAGGAGATTTTCATATCGTCGGCATATGTTTTTGCAGAAGAATTCATAAATTCTGAAAATGGAAACGTGAGATCAAGCACCATTAGAGATGCGTCAGTTGGTATAGAGTTTGTTTTTTGGAAAAATGACAGAAGATTGGTGTGATTTGTTATTTGGGCAAGCGGTACATAATCAGGTCTGTAAACCCCTTGTTTTTTAATTAGAGAGTCGTGTAGGCGAGGTTGCGTGGTCCCATTATATTGAGAAACTTTTATCAAATCAAGTTTTTGCGGTTCTATTTTTACTGCAATGTTATTATCAGTCGGATTTTCAATGGTAAAGGCTGCAGTAGTTCGGTCTCCTGGATATAGCCTTCCAGCAAACCAAGGAGTCTCTGGAAGGGAATCATTTCCTAGATGAAATGTCTTTAATCCAAATGATGAGGAATTCATTGAGCTAATTGAAGGATCCAGTACTTTCTTTACGTTAGAATATGTAGCATTGTTGTAAACTGCAAAGGAATTTTTATTTCCCAGTACATAGTCAATTGCGCTTGTTACATTAACTAGTCCAGAGCCTTGAGCAAAAGGATCATTTCCTAAATCATTTGCAGTGGACATTAGTATGTTTTTTATTGTAAATGGATTGTACGGAATTCCTTTTTCATGTAAAGCCTGCATTACAATTGAAGCCGCGCCAGCTGTTAAGGGAGCAGCAAGGCTTGTACCCCCAAATAGAGAAAACGGACCTGTTGAATTTTTGTTGTATTTTGTAACAGAAGTCGGGGTAAAGCCATATTCACCCACTGCCATTATGTCTGGTTTTGGATCTCCTATCAATGATGGACCTTTGCTTGAAAAGCCAGACACGTCACCAAAATATGTGGTGCTATTACCAAATCTTGGTTGTCCTTTAAACGGACCATAGCCCACAAATACATTATCAGTTGCAGCCCCCACAGTAAGACCAAAAGGTGCAGCGTCAGGACTGCCAATTGTACCATAACCCGGTCCAGCGTTGCCCGAGCTGCTTACTGTAAGTATTCCAGGATATTTTGGATCTAGCGAGCCTGGTACATTGAGTGCGCTAAGTAAAAGAGAACCCACATCAAGACCTGGTACTGATTCAAGTGCAGGAAAAGTGGAGATTCCCCAGCTGTTAGATAATATGTCAACTCTAGGAGTTCCTGAAAATTTCCAATAGTTTTCGTCCTGATCAAATCCTGCGGCCCATAGCCATCCATATATTGCATCCCCAAGCCACAATGCCTTTATTGGAACTATCTTGGAGCCAGGAGCAATGCCATTTATTACGTATTTTGTAGAGTTTCCATAGACATCATACTGCTGTTTTCCTTGTGATGTTATTGAAGCAGCAGTAGCAGTTCCATGTCCTTGGTAGTCATACATTACGCCAAAAAAGTTTCCATGTGGGTCAAATGGTGGAAGTAATGTACCGTTTATCGCTCCAATTTTTTTATCAATTTTAGCCGAGTGTGTGATTACGCCATACAAGTCAAGAACGCGTGCACCTACTGTGCCTGCACTATATACAGGATTTCCATCTTTATTTTTATCATAAACAAGAAGTTCTTTCCCATTACCTAATGTGATAGGAGTCTGAGTTGTAAAATCAAAATCGTATTTGGGAGGTATGGGACTGGTAATTCTTATAAAATCTTTGTACGAATCAGACATATCAGGTATTATGGTATCATAAACTCCTGCCACCTTTGTATCAACTACAAGAACCGGAACTAGCTGTAATATTGAAAGTTGGCCTTGAGATACACTTTCATATATCATACCAAAGTGATACATTCCGCTTTTTGACCTGATGAAATGTCTGGTATCTTTTCCTATTTTGTAATCGTCTGACACTGTCCCATTTATGATAGGAGTACCGCCTTTTGGATATTGTGAGTTGTATACAGAGATAGTGGTTCCCTGTCCATTATTATTTAGATTAAGAAAAACTCCCTTTGAGTTTACATATACAGATGAGGTTACATTTTTGGGAATTGGATGGGTGTAGTTTTGAATTACTCCGTAGCTACTGATTTGTGCGATAAATGTCGCATTTGTCAGTACAAGCCCTTGCCCATCTGCATCAATCATGATTGGAATGTTATTTTTGTCCCTTGCAAGAGAGTTTTGTACGTCAGGATTTGAAAAATCTGTTCCGGTATCAACTATACCTACCTTGATACCATCACCAGTATAGTTATACTGTTGAATTACTTTGCTTGAACCAAGTATATCATCAATCCTAGAAACATCAGTAGGCGCGTGAGAATTTGTTTGTACAGAATCAAATTCTAGCGGTAGATCCTCAATTACATTATAGCCATCAAGTTTCAGGCTTGAGATCTGATTTTGATCAAATGTGCCTACTGCAAAAGACCCATGATCAGAGTTTAATCCGTAAATTATATTATCAGATTTTGCAGATATATCTGAGACGGTACCTGAGCCAAAAACTAGATATCTCTTTGCTGAATTTTCAGATAAAGTAGGCTGAAAGGTTATCAGACCAGATGTTTGTTCTGGTGCAGAAATTTGTGTTTGTCTTGGAACGTCCACGTCGTAGTATGCACTAACTGGTTTTGGAATTATGGATACCAGAAGAAGGGATATAAGAAAAAATGAAACCATTGACATGGCAAATTTGGTGTTTACCATGATGGTTATCTTCGCCTAGCAAGAATGGCTAGTTGTAAAGCAATCATCACAGCAATCAAAGCAACGAATGGTAAAAGCAGCGAGTTAATCTGGCCTGAGGCTGATTCCATATTTTTAACTGAATCTGACATTGATGTGACACTTTTGTTTATGTTTGAATTTGCCTCAGCCATAGAATTTTGGCTTGCGTTTAAAACATATCCAAAGGTTTGAACTTCTGTCTTCATCTTATCAAGTTCATTGGATGTTGTATTTATCACAGAATTTAATTTTATAATCTGCTGCGATATTCCTTCTATGCTTTGTTTTAGTACTAGAGTGGCAACAGATCCATTGGATTCAGTACCTTGGCTAAGCGCTGTTATGTGAAAGACATAAGTGCCCTCTTGTGTGGGTGTAAAATCTACATAATACAATCCCTGATGGAGAGTGGTAAAAGAATTTGTAAGATCCATTACATCCCCATTTGGTAGATGTACGTGTGAGGTAGCCAAGAGTTTTGATGGATCACCAGCTACCAACAAACCGTCACTTGTTACTTGAACGAATACCCGGAATGTTTGATTGACAGCTGCAGTTTGCGGAGCGTAAACTGAGACTAGTACTTGTCTTTTTATTTGAGTATGTACTAATGAGGAAGATGACGTAAATGCTACGTCGACTTTTTGTGAAAAGCCCTGCTCTTTTGGAACAATTGCCTCCACTGAATATGTCCCATATGGATAGTTTGTTGTTGCACTAGGCCATCTTATCAATATTTGATTAAAATCCCCATGGCTATCAGATTCAATTTGGTTAAATTGTTTAATGGTTCCATCAGGTGCAAACAATCTAAGAATTACAGTCTCATTTGCAGAAGCAGTTTTACCATATACAAGAAGCGGTTGGTTCTCAGAATATACTTGAGAATCAGTATACAATTCTAGTGGCACTGAAATGGCATAAGCTTGAGACAAAAAACTACTCAAGATAGCAAAAAACATGAGACCTGATACTAGTAATTTCAATCTATTCAGGAAATGATATAACCTATAGATATTGGTTCTGTTAGAAAGAATCACGTTAGTTAGTTAAAACATCTCACAATACACAATTCAACATGTAAGATAATTGTTTTTTATTCTTGTAGATAGCGTTCTGGACACATAGAATTAATTGATATTATTGAAAGATTGGTTTGTTCTTTTTTGAACATGGTTAGAGATGCGTTTCTAATTATTAATTCGTATAAAGATTCAGGCCTCAATTGCATTATGGTTGAAAGTATAGATTTTATTGGATCCATATGCGTTACAAACAACACATCTTTCTCATCGTGTTTTGTGTTACAATGTTCTACTAAGTCAAGAACTCTTTTTTTAATACTGGCAAACGTTTCTATTTTATTTTCTTCTATTACAGGATGTCCTTCATAAAACTTGAGAAAAATATTTCCATGTTTTGCAAACATTTGTTCATATGGCATACCTGACAAAAGTCCCATATCGATTTCTGTAAGTCTCTCATCTACTTTATAATCAAGATCCAGTTTTTTTGCTACTATACTAGCAGTTTGTTCAGCTCTTTCAACGGGGCTTGAATATATGGTCGATATGCTAAATGGTTTAAGAAAATCAGCTATATTTTCTGCTTGCTTTATGCCCAGATCTGTAAGTGGGTATCCTGTTGCGCGTCCTGCTAGAACCCTCTCTACGTTATTTCTGGCTTGCCCATGACGTAAAAAAAGAAACAATATCTATTCTGAGACAGATTGTTGAATAAAGATAATAATAAGATTATCAGAGCTTCATGCTATGAAGATTGGAATAATAGGCGGTACAGGCGGAATGGGAAAGGGATTTGCTTTACGTTGGTGTGTTGATCATGATGTACTGATAGGTTCTAGAGATGCAGCACGAGCTGAAGAGGCAGCTCGTGAATATATTGCAGATATGCAAAAAGAAAATACTTCTTCAAAGGGCAAGATAATTGGAACAGACAATCTTTCTGTCGCAAAAGAAAGCGATGTGTTAGTGCTCTCTATTCCATATGAGAATATTGATGCAATATGCTCACAATTGCTTCCAAACGTCAGAGACAGTTGCATCGTGATATCACCCATAGTTCCACTCACTAAGACAGATGCTGGTTTTGAATTGATTTCATTTAGGGAGGGAAAACCTTCTGCTTTTGAACTTGTGCAGAGACATATGAAAAATAAATCTAATCTAGTCTCTGCATTTCATACCATTTCAGAGAAAAAGCTGATTGACACAAAGCTTGTGCTGGATTCAGACATATTTGTGTGTGGAGACAATGAAAATTCCATAAATGTTGTAAATGGTCTAATTAAAGAAATAAAAAATCTCCGACCAATTTTGTTAGGACCTGGATCACTCTCATATCTTGCTGAAAGTGCAACGCCGATTCTCATTAATGCAATGATAAAGAACAAGATGAAAAACCCAGGCATAAAGATAATTTAATGTACTTACAAGAATAAAAGATGGGAAACAGTCCAAAAAAGAATTGGTTTACAGCAATGGGCATCTTGTTCATAGTTGTGGCGGTAATTCCCATCATAAGAGACCTGTTAATCTTTGGACCTGATTTTGTATCAGACTTTTTTACCTCCTCAGACATTACAAGTGAAAAAGTATCTACTGCCATGTTTGGAATAGGCGGATTTTTGATCATTCTTGGTTTGAGAGGTGAAAGGTATGATGAGTAAAGATTTCATAAAAAAGCAGAAAATTTTGAGGTTGGCTACAATAGACAGCAGGGGCAATCCACACATTGTACCTGTGTGGTACAGTTACATCAATGACAAATTCTACATTGGTACCAATACAAGAACGTCAAAGGCACGAAATGTCAAACATAATCCAAGGGTTTCATTCTGCATAGATATAGGAATAAAATCACCTGATATAGTAGGCATAATGGGCACAGGCAAGGCAAGACTAATTTTGGAAAACAAACGCGTAAAATCATTTGCTAAAAAAATTCTTCTCAGATATTTTAAAAGCTTGAAAAATAAATCGGCTCAATATCTCTTAGAAGACACAAATTGCATTATTGAAATAATGCCAAAAAAAAT
>JAGWGB010000029.1 GCA_028867595.1 Nitrososphaerota archaeon | reverse complement strand
TTTCCAAAGGACAGAGTATCCGTAGGAGATTACGACAAGGCGAAGAGATTCAAAATGCTTCTGTACATGGCAATTGGAATGGGAGTCTCAGTTGGGATTGCGTTAGCCATTACCAACATTGTTCCACTACCACTGGTAGCTGCAATATCCACTGCGCCATTATTTATTCCCGGATATTATGCCAAAAAGATGGAAACTGGACTGCAGGCACTTGATGAATGGTATCCGTCCTTCATCAGACATTTTGGTGAGATATACATGATGGTAGGATCAATGGGGCAAGCACTTGATGCTGTACTAAGAAGCAATTTTGGGCCACTGCAAAAACAGATAATTGCTTTCAAGAATCGCATTAAAAATAGAATAAAACCCGAAATAGGATTCGAGTTGTTTTCAAGAGAAGCTGGTACTGCCATCATTGTATCAGGAAATACGATAATGTCAAACTCTATACTAAAAGGTGCCAACATGAATGAGGTTGGAAATAAAATTTCTGAAATATCGTTGAAATTAAATGAGCTTAGGGCAAAAAGAAGGCAGACTTCGAGAACATTTGAGACAATCATCTTAGTACTTCATGCATTAACTATGGCAATCTTTGGTTTGATGAACAAGCTAATTGAGATATTTCATGAAATGATTTCAGGCACTCAGATTTCAAATAACGCCATAACATTGAGCCCAATAGATCCGAATTTTATGGCAATGATGATGCCAATTGTCATAATTGTCACTTCAACAATAAATGCGTTAGCGATAAAAGTTGGGCAAGGAGGACTTTTCAAAACAGTTTGGTGGAACATTGCGCTGCTCACAGTATTAGGTGGCATAACAATGTATGGTACAACCATGGCATTGTCAAAATTCTTGGAAAACCACATACTAAATCTAACTCCTACAACTGCACATCTAATACTCTATTTGAAAATGTTTTAAATTAGACGTGACAAACAGTGTACAAAAATAAAATTAATTGATTTGTGCTGGATAAACAGATTTTTTTAACAGCTCGTTTACGGTTTCTATTATCTGTTTCATGTCAAATGGTTTATAGACTATTGCGTCTGCTTTCAATTTTTGTAGTTCATCTATAGTTTCAGGCCTTACATCTCCTGTAATCATGACCATGATGGAATGAGGATTAATCTGGCGTATTTTTTGCAGTACATAAAATCCATCATAGCCTGGCATCATGACATCAGAAAATACTAGATCTGGAAAGATTTTTTTGTACAACTCGACGGCTTGATTTCCTTCATAAGCCTTGCCCAAAACCTTGACATCGCAGATCTCTAGAAATTCGGAGAAGAGGTTCACAGTATCCTCATCATCATCTATTACTATAGCAGTACAGCCTTTCTTAGATACCTTCCCTACATCAAGCATGCGTGTATCTATTTTTTTTATACTTCTAATATTAGATAGGTTGTCATTTTTAAACAAACAAAATAGAACATTTTAGTCCAATTTTGCGGTATTATGAGACAAGATGGTGAAAGAGGTAACTATTTTTAAAACTACAGTTGAATCTGCATAGTGCCAAAAATTCTTGGAATAATAGGAGGAGGACAGCTTGGAATGATGTTAACAGAGGCGGCAAAAAACCTGCCCGAGTACATATCAAAAGTCATAGTACTAGATCCCACAAAGAATTGCCCAGCTGCAAGAGTAGGCGCAGAGCAAATTGTTGCTGATTTTAAGGATAAAAATGCCATAGTGGAGTTATCCATCCAGTCAGACATGATCACCTACGAGATAGAATCTGGAAACAGCGAAGTGCTAGAATCGTTAAAGGCCCCAGTATCTGTAAACCCCTCACCTGCAACTCTAAGAATAATACAAGACAAGTTTACGCAAAAAACATTCCTTAAAAAAAACGGCATCCCAGTGCCAGAATTTCTTCAAATAGAATCCCTCACAGATCTGAAAGAAAAGATTCCAACTTTTGGATATCCTGTTCTGCTAAAGGCAAGGCGCGATGCATATGATGGAAGAGGGAATTTCAAAATAGAAAACTATGATCAGGTAGAGTCAGCATACAAACTTTTTGAAGGCAGACATATGATGATTGAAAAACAGGTAGATTTCAAAATGGAAGTGTCAGTGATTGCTGCACGCAATACTATTGGAGATATTGCCACATATCCCGTAGTAGAGAACATACATGAGGAAAACATATTGGAGATGACTATAGCGCCTGCAAGAGTAGATACATCCATAGCAAAAAATGCAGAAAACATAGCAAAGAAAACAATGGAAGTATTGCACGGGGCAGGAGTTTTTGGCATAGAGATGTTCGTAACACACGACAATCAGATTCTAGTCAATGAGATAGCACCAAGAGTCCACAACTCTGGACATCATACACTGCAATCAAGCGATACATCACAATTTGAACAACATCTCAGAGCTATACTCGGTCTTCAGCTTGGAAGCACTAGACTGAAACATTATGCTGTCATGCACAATGTTTTAGGCCCAAAAGATTTTTCCGGGAAGTATAAACCCATAACACTAGAAAATAAAGAAGGTGTTTATTTGAAGATGTACAACAAAGATGAGGCCAAGCCTCAGCGTAAGCTTGGACATATCAACATAATAGATCTACATGACACACAAGATATCGACATGCTCATTGCAAAAGCCAAACAAGCAAGGAATGCGATAAAATTTGAACCGTTGTGATGATTTTTATTTTTTAGCAACAAGTGCATAGACGCCGCCCGCACCATATGCTGCAGCTATCATGATTCGAGACACAATTACTGCCACAGTTTGATTTGAGACAAATGATGTATCAATGAAAATAGCAATAGGAATCGCGGCAAGAGATATGGCACCGACAATTATTTGTTCATGGTTTGCAAGACCGCTGAATTTTTTCATGAATATGTACGTGGATGTATTACCTAATCCAATTCCAAGCAATATCAGGTATTGATACAGCGCTGGAAATGCACCTATTGCCGCAAATGGCGCTGCCCAACAGAGCCCATTGATTGCTTTTACAGATGGCGACCATTTTACACTATTTTTCATTCTGCCCCTTATGGATGCAAGTATGTGCCTGAACTTGCCAAGAACCACTCCAAAGGTTATTGCAAAGCTGCCAAACCAGATTATTGCATAATAATAAAGCGGATCCTTGTGTTCAAATGCCATCTCACTTAGAACTGATGCAGCGCCTACAGATATTGCAACCCCTATAAATAATAGCCCAAAGGCTCGCCTAACTTCAAGCGGAGAATTTTGCATAATGAATGATGAAATTATTCTTTCATATAATTTAAAAGATTGAGTTTTGTCACTATCAGAAATTGTCTTCAGACATGTAGAGACAAATCGCTGAGTTTATTAAAATTCAATGCTGCATGAAATTATGACTTATTCAAAGAAGCCTCTTGTTGGAATTATCATGGGTTCAAGCTCAGACAGTAAAGTAATGCATGCAGCCGCAGTGGTTTTAGATGAGTTTGGCGTCAAACATGAAGACCAAATTGTATCTGCGCACAGAACACCTACAAGGTTGTCAGATTATGCAAAACATGCAGAAAAAGAGGGGTTTAAGGTAATAATTGCAGGAGCAGGCGGTTCTGCCCATTTGCCAGGCATGGTTGCATCACATACCATAATTCCAGTAATAGGAATTCCAATAATGGTTTACAACGACAAGGGGCATTCCGATAAATTCAAGTTTTCTGCCTTTGGTGGATTGGATTCGTTGTTATCAATATCAGAGATGCCCACAGGATCTCCTGTTGTTACAGTAGGCGTAAACAAGGCAGCAAACGCCGGTCTTTATGCAGTAAAGATTTTGGCAAATGAGTTTTTAGACCTTCAGAAAAAATTGAAAAGATACAAAGAGGAACAACACAGATCAGTACTCAAAGAGTCTGAAGAATTACGGAAACTTGGATTGGCGAAATTCACAAATAAAAAATTCAGGAAATAGCAAGTTTATCAGATTAAGACTTGAGATCAGAAATTTATGCTGTGTTTTTTGAAAAATATATCGGATAAACTTCTCCTGTCACGGGATGTTTGTAATTCCATCTTTTGTCATCTTGACTGATCTTAGTGAATTGTTCAGTATATGCGGGTGAGAGTAGTCCATATGCAGCATCTCCTATTGTTATCTGGCTAGGTTGTGCAAGCGGTAATATCTTTGAAACAATTGTAATACTGTGCCCAATCAAATCAGGGTCAGATCCAAGAAAGACTATTCTATTCTTACCTGCATCAATTCCTATTCGTACGCTAATAGTTGGCAGCCCAAAACTTGTAAAGATTGGATTGAGTGAATGTTTAATGATCATATTCATCGAGTTTGCACACCTTACAGCATTTTCTGCCATGTTTCCAAATTCCTTAAGTTCTGGAAAGAACGCAATTACTGCATCTCCCGTATATTTTAGAACAAACCCCGCATGTTTTGATACAATTACAGACATTTCTTCAGAAAATACTTTGATAAGTCCTGAAAGCTCTTCAGAGTTAAGCATGGTTGCAAGGTTTGTAGAGCCTACAATATCCACATAAAGAACAGTAGTATTAATTTCCTGTTCTGGCCAAAGACTGAGAAATCTGCTTGCAATGTATTTTAAAAAAGCTTGAGAGTACGAATCTGACATTTTCATCTTGTACAGCGAAAAATTTCGCTTCACACGTGTCATGCTTTCTATTACTACAGAATCATCTGAAGAGAGGATTTGAAATCTAGCAGTTGGCTTGAGGTGATAAATAACGGATTCAAGAACATCTAAAGGTACAAATTTTTTCTCAAGTATGTCGTAATATCCTTTTTCACCTTCAATTTGAGGAGGGAGATGTTTCATTTTTTCTGTAGCAAATCCAAACGGAAAAGACGTATTTTGACTCTTGGCAGCTGTTAATATGACATTATCATATTCATTGAGTGTCAATGCTTGTTCGTTTTCCACCCCTGTGCCAATATCTATCACTCTAGATACTGGAAAGATTGTAATCTTACCTGTTTTTGAATTTGATTTTATTATTTCAACTACATCGTTTTCTATGGCATTAGGAACTGTGACTTGAACGACATACCGGTCTTGGAATTCGGACCGATACATCTCCGTGCCTTTTGCAGCATGAACTTTCGAGCCAACACCTTTTCCTCTACCTTTTATTTTTGTGATGTTTACAGGCACATCAATTATTCTAAGTGCATCACTAACTCCCATCAGATCATTTCTAGGAATTTCAGCTTCAATCCTTATCATTCGCTCTGTCCCAGACAATGCCGGAAAGCTACCAAATTTAAATCAGCGTGTAATTTTCAGGATTATTTATCATCTCAAGTATCCATACAAAATTGTTTATTATCAGAATCCAGTAAATTCTCAATCAGAAGATTTTACATGCAATGAATGTTGTCGTATTGAAATCTTGAGCCTACTAATTTCATAATTGTGCTTTTTTCCATTGCTTCAATAGTTGGCAAAACACGAATGGTTACCTTATTTTTTTCTATCTTTATGACAATACTTTCAAAGACTGATTTGTATTTTGTTACCTTTTTGCCGTCATACATTGACACCATACCATAAGGAATTAGCATGCCATCATGAATTAATGCGTTGATCTTTCGGTATCCGGATGTTTGAGGGATACTGCTCACATTTAGAATATCAGATATTATTCTTGGTTCATCAAGGACTGTGTTTAGGATGTTTTTTTTATCGTAATCTCCAATGGATTCAAGGATTACTTTGGCTAAAGCCATATCTTCTATAGTGATCCAGTTTCTGTCTTTTCGTTTACTTTCTTCAAGTATGACTATTTTGCGCATAATCTGTCTTTCAATGACATCTGTTTTGCTGCCAAAGAGCTCTTTTAAAATAGAATCTAGTTTTTGAAAATCTTTCGTAGCCTCGCTAACCGTTATGCCATATTTTTCAAATAGCCTGTCTTGCACTTTGTATAATATTTTCTCACCCAGTATGGTTTTTAGTGTATTTCCAAATGTTTGTGCGATTAGCGTATCCAGGCCCGACATGATAGTCTATGTTTCTCATGTGGATAAAATTGGAGATGTGTAAGAAAATATGACAACAGGGCAGTATGAGCCTAAATTTAAGAGAAATATCTTGAATTTGACCAGATATATCCAAACAACAACTTTAGTGTGTAGACCATAGATAGAGAGTCAGTCCACATTGCAAATATGTCCTGAGACGGTTTGCTTGGGGCGGTCATGAATAAAAGTAGCTCGTCATCATCCTTTATGATAAAACATAGCTCTTCTTTTATCTTAAGAGGCATTTTTTTTGCTTTATCTTTTAATTTTCCTTTGAAGATATACGGAGTATTTTTTGAAGAAGATGATATAAGCTGTGATTCAGCTTCTAGAACCTCAATTTTCTCCAAAAATCCAGAATGATAAAATTTCATAAAGTCCTTCTCGGAAGCAAGAATTTGGAGCGATTTTTTGGTATTGTCTATCATGTCTCCAATCTTTCCAGTCATTTGGTTTATGCCTTGCAGCATCTGAAACTTGCCATCTTTGACATAATCCTGTTTTATGTCATAGCCAGGAATTGCACTCCACAACTCAACTAGATTTTTTTCCTGATATTCGAGTTGTTTCACTCTTTCTTTTTCAGCATTGATGAGAACCCCTATGGCCTTGTTCAAAGGCAGGGCTGTGAATTTTATCGGATGTTGAAATGACGCAAGGACTATTCCTCTATTTTGTAGATTTGTGAGAAGATGATATGTTTCCGTTCTTGGTATTTTCAATGACTTGCTAGCTTGGGTGGCAGTGCTAGGCCCGGACTTTTCCAAAAATAGAAATACCTTGGACTGGTTTGACGTGAGTCCAAACTTGGATAATTCTATCTTTAGTTTCTCAATTAGCATTTCGTAATCATATGATGTTGATTCAATACTATTTATCATGGAATATGATGTCATGCGGACATTACCTAATACCGATCAAACAATAACCAGTCTTAGCAATCTGCGTGTAATTGAATATTACATACAGAAATTTGTTCTAGGCAATTATTAACGGCATTTTAGAAATCACGTTTTCAAATAAATTATAATTTCCGTTTAATGAATTTGTCATTTTTTATATGCAGTATGTATCATAACGTCATTTCCATTTGTGGTTATCACATCAATGGATCCTGATAAGATTGAATATGATGTCACCGTAAATTATTTGAATTATAAAACCGAAAGATATGAAAATTACATAAGGAATTCCAGGTGTTATCCATGTATCTGGCCTTTTACAAAATTCTGTTGTTTCTGCATGCTGCAACCCAAGATTAAATCTCCTCTGATT
The DNA here is from genome assembly GCA_028867595.1 of Nitrososphaerota archaeon. GTDB lineage: Archaea > Thermoproteota > Nitrososphaeria > Nitrososphaerales > Nitrosopumilaceae > Nitrosotalea. Next base: position 1,345 of record JAGWGB010000029.1, on the reverse strand, counting down.
GCCCTCTATTCGTTCCATTGAGAAGCCATATTTTGGATTCTTTGTGCGATATCCAACGAACAGTGCAATTGTCTTGTTTAGCCTAGTCTCGTTAAGACCATTGAAAATATCCTTTTTTTGTGATAATGCAATTAGATTTCGAGCCAAGTTTGCAAATAATGGTACAACCGACATTATTGCAGCATTGGTTAAAGTTGTCATAGGGGTTATTGTATTACCCTGCAGAGAGGCCATAGGGGCAAGCGCTCCAAGAACAATTAGGCAGAACGCATCAGCCCCTCCAAATATTCCAAATCTCCAGATAACCAAAACTATGGGGGCAATTATCATCGATATGCCTACAGATTTGACAGTAGACCAAGGATCAGGACTAATTATGACTAGTACTGCAGCAACTGCTCCAAATACTATCCATAAAACATCGTTGATCTCCCTCTTCTTAATGTCAAGTATTGATGCAATTAGTAACATGGCTAGTCCAATTGAAATTCTCAAGATATTGATGTCAAGGTTATAAGGTAACATGTTTGTCTACGCTAAAGATGATTTCCTTTTTTGGTGTAAAGACACACTGGTCAGAGCAATTCCATGTTGTGTCAAATAGTTCATTTCCAATAATGGCAAAGAGGTTTTATATTTTAGATTGTTAGAAATTTTTCCATGGTAAAACTTTTTTCTTCCATGCATGATCCAACAAGTAAGAGATATCCCATTTATCATTCTGTAGTTCTCATTACCGTTACCTGTGTTGTAATTTTTATGATATTGCAGGTAATTCATCAGAATCCACTTCAAGGCTCACTGACCTTCTTTGAAGGGTTTATGTCTTTATTCATGTTAAGCAGAAATGACAGGGTCGGAAAATCTTTTCTATCGCACGTATCCGGGATCTCAGCGGTCATAAGAGGCCATCTACCTTTCTTGTGAGTTAGACATTCGTCCCATCATTTCAGAGAATCTCTCCGCAATGTTCACTCTTTCAGAGATTCCTTCTAACATGTTCTTCTTTTTGAGAATTACAAATGCCGCAGCTGCTGCGCCTGGAATCACAAACAGAATTGGACTTACTCCCATGACAGTAAAACCATTTGATTGTGTACTACCTTGTGTTGATTCTCCAGAAGGACTTGCAGTCAATAGTGGCGGATTAACACTCACTTGTTTTGTGGCAGTAACTATTTGATATGGACCGCCCCCGACACTTGCTTGTATCTTAACTGTACTAGGATCGTCTGCGATTAATGAGATTGTCGCCTTGCCGTCTTTATCAGTCACGATATCTTTATTTTTTATTGTAGCTCCTGATACAGTCCAGTCTACGTTAAGACCGGAGATTGGAATATTA
>JAGWGB010000028.1 GCA_028867595.1 Nitrososphaerota archaeon | reverse complement strand
ACGATAACCCTTCAAAGGATCTTGAAGGTTTTTGGATGGCTCTAATTGAAAAGCCAATTCCGTCATTTCTTCCACAGAAATTCAGGGCAATGCTCTCATCCACATATTCAAGCTTTTATGGAAACCCTAGTGCCTTTGCAGCCATGTGGCTAAACCCTTGGTTGTTTAGTGCCTCATTTAACCATCCATATCTCTATGATACCGCTCCTCTCAAAGAAACACTAGGAGAGTTTGTCGATTTTACTAAATTAAAGGATCATGGAAGACCGCGGCTTGTCATAACCTCGACTGATATAAGAAAAGGGAGTAGGGTTGTATTTGACAGCAAACGCCATGACATCATGATTGAGAACATACTTGCAAGCATCGGTTATCCTTTCTACGGAATTGCATGGACGGAGATAAATGGAAGATATTTTTGGGATGGTGCACTGCTCAACAACACACCATTGATAGCTGTCATGGATGCATCACCCAAGAATCATAAGGCTATTTTTGTAACGGATCTCTTTCCACATGAGCAGGATGATCTACCAAAAAACATGATGGAATCCTGGCATCGGGCTCGTGACATCATGTTTGCAGACAAGACACAGTGGACCATTGATGTTTCAAAAAGAACAGAGAAGCATCTTGATCTCATGCAAAAAATGCATACCATCTTGGAAGACAGTAACCTTGAGGAGAAAAACAAGGCAAAACTTGATGAGATTGAGCAAGAGTACAGCAGGCTTGTTTTTGAACAAGGTGCAGTAATAAAAAATATAATCAGAATAGAACGAAAAGAAGATGTGCATTATCTTTTTGAAGATACCGATTTCTCATCTGAGACGATAAAGAAGCTTATTGAACAAGGAGAACAGGATACTGAAAAGATTCTTGCAGATGCCAAGAAATCTTAAGATGGAACATTTGTGATTCGTTACTTTATGATTAATTTTAGATCATGTATCCTGACAGATGCCTTTCCATGTAAAGGAAAATGCATTACATATGACTTGGAATGATGTATATCATTTTGCCAGCCAAAACCGAATTTTTTTTCATGTGAAAACTTTTCATTTGATATCTTTCCTACGAAGCAAACAACTCTGGGCTTGTATTTCTTTATTATATTTAGAATCTTTTTTCTTCCTGCACTTTCTTCGCCTTTGACTAGTGACGATACATCTGGAGTGGGCCTGTTTATTACGTTTACTAGGCCAAATTTGTATACTAGATTAAATTTTTTATTGTAAATTTGTTTGAGTTTTGTATCGTCTCTCAAGTCTGAAATTTTTTCATCAATCAATCCTGCCCTCTTTAGCAGGTACCAGAAGGTCTTGTTATTTGAGAATGGTACCCCGCGCTTGTATGTGCCAGGTGATGGATTTATCCCAACAAAAAGGACTTTCATATTTTTTGAAAACTTGTATCTTATCATAGAATCACGGATATGCAATATTGCGGCCTTTTGCCTTGGCAAACGGAGTGAGTACATGCTCGCGAGCAGAGATCTTACTTGATATGTGTAATGCCTTGACATGCCTCACAAGCAAGGCATCTGCAACCAACGATCTATGGCATCGAAAGGGGTTTCCTTCCGCACACATGATTGCAATGGTATGCCTCTTGCTTAAAGCAATCAGTTCTTTTAGTGATGCATCAAACTCCTTTGTCTGCATGTAATCTGCAAACCCACGAAATGACAGGTTACGCCAGCCCAAATTAATCGAATCCTTATCCGGATGTCTCAATCCTCCCAGGCCCTTCATGTGCAGGTATCCTATCTTGCTGTCATGGAGTTTTTTCTTCAGCGACTCCTCATTGAACTGTGGATTGTGTCCTGACTTTGGTATGGTCCTAATGTCTGCTAGAAAGTCAATTGAGTGGGCCTTGAGTAGCTCTATGAAGGATTCTATTGGCCGAGTCGAATGACCCACGACAAATATTGTAGACATGATTCTACTCCTTACGCTTTTTCTAATTTTGCAAGCAATGCTTCAATCTTTTCCGCATCTATTGCAAAATCTTGATTAATGCTCTCAACCGGACAGGCCCCTTCTGCAAATTTTAATATCTCGACTAGTGTCCTGATTTCCTTTTCGTCTAACATTATCTGTTTTTCCATTAGTTACTCACCTCCACGTACAAGAAGATATCTCCGTTTGTCTCGTTTACTCTGATCTCGTATGTCTTGATGCCTGACCTACAATGCGCCACTCCAAGCAGTTTGCCAGTACGTATGTCATAATGTTCGTGATACCAAGGACATCTTATGTGAAATCCCTCAAGCATGCCATCATCAAGTGGTCCACATCCCTCCCCACAGACAGAGTCTATCGCAAACACCTCATCGTCTTTTTTTATTAACAATACTGATTTGCCCTCTATCTCGACTCTTGTGATATTTTCCTTGGCAATATCGCGTATATTTCCAACACGACGTAACACTTTACCATGTTTCATCACGAGTAAACATCTATGATCTTTCTGATAAAGGTCTTGCAATAGAATTGTTGCAATTTCATGCTTTATGCTAAATAGACTTGGAATCTAACTTTAAGATATAATGATAGCAAAAATAGATGAGATCTCAAATGAAACACAGAGGAAGATCAACTTTGTTGATTCTTTATACTTGTACTCTGATTTATCGATTGAGCATATGGCCAAGGCAGTCGGGATGAATGTAAATGAAGTTCAACAAATAATTGACAATCTAATTAAACAAGATGCTTTGGAAGCATTGTACAAGCAAGCCAACATGCCAGTAAAGCAGATCATGAAAAAAAATATCACAAGTCTTGACTATTCAAAAACTGCCCTCGATGCTGCAACTCTTATGATTGAAAAAGGAACTGGTTATGTTGTAATAACAGCACAAGACAAACCGTTTGGGATGGTAACTGAAAGAGACATCTTGTGTGAAATGACCTTCTGCAATATGCCGCCTGCCCAAATATCTCTTAAAGTAATAGCATCAAGACCACTGATTTACGCATCTCCAGTAGAAACAGTTGAAAATGTTGCAGATTTGATGATGAAAAATAGTATACGTCGGATTCCTATAATAGAAGATAACAAACTGGTCGGGATCGTGGTAGCGAGGGATCTTGCGATGCTTTTGTCTTCTACAAAAAGATCAGGTTTGTCAAAAACTATACTTGAAGCAATATAGCGCTCAAGGGATGAATGACAAGAAGGGATCATGTCCTCGGTATCTTCAAAAATACACATAACAGATGCCTCTGACAGCATTCTGAATGAAATTGAAGCGTTAATTTCAAAAAGAAAAGAGATAGAGGAAAATTTTGAAATTCTTAGAAAAAAACTTCTTGATAAAAAGAAGAGAACCATAGACTCGGAAAACTGGGAGGACTGGAAGCTTTTAAGCTTGGAGTATGACGAGTTAAAAGATACCATCAAAGATATGGATGAAAAATACCTATCTTTGAAAAGGCTCAGACATGAATTGAACAAACAGTCAGATCGGCCTAAACCATGATGATGTTCCAAAATAATTTGGGTAATATCAAACTCTATTTTTTAGGATCTCGCTTAGGACTATCACATTGTTGTGCTGTTCGTCTTTTGCAGAGTAGAGAAGAGTAATGGTCTTCTTTTCCTTTTCAATTTTTTTTAATTCCTTGATAAGTTCTGCTTTCTCTTTTAGCTCGTCTCTATACTTGGATTTGAAGCCCTCCCATTTCTTTGGATCGTGTGAGAACCATTCTCGCAATTCGTTCGATGGAGAGATCTCCTTTAACCAAAGATCGATTTTAGCCTCGTCTTTAGAGACTCCCCTGGGCCATAACCTATCAACCAGAATTCTGTACCCGTCCTCTTTGGAAGGCTTGTCGTATGCTCGTTTTATCTTTATCATCGAATCACGGATAGTTCAGACGTATCGTCAATTTTCTCGCTGTAATTCCGGATTGCTTTTGGATTTCGTTTTTTTGTTGAGGCTTTGCGAATTGTCAAAATCTTCATAATCTTTTTCAATATCACGTATTGTTTCCACAAATTGCCTGTCTTGTTCGTAAAGGAAACCAGATCCTGATATTTGGTGCTTTACATAAATGCCCCACATGCCTGCCATGTTCTGTGTCAGGATGGATGCATAGTCACTCCAGATTCCAAAATTCTGCTGGTATTGTGTTGCAAAGTAAGAGTATACAAAGTCCAGATTGTGTATTGCTTGAGCAAGATTTTTTGATAATATGCCTGATTGCTCAACCGTGATCTTCTGGTAACTTTCTGGAATGTTTCTCCAAATGGTTTTTCTCTGCATGTCAAGCCACAGTAAAAGGAATTTACGCCATTCTTCCATGTTTTTGGAGTTTGACTCGGTACGAATCTTTCCTAAATTTGATGATAACCTGCCTACCTCGTCCAATACTTCTAACCAATGCTGTGTCATGTTGTTATAGTTGATATCAGTTTGGCCTCCAGTCATCTGCATGTGAAGATCATTCTCGTTTCGGACATAAATACATTGATGCTGAACTGCAAGAAAATGCAATCAAGTTCAAAATGCATCACTCCCAATTATCCAACATCTTCAGGCAATAGTTGCATACGGGATATCCATTGTCATCGTCAAACTCTGTCTTGCACCTTTTACATATGCGCTTGGTCTTTGCGTTATTTGATTTTTCTAATGAATATGTCATCTTCTTTTATCACGACTTCATAGGTCGGTACTGGTTTTTCTGCAGGAGGTGATAGAACTTCTCCTGTTCTCATATCAAATCTAGCATTGTGCCAAGGACATTCTACCTCGAAATCTTGAAAAGTTCCTTCTGCTAGAGGGCCACCCTCATGGGTGCAGATGTTTCCTATAGCATAGTACTTTCCCCCAATGTTTGCCAGGCAGACTGATTCCTCGTTGTACTTGACTTCTCTTATGGTTCCTTCTGATACATCCTGTTTTCGTGCTACCTTGACAAATTCGCTCAAGTAATCATTGCCTCAATTTTAGTTGATTCATCGCCCAGAGATGCAGGATCGTCTATTTTTTTTCGCAAGCGAATCAGTTGCTTGATATCTTCCACATTTTCCTTTCGAGTCACCATAATTACCGCATTTACTGTACCGTCGTCAAGATAAAACTTGGTGAAATTGCCATTTCCAGTTGGATTGCCCCTTGTTATTACTGTATCATATTTGCTCAGATCTCCATACGCCTCAATTCTAATATCGAACATGAACGAAAAGAAATATGGCAGATCTTCAAACGGCTTGGTCTTGCCGGTCATGTTTTCCCCAGCTAGTCTTCCCTGTTTTACAGCAAGGTCATAGTGTTCCAGTCTCATATGCCTCCCAAAGACTGGGCTGTAGAATCTGGCAACGTCGCTTACAGCATAAATGTCAGGATTAGATGTCCGCATGTATTCGTTTACTATTATGCCGTTGTCTACCTGCAGACCTGCCTCCTTTGCAAGCTCGACATTAGGGTTTATCCCGATGCCAATTACTACAAAATCTGCTGGGACTACCTCTCCTGACTGTAGTTTTACTCCAGTAACCTTTCCATTGTTATCTTGCAGTTCTACCGGTGTGGTTTTTGTCATTATCCTGACTCCCCTTCTTTCAAAATAACTTTCAATCCAGCTTGCCGTGTCAGAGTCAAACGCCCGTCCAAGTATCTTGGGTCCAGCCTCAATTATGGTAGTGTTGATGCCCTTTTTTGTAAAGGTGGAAGCAAGTTCGCACCCAATAAAGCCACCGCCTATCACTATAGCGCTCTTGGATCGTTGCATTGCTGCCTCAATTTTCTCTGCATCGTCAACAGTCCTAAGATAGAATACGTCATCCAGTTCGGACCCTGGGATTGAGAGTCTCCTTGCTTGACCGCCTGTGGCAAGCAAGAGTTTCTTGTAATGAATATCAGTTTCATTACTTATCCTGACAACATGATTTTTTGGGTCAAGTCCAGTTACCCTGGTGTCGGTAATCGTTTCTATTTTTTGGGTTGCGTAAAAGTCAGATTTTTTGACATACAGCACTTCTCTTTTCATCTTGCCAAGCAGGTAATTTTTTGAAAGCGGAACACGATCATATGGAATGTGATTTTCATCTGTAATGATACAAATACTGCCTGTCGTGTCATTTTCCCTAATTGAAATTGCGGCATTTCCTCCCGCAAGACCTCCGCCTACTATGACATAGTCAAACTCTCGCATATTTTCACTTCCACCCATCTTAGCATCTTTTAATATGTTCGTAGACTCTTGACTCATTAGAAACGGTATGCAGGCATTATAGAAAAAGGCATCTGATAATTTGCAATAATTTTAATACAAATTTTCCCAATATACATTACACCCATTTGCAACAAGATTCTGCATTATGAGCGAATACTGGCAATCAGTGAAATATTTGTCTTATTCCATCAATGATAAACTGTACCGCAAAGGCTGCCACGATAATTGCAAAAATCCTCGTTATTATCATGGAACCCCTCTTACCCAGTAATCGATAGATGGGTCCTACCAGGCGCAAAACCGCATACGTTATGCCGAGAACAATTGTGATGGATAGCACTGTTACAAGTGCTCCATACTTTTCAAATGTGAGAATCGCCAATGCCAGGGCCCCAGGACCGGCAAGTAGCGGAAAAGCAAGTGAGACAATCCCCGATTCGTCTTCCAAGCTTTGGCTGCCGAATTTCCATTCTCCATGTGTAAGCAACTCGATTGCCACTATGAAGAGCAGTACGCCTCCGGCTATCATAAAACTGAACATGGAGATGCCAAATATTGAGAAAATCGCATTTCCGACAAATGCAAAAACAAAGAGCAGTATTGCCACTGTAACAATAGTAACGTTTGAAATAGATGCTCTCTGTTTTTTTTTTCCATCTTGCTTGTAAGCGTCATGATGACAGGAACACTGGCAATCGGGTCGATTACTACAAGTAAGGCTATGACTGACTTGATTAGATCCCCGTAAATGTCAGAAGCCACGCATTTGCAGTTCCCTGATTGTTAATGATTCTTCGCATAATCTTCAAATCATAAAATCCTATTTCTAGACATAGCTAGATCACGGTTGACGTGCAGCGGTACAACATACTTACGTGAAAAATGCTATCTGGTCTAGTTCAAATTTTATTTTCTGTCTGTCTATTCATCCATTTCATCCTGTTCTTCTTGTTCTACGTCTTCCAACTCGTGCTCTTCCTCTCTGGCCTCTTCGCTTCCCATCTCATCGAATATTACAACCCACAATTTAGATTATTCGGCAAGCTGCCTGTTTTTGAAAGACTGTTGTAGGAATCAGCAGTTATCCGAATAAACTTCTTTTGGCAAGATCCACTACCTCATCTCCGCGGCCGTTGAGCACCGCTTTTATCATGTACAGTGTAAAGCCCTTCATCATAGCAAGGTTTACGCTTGGAGGCATTAGCAACTCTTGGCGGTTCACTGCTACATCTACAAGAGATGGCCCGTCGTGCTCCAAAGCTTGGGTCAGCATTGGCCTTACCTGTTCTGGCTTCTCAGCACGTAACCCTAGGATTCCAACAGCTTCTGCCACCTTTGAGAAGTCGGTCTTCACAAGATCAGTGCCATATGGGAGTATCCCGGCAGCCTTCATTTCAAGCTCTACGAAACCCAGGGCCCCGTTGTTAAATATTACGATCTTGACAGGAAGATTCAACTGTTTCAATGAAATCAAGTCGCCCATGAGCATTGAAAACCCGCCGTCCCCGGAAAGCGAGATGACCTGACGGTCTGGAAAGACTTGTTGGGCTCCTATTGCTTGGGGGAGGGCATTTGCCATGGAGCCATGCGAAAAAGATCCAAGCAGTCTTCGTTTACCATTCATGTATAGATAGCGTGCAGCCCAGACGGTCGGAGTACCGACATCACATGTAAAGATTGCATCATCCGTGGCCAGTTCATTTATCGTCCTTGCTACGTACTGCGGATGGATGGGAATGTCTCCTGCCTTTCCTATGGCATTGGAATCAAGATCCTGTCGGGTTTTCTTGTAATGGCCTAGTGACGCCTTTAGATGTTCTCCATCCGCCTTCCGATGTAGGAGTGGTTTCAACGCAGCCAGTGTTTGGCGCACGTCTCCGACAAGCCCAAGATCAACCTTTGTCCGTCTTCCTATCTGTTCACCTCGAATATCCACCTGTATTATGATAGCATGCGGGGGATAGAACTGCTGATAGGGGAAGTCAGTTCCAAGCATGAGCAGCAAGTCAGAGTCCATCATTGCATAGTATCCAGATGAAAATCCAAGTAGCCCTGTCATCCCCACGTCGTAGGGATTGTCATATTCTATGAACTCCTTGCCGCGCAATGCGTGCACTATTGGAGCCTGAAGTAGGCCGGCAACCTCGATCAGTTCCGAATGTGCACCGGCGCAACCTGCCCCTCCAAGGATGGTCACCTTCTTGGCTGAATTGACAGCCTCTGCAACCTTTGCAATCTCTTCTTTGGATGGGCAGATGACAGTTTTTGGTTGTACAAAGGGAACCAAGGGTCTGTTGGAGGTAGCGTCTTGCAATGCAACATCGCCTGGAAGTACGATGACTGCAACTCCACGCAGAGAGATGGCAGTTCGCATCGCAATATCAAGAACACGCGGAATTTGTTCCGCGTGGGAGACAAGTTCACAGTAGTTACTGCACTCTTTGAACAAAAGTTCGGGGTGAGTCTCCTGAAAGTATGCGCTCCCTATTTCTCTGCTTGGTATATGCGCTGCAATTGCAAGGACAGGCACCCTGCTGCGATAGCAATCATACAGTCCGTTGACAAGGTGCATGTTGCCAGGCCCGCAGCTCCCTGCACAGACGCCTATATTTCCTGTGAGGTGGGCTTCGGAACCAGCTGCAAATGCAGCCGTTTCCTCATGGCGAATATGAACCCAAGAAATGTCCTTGTCATGTCCACGTATTGAATCGGTTATGCCATTAAGCGAGTCGCCTGAGACACCGTATATTCTCTTGACTCCTGCCGCAATTAATGACTCTACCACTACCTCGGCTACTTTCTTTGCCATGACTTAATCGATATCCACACGTTTGTGATTTGCAATAAAATTTTGATAGTTGTTTTTGATATGTATCGTTTTGATCATTTGACACAGCCTGCATATTCCATTATTACTCATTTGATACATCCTTTGAGATAAATTTGTAGTTGCGGTATTCTGGAGTCCAAAATCTTTCTTGTATTTGTCGATATAGTTCTTCTTCGCTAGTTTCTTGCGCTATACCGTCTTTCTGAGCTTGTAGTCCAACCTTCACCGCAACGTGAATAGCTACATCTCTCATACTCTCTATTGGTGGTAACAGTGGTGCATCAGAATCAACCATGTCAGGAGAAAAACTTCCAAGAGCTCTTGCTGCTGCCCCCATCATCTTATCGGTTACTCGTCTTGCGCCAGAAGATATTACAGCAAGCCCTATCGCCGGAAAGATGTAAAAATTGTTGCATTGAGCTATTCTGATTGTCTTACCACTAAATGATACGGGTGGAAACTCTGTTCCAGTAGCTATTAGGGCACGCCCATCTGTCCATCGGATGAGATCTTCTGGGATCGCTTCTGCATGGTCATACGGATTTGAGAGAGGAAAGATAATTGGTCTTTCTACCTTGCTTGCCATATTTTTGATAATTTGTTCAGTAAATTGATTAGACTGGCTTGAAACTCCAATGAGGATCGTAGCAGAAATATTCTCAATAACCTCGGCTAAACTTATCTGTTTATCATTTATTTTCCAGCCAGATACACTTTCAAAAGGTTGTGCAAATTTCTGTTGAACCGATGACAAATCTGTCCTAGCTGTATGCAACAATCCTTTACTGTCCAAGAGAAAGAAATGTTTGCGAGCATCTGTCTCATCCATCCCTTCATCTACCATTGCTGTTAAAATATACTCGGCAATTCCTGTTCCTGCGCTACCCGCACCAAGAATGATAACCTGTTGATCCGAAAATTTTTTCTTTGTAATGTTCAGGGCACCATACATTGCTCCTAACGTCACTGCCGCAGTGCCTTGAATATCGTCATTGAATGTGCATAGGCTGTCACGATACTTGTCAAGGATTGGACGGGCATGTGGTTTTGCAAAATCCTCCCACTGTAGCAAGACGTTTGGAAGCTTGCGCTTGACTGAACTTACAAACTTGTCCACAAAATCCCAGTAAACCTGTCCTGTGATTCTTTCGTGACGCCAGCCTATGTACGCTGGATCATGCAGACGCTCATAATTGTTAGTGCCAACATCAAGCAAGATTGGAAGCGTGCGACGTGGATCGATACCTCCAATCAATGTATATAATGAAAGCTTGCCAATTGGAATGCCCATTCCACCAGCTCCCTGATCACCTATACCCAGAATGCG
>JAGWGB010000027.1 GCA_028867595.1 Nitrososphaerota archaeon | reverse complement strand
CTCAATTTGTGAGAGCATCGTTTAGGAGAAATGACGTGCGAGTCAAGAACAAGTTCTTTACACAGAGAAGAAACAGGCAGGCAAGGCGGATACAGCAATATCTACATAAAATATCAAAAGACATTGTCAATACGGCCAAAGAGTCAGAATCTATGATTGTACTTGAAGACATCAAGGGAATACGTAAACTGTACAGAAAGGGAAACGGCCAGGGAAGAAAACACAGAAGGCGATTAAATTCATGGTCTTTCTACGAATTACAAAGGCAGATACAATACAAAGCTGCATGGGAAGGAATTCCGGTACAGTTTGTAGATCCAAGACGCACCAGCCAACTTTGTCCAATATGCGGAGAGAGAATCCAAGAGGACAGATTTCAACATCGTAAATTGTGGTGCAATAATTGTAAGAGGTCGATGGACCGTGATGTTGTAGCGGCACTGAATATCTCTTACAAGGGGTGGAGTAGGTTTTGCCATCCTAGAGGGCTTTCAGGTGAAGCGATGAAGGGGAATCTGGACAACTTGCAGCTGGTAATCCTCAGAGTCGATGGAAGCAAGTTGGTCTCGGTATGAGGTTTTATACAGCAACCGAAGAGTTAACAGAACCGAAAAAAGCATAGAAGAAGTAATTGACCAGTTTGGTCAAGTCGCAGAAAATTCCTAGAAAGAAAAAGACAATCTGCAGGTGTGAAAGATATGGCCAATCCTATTTAACAGGCAAGACATATCTAGTTACATGCCAGCCTTCAAATCTGTTGTAAAAGCAATTGTTCTGGTAATTAGTGGAATTGCAATAGTTGTTGTTGGTGGGTTTATGATGGGTGCAGTTGCGAGGCTGTGGTTGCCAAAGGAAACAAAAAAGCCTGATTCTGACAACCATGATTTTAAAAAAGATACTGTGTAGTATTCGCCGATTGTTATCCATTAAAGATATTTTTGATGTGATTATTACAGAAATAAAGTTAGGAAATATTGGAAACCGCAATAGAAGATTATTATAGAATTTTGTACGTATATTGATAAATATCACATCGATTCCATTTTTGGGAGTGTCGCTTTACATAATAAATGACATTGAAGCAAAGATGATTGCTACAAACTTTGTTCAACAACATTATTCCGTTATGAAAATAGAAAAACCACATCTAAAAGACGAGGTCTGGCATGTCAAGGTTTCAACGTCATCTCCGAAATATAGAGACTTTGAAATTAAAATAAACTCCAAAACTGGTCATGTCATCGGTTTTTAATGGTATCGGCGTCAAATTTGGAAATGGTTAAATCTGTTAGTCTGTGATTAGTGTGGGGTTGGAATAGACTGAGAGAGTTTTTCGCCCAAATGCACAAGACCGCTGTAGTATCATGTGTAGAATTAATTCTGATGCAGGTTAGCAATATCAAATACCATGCAACAGTTTCCAAACTCAGGGCTTATGATACAACAATCAGCGAAATCTACGACCGTACGGAATACTTGAAGATAGTGCTCAAAGAGGTATATGGAAATGATTATCCGCAGATCATACATGATATCAAAGATTGTTTAGACGATCTGGTTAACGAAGAGGATGTAGCCAAGTTTTTCAAAGTACTGGAAGGTTAGAAACACAAACGATTTTTTACGGTATAAAACGCTGATGAAGACTAGCAGAACCCAGAAAAAGCAGCTTAATATAAAACTGGAAAAGGTGTGATAGTTGTTGTCTCAATCAAATGAAGATCTCTCAATAACTGAACATGTTTCAAAGATAAAATCGATAAAATATTTTACTCCTGCAAGAACACTTGAGGAGGCAAACTCCATACTGCCAAAGGTTAACGAAATAATTGAGAACTATGTCAAGGCACTTGGCCCATGGAAGCAAGAGGGAGTCCTTTTGCAACATGCAAGTGATTCATTGTGGGATCTTGCAAGAGTTGCAGCAATGAAATCCAACAAAACCAATACTTGGGATTCGGCGTGGGACTATGTATGGAAAGAAGCAAGCTATGCCGCGCGAGATAATTACGGGTGGTACGGTGGAGGATATGTCTCAGGTGAGTCTGCGCGAGATGCAGCAAGGGATGCTGCAAAGTATGCATCAAGGTACATTGCATACGAATCTGCAAAAGACAAGATGCAAAACCCAAATCCATTTAGCTTTATAATCGAACTTTATTCTATGGGGCTCAAGCCAACATACTTTAGAAAAGTAAACGAGCAGGAAAGGTTTGTTGTAGATTTTCCGTTAAAGACTGATAACAAATCTACTCTTGGATGCTTTGTGCAGGGAGACCATGAAATTCTCTTTTCCCATCAATGGAAAGAATATTGTTCAAATCTGGTCTCGCTAAAGGACGCATCTTCTAGAACCATAGCGTAAATTTTCAAATCTTTTAAGTATTTGATTCTGCTATCTTTTTGTATGTGTGAAATGATGGATGAGATTGAGATAGAGCATCTCAGAATGGCGCTTGCCAGAGCACGAAAAGAAATGCGTGAAGAGCCAGAAGAAGAACAACCTCTTGTTGCTGTTGCCAACTAGCTGAATCCCTTGGCACTAGACGTGCTAACTACGTGTTACGATCTTAGACGAACTTGATTATGTCAAATTTACGTCGAAATCTGATTATCAGATTTGATAATCATAAATGTATTTTAATGGTGTTGCAAAAAATAAACCGCGTTTGAAAACAAAGTGTGAGACCTGTGGAAAAGAACTGGATGATCCTACTGCTACACATTGCTCAGAACAATGTCTTTTTGATAGCGTATCTAAAAGCAAAAAATTCATGCCGTGATGTTTGTCCTACACGACCTCCATTGAATGATATCTGGTTGCTTGGGACCTTATTTTTTATTGCACGTCAGAAATTTTCTTTTTTTACTTTCAAGAATTTCATTATTATCTCCATTGACAAGCCTGCCGCAAGAACAGAAAGTGCAATTACCATGGGCCAGAAAAACTCTGGCGTGCCTGCCCCTGGAGTGAAAAATGGCGTACCAGAACCGGCATGTGGATTGTGCAATACTGTAGTAACACGCTCTCTTGCAAGCTTGAGCATTTCTTCAAGTGTTGCACCAGAGCCTATTCCTCCATCTCCTGAATATGGTCCTCCTACCCCATTGTAAAATGGATTGTAGCTTGTCGAGCCTGCACCACTTGGAATCTTTTGCTGTACAAAATCTGTAGCAATTCCAGTTCCTTGAAGTGCGATTGCTGCAAACCATGCACCAATCGTAGCAATTCCAACTGCACCAAATCTGTAAATTGATTTAAATGATCTCGCAAGCGATTTGCTTGATTTGGTCTTCTCTGAGAACTTGGAAGGGACAATTACAATTGCAAATTTTGTTGCAGTATAGTATTTCATGTCATGCGATTTTGTGTTCTTTCCTATCTTTGATATATCTACAAGTCCGACATTTTGCATCTTTTGTATGTGATATCGTACAAGTTGCAGCGAAAATCCAGTCTTTGTAGCAATCTCATTTGCTGTAAGCGTGTTCTCAAATAATAGTCTCAAAATGTTTCTACTTGCATCAGTCACGAGAACTTCTCCCAGTTCTCTGAGTTTCTCATCATCGGTATCGTAAATGCTAACTCTTTCTGGCACTGGCTGTCTTGTTTTATCTTGATTCATGTCAAAATGTACCGTATATTAGTCACGATACTATGTAAAACTTTTGATGAAATCATATTTTCATCAAACGCTAAATCCAAAATTTGCTTATTGTATGTCATGAGACAAAGCAAAACAATTCTTTCTGCAGCATTGCTTGCATTTGTTGTGGCATGCACATTGGCTCCATTAGCCTTTGCACAGGTGTATCCACCACAGTCAAGCAGTGGCATGACCCTTGAAGAGGAACTAAAACTTGCAAGGGAAAGAATAGCTGAAGTCAAGGCACATCCAGGTGAGGGCTCAGGAACTCCATACCTCAATCCGGATGGAGTCATAGGAGCCACCATCATATCTGGCTCGATTTTCGGCGGCATCTTTGTAGCATTTGTGGTGCGAGCAAAGCAGATAGAAAAGAAAATGCAACAGAAAAAGTTACTCCAGTAACTTTTCTTTCTTTATTTTTGTGTATATGAGATACAGATGAGAATCTAAACTGAACTAGTATTTCCATTCGTCTGTGATGCCATTCCACCAAGAACGATACGCATTGGCATCTTTGTGAATCTCTTCTTTTATCCTGTTTTGTATTGCAAAGTACATGTTTTCCATGGCATCAACCCCGCCATCATTGAAAAGCTCTTCTCCAATTGCATGAATCCTTTCTTTTTTGGAATCATGATCCGATGATGATTCATTTTGCATGCAAAAAGTCAGCAAATCATACAACTCTTCTTCTAGGTATGCATCCATTGTAAACCAGAAAATTGTATGCGTATAAAAATATTCAAACTATTGTTTATTTTATATCATGAAGATACTCGGAGAAATCTTTCCTCAACTTCGGACCAATTAACAGTGTTCCACCACGATTCCACATATGATGCCCTCTTGTTTTGGTATTTGAGATAATATGCATGCTCCCATACATCAAGTCCCAAGAGCGGGATGCGGCGCATGGTCCAAGGGCTTGTTTGATTCGGGGTTGCCATAAATTCTAGCCTGGCATATGTCTGATTGTAGACAAGCCAGCCCCATCCGCTTCCCTGTATGGCAACTGTGCCTTCTGAAAATTTTCTCTTAAACTCGTCAAAACTTCCAAAATATACTCCAATCTCATCTGCCAGCCTTCCGCCTGGACTGCCTCCTCCATTTGGCTTCATGCTTTCCCAAAACATTCTGTGATTTTCATATCCTCCGCCGTAGAAGTTAATGGCATCCCTTGCAGTTTCTGGAACGCCCGTCATGTCAGACAAAATCCCGATAATGTAGTTTTTGTGTGATAGTGCGTTTATCTTTGCAAGAACATCATTTAGTCCATCTGTGTATGCCTGGTGATGTTTTGTATGGTGAATCCTCATTGTCGTTTCGTCAATGTACGGTTCAAGCGCATCATACGAATATGGCAGAGGCGGAAGCTCGTATTTGCCCATGGTATATTTTTTAAAAATTCCATTTATATCCTAATGGGAAACGACTGCAAAGTATTAATCACAAACGATGTAAAACACTAGTGTGAAGTTTTCGCAGATAAAAGAACCTGTTTTGCAAAAACCAATGATGATTGCTGCAATGCAAGACATGGGAGACGTGGGAAGCATAGTAATTGATTTTATCAACACAAATCTTAGCACTAGTGTATTTCGTGAAGTTCTCCCATCATATCCAGCTTATGTCATTGATAATGGTGGATACATTGACCTTCCAGAAGAAAAATGGGAGTATCGTTCAGGAAAGGACACAATTGTTTTTGGAGGGGGATCTGGGCAGCCGTCATCTACCGAAGAACTCAATGTTTTGTGCCAAGATGTCATAAATGTGGCAAAAAAATATTCAACACGTTTCATTTACACACTTGGAGGGTTTCATACAAGAAAACCAATCGGAAAAGAACCCCAAACTTTTGTCACTACAACATCGCTTGAAATGACAGAGCAAGTGCGCAAGCTCGGAATTGCAACAACACCAGAGGCCTCGATAATTACAGGCTTTAACGGCCTAATCTTGGGGTTTGCAAAGATGAATGGTATTCAGGGAATTGGGCTGTATGCAGAGCTTAATGACCCGAAAATACCTCAATACCGTTCTGCAAAAAGCATAATCAAGACACTTGAGAAGCTTACATACCAAAAGCTAGGCAATACGTCAGACCTTGACGTCATGGCAGATGAGGTCGAGTCAAAGACTCGAGAATCTATAGACTAGATTTTTTTGGCTGGTTTTATCTCCACATTTTCTGCCATGTATCGACAAACTTGTTCATCATGTCGCCATATGTCTTGAGCTGCTCCAACCCAGAATCGCTGATTGACTTTTGCCAATTTTCGCCAAACTGCTTGAATGCTGCAGCCCCTGCCTGTGTCATGGCCTTTTGCCAGTTCTCCTGAAATTCTTTTATTGTTTTCTGGCTTGACTCGTTCATTGCCTTTGTCATCACTTCTTTATATTTTTCCTGTACCTCAACGCTTGTCTTTTGCAGTGATTCAAAGTCATTTGTCCATTTTTTTAGAGTCTGTGTGTATTCTGCCCACAGATCATCCCAATTGTTAGATTTGTCTTTTGACATGGTATATCCTAGTAACGTCATCTGATAAACTTTCACTGAAAAAAGATTCTTTTTTAATTGGCTGTGTAGTCGTTGTATTATGAACGGTTATGACTTTACAGGAAAGGTAGTGCTGGTTACAGGTAGCAGCGGTGGGCTTGGAATTGAGGTCGCACAGGCATTTCTCAAATCTGGCGCGTCACTTGCTTTGACGTACTATTCTGACGATTCGCTCTTGCTTTTGCAAAAGATTTGCGGTACATCAAAAAACATATTCTTGCTAAGAGGGGATTTTAGAAAAGAAGATGACGTAAAGACTCTGGTCTCTGAAGTGATAAAGAGATTTGGCAAAATAGACATTCTTGCAAACGTCATTGGAGGATACATTGCAGGAAAGCCAGTTACAGAGATTGAAGAAAAAGACTGGGATGCAATGATGAATCTAAATCTCAAGACCGCATTTTTCCTCAGCAAGCATGTGGTCTCTGAAATGCTAAAAAAGTCTAGCGGAAAAGTAATCCATGTTGCTGCAAGAGGGGGGCTAAAAGGTGGAGGCCATGATGCTGCATATGCTGCATCAAAGAGTGGCATAATACGACTAGTAGAATCCCTGTCAGAGGAAGTCAAATCAAAAGGAATCAATGTCAACTGTATCATGCCAAGCATAATTGATACAAAAGAAAACCGAGCCGCAATGCCTAGTGCAGATTATTCGAAATGGGTTACGCCGTCTGACATTGCAAGAATAATGCTCTTTTTGGCATCTAATGATGCAAGGCCGATAAATGGCGCAGCTATCCCAGTTTACGGATTGGCGTAATTCTTGTAAGAACTACTAATGTGATAACAGCTGCTGCAAGAATCATCATTGCAATTGGCCCAAATTCTGGAACCACTTGGGTTCCTACTATGCTGACTTGTTCAGTAACTGGAGTGATTGGTATTGTGACAACCTCGATTCCCTGTTCATTTGATACTGTAAAGTTCTTTGTGAACTGGCCGTCAAGCTGTACTCCGAAAAATGGCGGAGTGATAAGACCTGTTGGCAATCTAAGCACAAGATCACTGTTGCTAGTTGTCTGTCCTACAAGCATCAAGTTGAGCGATTTGTCTTTTGCTCCAATGTTTGCAGAGATGATATTTTTCACTGATTGATACTGGACATCAAATGTTGTCTTGCCATCTCCTGCATCAGCACCAACATTGTGTAACACTTTGTATCCTCCAGGAGCTTCTTGAACAACCAAGCTTCCAGTCATCCATGGATATGTTTTATCGTAAAAGGTAAACGTGCCGACATCATATTCTGTCAAAGTGTATGTAAAGTACTGCCCTGGGTTTATTGTACCGCTATCAAACTTGCCGCTTGGACCTGCGTCTGGTGTTCCAGATACTACCTCATGAGAAACGGTATCTCCATTTCCAAACTGAAGTACGTCTCCAACATATGCTGATGTTGCAGCTGTGTAAAATGTCAGGTGTTGATTTTGATCAGCAGAACCCGTGTGTATGTCTATCTCAATGTTAGAAGCAAAGGAATGACCTGCTAATGGTATCAGCAAAACTATTGCCGCAACTGCAATTGCTATCTTGTACACGAGAACGACTCTAGGAATATTGCTTATTAAATATCGCGGTTCTGTTAACTCTTCGATTCTCAAACAAAATATCATCCGACGCTAACTTGCCCTCATCGACTCCTCGGATTAGTGACCTTATGTTCTCCACGTTCCGCCTCCTTGCTTCACTTGAGAGCACTCTGGTATGCCAAAACCTACTGCACACCGCCCTACTAAACTTGTAGAGCTTACTTCACCATTACAACTGGTTGCATTACACCAGTAGAGATTGTTTACAATCATCCCCTTAGAGTAAACCTCCGCCTATTGGATGAAAGAGTTGGTGGAAACACTACAAGTGATAAAAAATCTATATCTAAAAAGACGTGGTTATATTGACATCTTTGGAAAAAATATCAAAACAACCAGAGTTAACAGAACTCATTTGTTTATCGCGACGCTGACGGCTCCCAAACTATTAGTTTTAAGAACTTGAAAACAACGACCTCCTCGTCCAAGGACTCGTCAGTAATGTGAACTTTGAGAGATTCAAGTATTGACCTGACGTATTTTGAAATGAATCTGGCCCACTTGCGGCCCATGTTTGTTTCAAAAGTTAGAGTATAGTTTGCACGGTCGGCCTTGTATCTGAATTGGTACCAACCGCAGTACTTGCCAATTATTGTAAAGTAGTTTTCTATCATTCTGTCAATGTTATACTCCCACCCTCCGAGGGCTGCTAGTTTTTTGACTACCTTTGGCGCAAGCTTGGCAGCTTCGTTCATCGAAGCTTCATCCATGCTTTCAACCATGGCTGCAAGCAGTATCTGGGATACAAGCACGGTCGGCATCATCTCAAATCGCTTGTTAAATGAAATGTGCTTGAGAAGGATTTTTGATATGAAAGAGTTTAGAGGCAGGTCCTTGTCTTCGGCCTCTTTTCGTAGCTCGTCAAGTATACTATTTGGTAGCCTAAGTGTAATCCTGTTTGTGCGAAATGTGGTCTTTAATTGTTCCAAGTATGCGTACCGTGCCAGTTTCTAGACATATCTGATATAAAATAACGTGCGTGTTTGCAAAAAACATCTTGAATTTGCAAGCCGAGGGCGTAAACCGTCTATGTATTTTGCATATATTTTCTGACTGTTACATGGAGGCAGAAAATCTGTCTGAGGCACGTATCATTTGTTTAATGTCTGCCTCGCTGTGGGCACTTGAGACTGCGCCAAGCTTTCCAGGCAAAAAGAAGATTCCGTCCTTTGCAATCATCTCAAAGTGGTATTTACGCAACAACTCTGTATCGCATCTTGCAGCATCTGCGGCATTTTTAATTTCGGTAACGCCGTCTTTTAAAAAGTGTGTCATAAATAGAGAGCCCTTTCCAGTAGTGGCTACCTTTCCGTCAAATGTTTTTTCAAGACCTCTTCTTGCAGTCTCTCCTAGCTTGCCAATTTTTTTGTAGACACTAGAGTTTTTCTTGAGAAATTGAAGCATTGCTCTTCCAGAAGTCATTGTAATCGGATTTGAAGAAAACGTTCCACCGCCAATGTATGACCTGTTTGATTTTGCGTGGGTTGCAGTATCAGATATTTTCATTATCTCTTCTTTTCCGCAGATTACGCCTATTGGAAATCCGCCGCCAACAATTTTTCCAAGAGTTACTATATCAGGACTCAAATTCATCGATGGGTAAAGACACCCAAATGAAAATCTAAACCCGGTCACAATTTCATCAAGCAAAAAGAGCGCATTATTTTTGTGCACAAATTCCTGAATTCCTGCCAAGTATTCTTTTGTTGCAGGTATGCATCCTCCGCCTCCAAGGACTGGCTCTATGATTACACCAGCTAGATCATCTTTTACAGACTGTAATATCTGAATTGACTTTTCAAGATCATTGTACGGTATTGATACAATATGAGATTCGTCTGTCAGCCCAAGACTTTCTTGTTGGTCAAAAGGCCAGTTGACTGCCTTGAGCAGGTCTGTCGTGTATCCGTGCCATCCTCCGTCAATTTTTGCAATTATTTTTTTTCCAGTAAATGCCCTTGCTGTCCTTACTGCATACATGGTAGCTTCAGTACCTGTTGATACATAGCGAATCTTTTCAGCAACAGGGACTGCATTTTGAATTACTTCAGAAAATAATACAGTCATCTCGTTTACGGTTCCATGCATCCAGCATGACGGCAGTTGTTTTTTGACAAGACTTGCAACAGGGGGTGCAGCGTGTCCCAGAATAAGGCTCCAGTGTCCCATCCAGTAATCTGTATACTTGTTGCCGTCAACATCGGTAATCGTCTTGCCCTTTGCAGACTTTGTAACAAATGGATAAGGCTTGAAGAATCGAATGTTGTGGCTTACGCCGTTGACGTGATATTTTTTTGATTTTTCGAAAACCTTTGCCGACTTTGGCGTTTTTTTCTGGTATACTTCAATAGCAGAAGACAATGTCAAAACTAGCATCACGGGCAAATATTAGGGATCGCAAAAATTCCAGTTTTTAGGAAGGTTTTGTGCATGATTTATATTGTTTCTCTTTGATCCCCTGTTTGCATACGTAACAGCAAGGCGGCGCTTGTGATGACACTTGGTGTTGTACCATCGCATGATTCACAGGCCTCCAGTTACGCATACAAAATGTGGGTATAACCTAACGGTTTTATCTGAAATTTGAAGAAAGTGTGTGAATCCACCAATTCCCAATATAATGTGTGATTAAAAGTCGTACTTCGACAAGGTATTTGAAAAATCAAATACCAATAAAACGAATCCGGTTGATCCTGCCGGACCTGATTGCTATCGGATTGGTACTAAGCCATGCGAGTAAGTGTAGCAATACACTGCAGACGGCTCAGTAACACGTGGTCAAGCTAACCTATGGACGTGGATAACCTCGGGAAACTGAGAATAAACCGCGATAGATCATG
>JAGWGB010000026.1 GCA_028867595.1 Nitrososphaerota archaeon | reverse complement strand
TTATTATCTTGATGTTTGTATTGTCAGTCACTGCAAATCCTCCAAAATAACATCCGCATGCATCATCTAACGCACCTGTGATGCTAACCTTTGATTTGATTGAAGCCAGCACGCCATCTCTTAGGATATCAATGTCTGTTGCCTTTGGCTTGAAGATCTTTGCACATGCAAGTGAGATTACTGATGATATGGCGCTTGAGCTCTTCAGTCCGTATCCTGATGGTATCTGCGTGTTAACAGTAATCCGAATCTTGTTTTTTTCAATCTCTGCTCTTGGCACCGATGTCTCTATGACAGACCTTATCAGGCGCGCACTAAGGTTTGATTCCTTGTTCTCAAAAATTATTCCCCTGCCTGGAGTTGCTTCTACCAATGCATCGACTCCAAGCGATATGCCAAGTGTTGCACCCTTGCCGGTTGCAATTGCATTTACTATGGAGACTGCGCCATGCATGCTTGCCCTTACCTGAACCATATCTAGAACCTCCCAAGCAATGTCAATTTCATTGCTTCGTATGGAGCAGGCCTGCCTATCCATATCTCAAAAGACTTCATGGCTTGAGCAAGAAGCATCTCCCAGCCATAAATTATAGTAGCACCATGCTCTTTTGACTGCTCGATGAGCTGTGTCTCAACTGGCATGTATACAATGTCATAAACAATCGAGTCCTTTGTAATGTTCTTGGTTGATATTGGAAGTCCTGATCCCTTGAGGCCTACTGAAGTTGCATTGACTACAAACTTGAAGCTTGGTGCAATATCGCCTGCTTGTGCAAGGTCTACATACTCTGATTCCACGCCAAGCTGCTTTGCAAATTTTACTATCTTTTCTGCATTCTCTTGCGTCCTGTTGGTGATTGTTATCTTGCGCACCTTTTCCTTTGCAAATCCTGCAACTATGGCCCTTGCAGCTCCGCCTGCGCCAATTACCAACACATCTGTACCCTTGCAATCTATGTTTCTCTTTCTTATTGGATCAAGAAACCCTTCTACATCAGTATTGTATCCCTTTAGGCGGCCGTCTGTATTTACAACAGTGTTTGTAGCTCCAACTATCTTGCACTGCTCATCTGTTTCATCAAGAAGTTTCATCATGTCAACCTTATGGGGTATTGTAACGTTGAAACCTGCAATTCCTATTTTTTTTAAATCTGCAATGCTTGCATCAAGCTCCCCCTTTGGTACTCTGTATGCTATGTATGTGCAATCAAGTCCAAGAAACGCAAACGAGGCGTTATGGAGGGCGGGAGAAAGAGAATGATCAATTGGGTCTCCTATAATCGCATAAGTTCTTGTCATCGAAAACTAATTCCTATGTATCATGATTTAAGGGTTAGATGATTTGGGGTTCTGGCAATATTCAGATGCCGTAATTGTTTGTTCTGGAGTAGAGTTTTTTCAGCTTGGAGCCACACTTGGGGCAGCTAGTCTGTTGATGTATTGTGGCGCAGTCCAGGCAGACAAAGTTTGCTGCGGTGTTCTTGGACGACCTGTATTGGTACAATATGATATACGAAATGGCAGCAATCCATACAAGTATCAGTAACGGAATCAGGCGAAAGATTCCAAGAATTACTGTAACTCCAATTGCAAGAATGGTGACGTTTCTTGGAACATTGTTGAAAAACTGACCTGAGTTCATCTGTATTGTATTGTACTCTCTTTTATAATAAGGCTGGCCAGAAGGTGATTTTTCATGAGACGATGATGGATCAGTTAATTAATCCAAAATGTATCTGATAAAATCATGGAATCAGACGACTTGGGAGACATTGTTGAGGAATGCCGAAGAATACTTGATGACAGCATGAGCATACTCACTGATGTTGAATTTGAGGCTGATTCTGCAAAAGAAGACGTTGTAAGGCCGTCTATGACAAAAAGTGATCTTGTTGACATGGCCCATGACGTTGCCGACTCTGTCAAAATAAAGAAAGCCGAATCAGCATTTGTAAGAAGACACTTTGACAGTTCTAGCATTTGATATTATTTTTGCAGTTTGAATATTGTTTTCATTTCGTCTAGACTGAACTGTCCTGGCGCAACTGGTTTGCCAAGTGATACATATGTAAACGGGCTGCCAAGCCTTGTGCAAAGAATGCGTGACATTCTGCCATAATCGCCCATTGCAAATGCAACTAGGTTAATCCTGTGAAATGTACCTTTGTACAAGTTGAGGACTCGCAATGTATCGCTGATTGTTCTTGCTGTTGTTACTATCTTGACATTTTTTGAAAATCTTGACATCTTTTTTGCCATTGACTTCAAGTGCTGCTCGCTTGGAGTTTTTGTAAAGTCATGCCATGATACTAGGATCTCAACTCCAGTTCTTTTGAGATATTGATACAATTCCTTGTTTTTTCTCAATGTGTTGTATTCTACATCAAGAAGATGCGGCTCAAACTCTGCTATCAGTTTCAGTATCGATATTCTTTCATTCTCACTTCCTTGGAATTTTCCTCCTTCTGATCTTGGCCTGAGTGTGCATATGCATCTGCCAAGGTGTGGTCTGACCAGGTTTAGACAACTTGGAATTTGGGATGGATTTAAAAAATCGAGTCTGAGTTCGGCATAATCTGATCTGCGAAGTGATCTTTTCACATCCGAGACGAGCTTTGCTACGCTAAACACGCCAATTGATACGCAAGTTTTGCTGGCCATTCTTAGTTTGAAGGTTATTTGGTTATTCTAACCTGACTTGGTTTGGTTTGCTGGTATGCAGGCTTGCCATTGTTTCAATTCTGAACACTCACTTGGGTTGCGTTGTGCGCTACCAATTGCTTGTTTCATTGCTGACCACTCTTGTGGTGTGCACAGATGGTCGCCACATACGTGCTGTCCGCCTGGAAATCTATCCGTCTTG
The DNA here is from genome assembly GCA_028867595.1 of Nitrososphaerota archaeon. GTDB lineage: Archaea > Thermoproteota > Nitrososphaeria > Nitrososphaerales > Nitrosopumilaceae > Nitrosotalea. The sequence goes on along the minus strand of JAGWGB010000026.1, from coordinate 8,968 downwards.
TGGTTGTCATTTAGATACTGAAAGTCTCTTGGTGTCAATGCACTGGCAGATGGTACTGCAACTGCATATATGACCAGGGCTGACAATGCCACTGCGGCCAATCCAAATCGTAGTTTTTGATTTAGCATCTAACGTGCATGTGTACCTACTGGTATATTTACATTGGCATACAATGATACTTGATTATCTGATCTAAAGTTGCATTGATCTGTTTTTGCTCAAGTCCGGCTTTGGCGCGAAAGAAACTTTTATGAAACGACCCGCTCCCATGATAGGGCATGAGTACGGAGAATAGACCCGAAGCAAAAGACACAGTCTTCATCGGAAAAAAGCCTTTGATGGCATATGTGACATCAGCGCTCATACAACTTGCCAACCAGCCAAGAGTTATGATAAAGGCAAGAGGGCTTAGCATTGGACGAGCTGTGGACGTGGCACAAATAGTCGCTAGAAGGACAGAAGGTTCCGGGTATTCTATAGGTACGATAAAGATAAGCTCCGAACAGCTTCAATCGCAGGATGGACGCACAAGGAACGTATCTACTATAGAAATTGAAGTAAAGAGAAACACCTAAGACTGTTCAAAACATGTTTTGTAGAAAAACATGTTTTTTCTGATTTTCTTTGATTTTTGTTTTGTCTACTGCAAAGTTTTCTTCAAATAATAAATACCGACTCACGCTAGGAATGCAGTGTGGAAACCAAATTCCATAGTTGTCGGTGACTCGAGAGATCTTTCAAAGATTGCAAAAAATTCTGTATCGCTTACCGTAACATCCCCGCCATATCACAATGCCATAAACTATGACGAACACCAATCCAGCCAGAAATGGTACCGCGGAACTGTAGGCGCACCAGTTGAGCACTGGGTGGAGGAGATGAAGCAGGTCTTCTCTGAGGTGTATCAGGTGACCAAGCCTGGGGGGTACTGCTGTATAGTCATAGGAAATGAGATAATCGAGGAAAAAAACAAGCTGCCACTGCCTGCCATATTGTCGGTTGAACTTACAAAAGAGGAGATTGGGTGGAAGTTCTTTGAGGAAATCATATGGAACAAGGTGACTGGGGGCAAGAAGAGGTTTCGTGTAACCGTGCAGCATCCATATCCGACATACTACTATCCAAATATCATGCATGAACAGATAATCATACTGCGAAAGGGCCCATTTCACAACGTAAAAGACAAGAAAAGCAGGCTTGTGGTAGGCGATCTCATGAAAAAGGAGATGGCAAACTCTGTATGGCATATTGCCCCTGTGCCTCCCAGCTACCGAAAGTATCACCCTGCGGCCTTTCCTGAGGAGATTCCGTACAGGCTTGTGCAGCTTTACAGTAATGTAGGTGACCTAGTCTTGGACCCCTTCGTGGGAAGTGGGCAGACAACCAAGATGGCTAGGTTCTTGAAGCGGAGATACATAGGGGTTGACAAGTCAGAAAAGTATGTCAAGGTTGCAACAAAGCGGACTGCCGAGCCCCCACTGCTCCGCAAGATGCAGCTTGTGCCCAACTGGAAATCACCAGTTCCGCTTGATTCGTAATCTTTGAGGTAACCTGTCAGTACATAGCAAAGGTTATCTATCGAGTTTAGCCAAACAAGCCATGGTAACTCCTAACAGCAAGGCGTATTTTCGAGAGGTAGACAAGAGCCACCGAAATTACACTGCTGCATTAAAGAGAGCTAGATCAAGACAATCTGTGATGAACCTTTATTGGAAACACAAGCGACAACACGAAGCTCTCTTAAGAAAACATCTCAAAGACGAGATGGCTGAAGTAATTCAGGTAAAAAAGAAATTTAAATAATTTCTTCTTTTTCTTTGATTTTCATTAGCTGCCAAGGGAACTCTGCCAAACTTTGACGACACTCAAGTCTGAACCCCTTTCAATCTTTTTGGAAAGTTTTGCCTTGTTTTCCTTGTGCTGTGTCGAGTCTACGTGGCTTTCTACTTGTTTCTCGTCCACGTCTTGTGAGCATATGTTGCAGCGGGGAGCCATGCAGTTGAGGCACAAGTTCGTTATAATAACATGACGGGCTGCAGGTCTTGCCGTGAAATATTTTTATGAAAATGTTTTCGATGCGTGTATCGCGATTGACCGTATCACCCGAAGATTCTCTGGGGCTTGCAAATAATGATCAAACAATGATCAGAAATTGAATTTATTTTATCAAAGATTGGTTTCAAAATGATAACTTGGATGGGAAAAGCTGCGATGATCGTCAGTACACCAAATGATCAATTTTTTAAAAATTTTAGAGCGCTAATGTTATATCCATCTTGTTTTAATGAATTGATACTTAATTGCCAAGGGGACGTGGAACTGATTTTCACGCAAACGGGGAGTACGCGTGATGTCCCCTTGACATTGCGATCTTGATCGAGCCAACATATTTAGATTTATCTACTATTTTATGCGTGTTGTAAACATAGTACCTGAAAATTTGCACTATTTTGCACTACACTTGACTGAGATGTGATTTTTGATAAAAAATATTTTTTATTTTTCGACGATATACTCGTCATCAACTTCCATGCCGAAATGTCTCCCAGTAGCTGACTTGGCATGAGCTAGTACCATGTCGCCTTTTTTCAAATGTGTCACAGATACCAGGTGACCGTTTGGGCGAACAAATCGAATTGTTTCTGCATTTTGTGCAATGATTCCACCGACCTCGTCTCCCACCTGAGCTTTGATCATAAGCATTGGCCTGCTCTCTATTTTTGAGCGACCAACAGTAGCTCGTCTTGCTCTACCATGCGAGTCTGTCACCAACACCTCGGAGCCTGTTTCAAGCTCTGATAGATATTTTGTTGTTCCATCAGGTGATAGGGTGTAACAGTGGACAGCCCCTGCGTTTACTCGAAACGGTCTGGGTGATGTAAACGAAGAACCGACAGACTCGTTGTGAACCAAAAACAAAAAGTTTGATCTGCTGCCTATGAGCATCCCCTCTCCCCTGCCAAGCATTGAAGCTGTATCGACACAGACTCGCTCGCCATTTCCAACTTCTTTTATCTCCAAAATTTTTGCAGGCTTTAGCTCAAAGTTTCTTGTTCCAAGATAAACAAGCGCCTCTTTTACTTCGTTAAGTGAACTTGTGGAAAATATCACACCGTCAACTCCTATCTCAAGTATGGAGAACATCTTTCGGACTTCCTCTGGGGAATTGGCAATGGCAAATATCTTTGTGTGAATCTTGTGCAACTTGGCAATGATGTTTTCAAGCGGGATTATCTTCCAGTCCTTTACCTCTACTACGACAAAATCGAGACCTTCCTTTGATATCTGCAATATCTTTTCAATGTCTGCGTTTGAGAGCACCTTGAACTTCATACCTGTCTTTTTTTTGCCTACCTTGGCTGCCTTGTCTACTATTACATAATCAGCATTCTGTGATGTGTAAATCGTTGCAAGTTTTGTTTTCAATCCCTTGAGGGCAGATGGGTCTACATTGACAATCTTGATTCCTTCCTTTTCTAACTCTGTTAGAAATTTGGCAAGCTGACCCCTTGATACCTTGGGGGCAATTATCAGTTCCCTACTTTTTGCCAAGGTGTTTTGCAGCTTCCTTTGCAGTCTCTTTTCTAAATATTATTGCAGCAAGTGCATGGGTCATCTTGGCTGGGTCTGCATGCTCGAATATGTTTCTGCCATATGTTACTCCCTTGGCTCCTGCCTGCATGGCCTCTTCTGTCATTTGCAAAATGTCCCTGTCTGTCTTTGCCTTGGGGCCTCCTGCAATCACGACTGGAACCGGGGTACTCTTTACTATCTTTGAAAATGAATCAACATCTCCTGTGTACAATGTCTTGACAATGTCGGCGCCGCACTCTGCGCCAATTCTTGCCACATGTCCGACAATTGTTGGGTCGTGTGGGTTCTTTACGTTCTCTCCTCTTGGGTACATCATTGCAAGTAGCGGCATGCTCCACTTGTGGCAGTCATCTGCAATCTTTCCAAGCTGCTCTAGCATCTCTGGCTCTTCTTTTCCTCCGATATTGATGTGCAAAGAGACTCCGTCAGCTCCCAGCCGCATCGCTTCCTCGACTGAACCTGTAAGCATCTTTCTGTTTGGAGACATGGAAAGAGACGTGCTTGCAGAATAATGCACAAGTAGTCCAATCTTTGTAGGCTTGGGCAAGTTTTTGAAAATTCCTTTGTTGATTATAACCGAGGTTAGTCCAAAGTTTTGGCATGTGTATATCAATGGGTAAGGATCCTCAATCCCTTTTAGGGGACCGCTTGATATTCCATGGTCCATTGGAATGCACAACATCTTACCGTTTCGTAATATGCGATTCATTCGAATCTGAAAACCGCTAACCATTGGAGTTAATCATTGGAGTACCCTACTTAAAAATAGCGGGCGTCTTGATGCACACTTTTCGTTTTATTGTCTGTGAAAATTAAGACTTGAAGCTTTGCATCTTTTCAAGCATTATTTTTGAGACTGATGCCATGTCGCCAAGTGAGGTCTGTGGTGTACCACCTGTTCCATCAATTGATACAAGCACTGATCCAACTACATATTCTTCGTGGTACACTAGCTGGCCAGAAACTTTGGCAGTATAAGCAAATACGGTATCACTTGAATTTGGATCGCCTGAAAAGACTTGCTCATTGCTTGCAGATTTTTCATCAGCTTTGAAAGCTGATAGCGCATTGACGTTTGATGTCCACTCTTGCATGGTTATGTCCAAAATTTCTTCTGGCCTTACTTGGGCATTTTCAAAATCATCTTGAACATACTGCGTTATCGCTGGATTGGGATGGGCGTTTGCTGATATGGTCTGACCGTTCTGAGATGTCCACTGTGCCCCAATGTCTTTAGGAGCTGGCAAGAAACTTGCCAAGCATGTTGAAGGCGATGTAAGCTGGACTGTTGGGCACGGCGAGAAGATCAGGTGTTGCATAGATGCAGATGTCTCATTTGATGTCCCGTTTGTTGCACTGCCTGATGTCATGTTATCACTTGTACCCATAGGTGATGCCGACTGCGAACTTGGTGCAGTAGAGGGTAACTGTATCATCCCGTTATCGACTAGCCACTGGATTGCTTTGACAAAGTCTGCATCACTTACCTGGCCTTGTCCCCACCACAGTGCTGTATTTTTTACCCATTTTGGTATTGAGACCTGCTGGCCAATTACGCTGTGAAAAGAGCCTATTGTAATTCCGATCACAAAACTTAGTGCCACTAAAAGAAAGACAACCCTATTCATCCAATGTTGCTCCAAATCTTTCACAATTTGAAGCTATTCCTTTCTCTGATCTTCCCCACAAGTTTGCGCATTTTTCATTTTTCATCGTGTAAACTCGCAGTAATTTCTTCAGTACTATTAAATACAATATAGGAAGATCAAAAACCAATTGAGCCAACTAACCCAGCAACTGCATCGCTCGGAGATAGGCGACGTCTTGGAAAATTCACTTGCCGGAACAAGACCTGGATATGAAGAATGCCTGAGACTTTTAGAGTCAAATGACGTACACCTCATGGGCCTTGTTGGCGGATACCTTACACGCAAAAAGTTTGGCAATACTGCTTCATTTGTAAACAATATGATTCTAAACTATACCAACGTATGTATCACTGACTGCAAGTTTTGCGCATTTTACAGGCCTCCTGGACACGAAGAGTCCTATACTGTATCACTTGAGCAGGTGGAGGCAAGGATGAAAGCCGCATGGGACATGTTTGGAATAACACAGGTAATGTTTCAGGGAGGACACAATCCAAAATTAAAGATTGAATACTATGAAGATGCGTTTCGGATGATCAGAAAAAAATTCCCAAAGGTTGGGGTGCATGCCCTTTCTGCATCAGAAATTGATATGATATCAAAAGTAGAGCACACAAGCACAAAAGAAGTTCTTGCAAGACTCAAAGAAGCTGGACTGCAGTCAGTTCCAGGTGCAGGTGCCGAGATTCTAGTTGACAGTGTAAAGCAGATAATCAGCCCAAAAAAAATATCAAGTGATACATGGCTTCGAATCATGGAAGAAGCCCACGGCCTTGACATCCCGTCTTCTGCAACGATGATGTACGGACACGTCGAGACAAAAAAAGACATTGCAGAACACTTTGTAAAGATTGCAAAACTGCAGGAAAAGACAAAAGGGTTTATGGCGTTTATCCCGTGGAGCTTTGAGCCAAACAACACACAGATGCAAAAAGACGAGACTGTAAGATATGCTGCTGGCGGAACTGAACTCTTGAAAATGATTGCGATATCGCGAATAATGTATGACGGCCTGATACCTCACATCCAGTCATCTTGGCTTACAAATGGAGTTGCAATGGCGCAGATGGCACTGCAGTATGGCGCAGACGACTTTGGAGGGACGCTGCTTGGTGAAGAGGTTGTGTCATGTACCGGTGCAAGATCAACTGAGCTTACGGCACCAAAAATTATCGAGTCTGTAAAACAGATTGGATATCAGGTAGAAGAACGTGACAACTTTTACAACGTAATCAAGACATACTAGATGCCATAGCTTGACCACTTGGAGTCTACAAGTTTCTTTGTGGCATCATCTGACTTGACAAGTTCCTGAACCTCTCTTTGGTATCCTTCTTCCTTTGTTTTTTGTGTAGCATCAATTCCAAGCTTGGAGCCCAAGTTGACTAGCGGTGATGCTGGGTCAAGAGTATCAGTGGGGGTGTTATTGATTATTGTAACATCCCTTGCTGCATCGGCGCGCGTTGTGATTGCCCAGATTACGTCATTGATGTCATGAACGTTTACGTCTTCATCAACAACTATGAAAATTTTTGTCAGTGCAAGCTGTCCCATTCCCCATAATCCCATCATCACTTTTTTTGCCTGTCCTGGATATCTCTTCTTGATTGATATTATTGCCATGCCTTGAAACCATCCGGCAGCTGGCATTGCAAAGTCTACAACTTCGGGATGGAACATCCTGACAAGAGGTAAAAATGAGCGCTCTATTACTTTGCCAATGAATGCATCTTCAAGTATCGGCTTGCCAACTATTGTAGTAAGGTAGATTGGTTTTTGTCTTCGCATAATTCCTGTAAGTGTAAACGTCGGATAGGGCTCTGGGGGAGTATAGTATCCAGTATGATCACCAAACGGCCCCTCTGTTCTGATGTCAGACGGGTCAACATATCCTTCTAGTACCATCTCTGCGTTTGCAGGAACTTCTAGGTCAACTGTTCTGCATTTTACTGTCTTGATTCCAGTCTTTCTTGTAATTCCGGCAAAGACATACTTGTCAAGCCCTTCTGGCACCGGAGCCACTGCAGAAAAGACTGTGGCAGGGTCGGCACCAATTATTATTGCAACCTCAATTTTATTTCCTGTATCTTTTTTGATGTCATAGTGGTGTGCTCCGCGCTTGTGCTTTTGCCAGTGCATGAGAGCATGAGTCTTGTCAATTACCTGCATCCTGTATACTCCGAGATTTCGAACTCCGGTCTCTGGATGCTTTGTTGCGACAAGGCCAAACGTGATGAACCTTCCTGCATCTTTTGGCCATGTCTTCAAGATTGGAATCTTATCAAGTGATGGCGAGTCTTCAAACACTTCAGTCACAGGCCCGCTCTTTTGCAGTTTTGGTGCGATATCTGTAATCTTTGAGAGCTCGGGCAACTTGCGCAATTTATCAAATAATCCTGTTGGAACTTCCATGCGAGTCATGTCAACAATTCTCTGGCCAATCTCTGTAAAGTCTGAATTTTCAAGGCCAATCTCAAGCCGTTTCATGGAACCAAACGCATTTCCCAAAACCGGCATCTCATAATTTTTTACATTTTCAAAAAGCACTGCAGGTCCGTTTGAGTACATGACGCGGCTTAAAATTTCTGAAATCTCCAGGTTTGCGTCAACCTGCGCCTTTACTCTTTTCAGCTCGCCTGCTTTTTCGAGCTTGTCTACAAACTCTGGCAGGTCCTCAATTGGCATTACACCTACTGACTTTGTATCCAGTATAAGCTTAACTGGGTTTTCGCTGAGGTAACATCACAAGAACTTTAATTATACCTCGCAGAACTGGCTCTAGTTGTCGGGCCAAAAATGTGCCGTCTGCGGAGGAGGAGGAAAGATTGCTCTCTTGGATACAGTGTGTTCATTTTGCAACGGGACCGGAGAGTTTAGCAAGACTGCAGAAAGCTACATGAAGTCGCATATCTGCCAGTGTATATTTTTGGACAGGATAACATGTCCGCTCTGCGGAAAAAAATGTCATCATGACACTCCTAACAAACCAAAACTTTTGATTGGACCAGTCTAGATGATTGGGGGCAGCTCGTTTTTTTTGTCATGGCCGCCAGAACCAAACTTGCAGTAAAAGCACTGGTCTGACTGCATGTACTTTAGCTGCTCGACTTTGATTGCTCCAATCTTGAGTGCAATCTTTGTAAGCATTCTATACTTGAAAGGCATTGAAGGAATTACTTCTTTTAGGTAGACTCGATAGTGGTCGGGGCAGAACTTTAGCGTGATATTGCTTGTCTCTTTTGAAGTCTCGCTTACTGTCTTTGCCACGTTTATCTGCTCACGTATGTACTCGTGCTTTGGGCATGGGCAGTTCCTTCCCCCTGGATGCTTGTATGCTGGTGTGTTTTTCCAGTCAAATCCTGGGTATTCCTTCTCAAAATCGTCCAACGGCATCTGATCGGGCTTTGCAACTTATAAAACTTCTAGGCGTAAACAGGGCACAAATCAAAATCTAAATAAACTACTTCATCAGAGATTTAGCACATGTCCAAAGAAACCAAGCCCAAAAAAACACGTTCTACTAAAAAAGTTTCAGAAGGTAATACTGCCGAACTAGAGGCAAAAATAGCAGAGCTTGAAGCCAAGCTTGCTAATTTATCTTCGCAGGTAAAACCAGCAGAGACAAGACCTGCCCAGACTGCACAAGCAAAACCAGCTCCTGCACCTGCGCCAAAACCAAGACCAACAGCGTCTGGTCCAACACATGGCACACTGCCAGCTGGAAT
>JAGWGB010000025.1 GCA_028867595.1 Nitrososphaerota archaeon | reverse complement strand
CCTGAAACAAACCTTCCCTGGAAAACCCAATCCTTGCTTCTTCTGGTAATTGGTGGTCTTGGTCTTTATCTAAGATTCATTACCAAAGAAGACCTTGCTGACAAATGAATAAAAAAAGAATGGGAATTGCCTCTTTAGTTGTCAGTGCTTCTCTATTGGTTGGTGTGGCAGTTAATGAAGGATACAAAGATACTGCCTATGTTCCAATCAAGGGAGATGTCCCTACTATTGGTTTTGGTGAAACCAAAAATGTCCATATGGGAGATAAGACCACGGTTATTAGAAGTCTTATAGACCTTCAGAATGACCTCAATCACAGGAAAGAGCAACTAGCTACCTGTGTCTTTGTTCCTCTTTCCCAGAATGAACTTGATGCCTATATGGACTTAGCCTACAATATTGGGACAAAAGCCTTCTGTGGAAGCACAGTAGTAAAATTACTCAATGAGTATGAGTACAAAGCTGCTTGCTATCACATCCTTGACTGGGACGTGTTTCATGGTAAGCATCTGGAATCTCTCCATGTCAGGAGAGAGAAAGAATTTGAACAATGTATGGTGGATCAATAATGCCCAATCCCTATATGATCTTAGGTGTTCTTCTTCTTTGGCTTGGTTCTCTTGTAGGTGTTGGCTTTTGGCAACACGGTGCAGGGAAAGTAGAAGAAGAGAATGCCTGGAATAAAGAGAAAGCTTCTCAGGAACAAAAGATTGCTTCTCTCCAAGAGGCAGCTAGAAAACAAGAGGAAGCTACTGCTACTGCTATTAATGAAATTAGTGCCTCTAATGAAAAGGACAGGGAAGATGAAAAGACTAAAACCAATGCTCTTATTGCCAAGCTTAAGTCTAATACTCTTAGGTTGCGCGACCCCGGTATCCGTTCCAGTTGCTCAAGTGTGCCCAGTACTTCCTCCGGTACCACAGTCAATCAGCAAACCTGTGACGGAAGACTTTCAACAAGAGCTTCTGAATTTCTTCTCGAACTCACCAAAAGAGCAAATCAAACAAGAGACCAACTAACTTCTTGCCAACAAATTCTTAAAGAGGATAGGAATGAAAAACCATCTCCTTAAAATGGTACATGACCATGCTGATCTAATCAGACAATGGATGAAAGGAGAAGAGATTCTGGAGTTTGTTCCAGCAGATAATGGTGGTGGTTACTGGGTACCAACAAAGACTCCTGAATGGTCTCCAGACAAAAGATACATAGCTGCTACGAGCTACTACAAATAGAAAAGGCCCCTTAATTGGGGCCTTTTCTTTACTACAGAAGGGGAACTTGTCTTGCTGTTTAAGGAAGGACTTACTAGGCCCCGAATACTCAGTACCATGCCCTCTCTCCTAGAGTCTGTTTAAGCCTCGCTAAAGGCACTCCCAAATCAAGGGTAACTTAGACTAGGATGGTGATGTTCCTTGACAAGTAGGACGAGGAGCTACCTCACTTTCCCTCACTTCCCCAAACCTTTACATCGCCAGTTCCGTCTTAGGGCCTTCTTCCTTCTTGTCAAACTGAGGACTCTTCGGGAACAGATAGTGCAGAACTTCCTCAAACTGATGGAATACCTTTGTTTCCATTTCCGGCTTTGCTTCTCCCCACACCTGCTTCTGACTCTGAACAATAAAACCATTGTCTACTCTAGAAATCTGAACTTGATTGAAACGCATAATTACTCCTTAGTAAAAAGTACTCGAAAGAAACCCAAATCAATTACTACGTGAAACAACTCTCCATCTTCTACCATCTCAAAACCAACCATGAATCCGTAAATCAAAGACATTGAAATAGTCATGGCCCTACTCCTACCCATTCGCAAGCACCCGCAACACACGACAGTTCATGTGAAGCAGTTGTAGTATCATCTTCTTCACTGAACTCCTCCCATCTGATCTTAGGAAACTCTGCCACTTTATTGTTATACTCCTCTTCAGTTATTTCAGTGTATGGTGCCTGTGCATAGATATGGTCTGTATGAGGCAAGAGACTGATCCCAGACACATCCTCAAAGTTCTCATAAATCTCAGCACCAAGCTTCAGGAACTCACTATCCTTGTAGTAAATGGTAATGGATGGGTTATGCTCTGTATAGTGTCTCTGGTAGATGCTATACAGCTTCAACTGATCCATTGCAGTTACTTCCTCTCTTGTCTTTCCTCCAACAGAACCCTTCTGTGGAAAAGAGAAGACGGTAATGGAGTCGGGTTTTGTAACATCGGGTTCTCCGGGTACTCCCTGATCCAAGAGGAATTTAGTGAGTGGGTCTTTGTTATCCATCCGTACAGTCCTAATGTACCACTTGCTATATGCAGGATGAATGCCACTCGAACAGCCCACCAACTGAGAGACCGTACCGGAAGGCTTAATTGTAGTGATAGCAGCAGAAGCAGGAATACCCAAAAATCTAGCCCACTCTCTATTAACTTTAATGGCATGTTCCCGCAACTCCTTCAACCAATGCTCCAGCTTCTCTGCCCCTTGTGCTCCTGACAATACTGGATGGTCCATAATTCCAGTCAATGATACTCCCAGAAGACGCTCTTCCTCCGCATTCGTTTTCCACTCTTTTCTCAAGAATCTGAAGTTGGTAAGAGTGGACTGGAATGTGCCGATAATTGTGGCGAGTTCAACTTTTCTTTTGAGCCCGTCAAGATCATCTTCCGTCCTGATGATACATTCTGACAGATTACAAAAGCCCTTAGATCGAAGGATGATTTCTCCGCAAGGATTCGTACCGAATTCAAAACCGTCTGTAATTCTTCGTCCGTTAGCTTCTGCTTTCTTTGTAGCCGCAACTCGATTGAATATTCCACGTTCCCCACTTTTCGACTCATACAAGGTCTCCCATTCCTTGAGAAAGATTGCTACATCTGGTTTCTCTGTATAAGCTACAGAGTTGTTAGCTAGTGCTCTTTGTACATCGTTTTCCCACCACGCTCCATTCTTTGCATTCCTCATCCTCTCATCAGTGAGGTTAGAAAGACTGATAAGAGCAGACCTGCGTACTCCACCAACAATGACAATATCAGCAATCTTACAGACCAGATCGTGACACTCAAGGCTATTTAGTTTCCTGCCTGCCGCACGTTTAAAGACATAGACCGTAAAGTTGAATAAGTCCTCAAGAGGTTTTGGACCTGATGCACGACCTCCGAAAGTTTTGAGCCTAGCTCCTGCTGGTCGAATGTTACTAACGTCCCATTTAGGTACTCGTCCAGAATAGAGCAGGCTAAGGAGTTCACGGTAAGAAGATGCCCACCCAATTCTTGAATCCGCGACTCTAATAGTTGTGTCTGTTTCATGGAATTCCTCTGCAATGGTAGGAAGTTTGCCAATACACTGTCGTTCTACCGAGAACCCTACTCCAGTGCCATTCATAAGGATGAACATGATTTCAGGGAAAGCAGCAGGATGATCTACAGCAATGTAGGAACAGTTATAGCCAGCTACTTCATCCCGTTCCAAAGCAGGACCAGCAGTCATCAGACAACGCATACTGGGCATTACCTGACGATTGTAGATAGCATTGTAAATCTCACCAGCAGGGAACTGTGTAGGAAACCGTTTACCAAAGAACTCTACAAAACGATATACTGTTTCTCCCCATGTTTCACGACGACGCTCTTCCGGCTTCCATTTTGCATAACGACTTTTAAAAATAAATTGTTCATAATCATTCATTTCGTGAACTGACATATTCCTTTATTTCCTTTTCCGCTTCTTTTTCTTTAGTGAGGTTGATCCTTTCCTTGATGGTCTTAGGACGATACTTAGGATCAGTCAATTCCTTGTGCTGAGGAATCGGTTTCCTCTTCCAAGTCTTCGGTAAGTTTGTCATACTTCTCTTCTATTTTTTCAAAGAACGCTTCTACAATATCGTAAGAATTAATTTCTAGAATCTCTAGCAATGTCACTTCATCATATTGTTCTGCCAGCTTTTCTTTAACCTCCTGTAGAGTTAGAGTCATTTTCCTTGTCCTTCAACCGATCAAAAAGAACCGCCATGGCTACGTAATTGAGCGCCCCAAGCATTTCCCTTTCCCACCAAGCCCTATCAAAATCAATTCCCTTCTTATGATAGTAGTTTGCCGCTTCCTCAAGCTTCTTCTGTGCCTGTCCACTCAAGAAACCAATCCCATGTGATTCAGCAACCCGGTACCACTTCTGGTCCAGGAAAGGAATTCCTTGGCCATGCCTTTCCTCTCCCTTCCCATTAGTGGCTTGGGCTACCGCATCGTTAAATACAGATTCCAGTGGATGAAAGTCATTCATGGTGCTTTAGGCTTTCCTTCGCCACTTTATTAAGATCAATACCAAGAGAATTAGCAACAGCAACGACATGGAACAGAAGCTCCTCTAGCAAGATAGGCAGATCAACTTCTCCAATACTACCTGTCTGTTGATATACTTTTGCCTGATACTTTACTAAATCCATTTAGTCCTCACGCATTAGAGTATTTATCTTTAGGTGCTTGATTCTTCTGGATGTTTGCATCCTTGAACCATCCACCACAGTCTTTGCATTTGTATCGTTGATACTTACCAGCTACAGTAAAAGCATATCCACGACGATGTGCATATACACTTCCACACTTGGGACAGACCAATCCATGCTCACCATATATCCCATGGTTAGGATGGTTCTTGATCCAAGGAAGGAACCGCTTGTACACTTCCTCCAGAAGGATCACATCATTAATGTTGTAAGCTTTCATCTTCTCCCATGCCGCCGGGTCTTTGTTCATACAGTCAACCCAGAGAGTGAAAGATGTTTCATGCTTGCTTCCCAATCCCAATTCCTGAGCAATATGATCCAGTTTATTGCTGGCAAAGCGGAACTGGTTCCTAGCCACTTTCAACAGATCAACTTGCTTATAAGGAGCAGGAGGAGTAAAGCCGTTAAGAATAAACTCACGATTCAGTACTGGTATATCAAATTTCTGTCCATTATAGTGAACCACCACATCAGCTTCATCCAACAAGGAATAAATGCCTTTGAGCATTCTCTTCGGGCTATTCTCATAGATGGAATCAAAATACACTTCCTCTGACCCAAACCACTTGGCTGAGAAGCACATGACATGAGAAGTCTCAATCAATCGTGCAATAGGAATTACTTGGTTGAAAAGACCCCACACATAAGCTGTGTTAGGTGAGGTCTCTACGTCCAGAAGAAGAATCTTCATTGGACAGTACCACCATTTTCCTTGAATAGAGTTACTTCCTGTTCTGCTTTTTCTACTGCAACTGTGAATACTCCACGACGAATCAGTTCCTTGATTGCAAAGTCCATAAGGAAGTCAGCTTCATTCTCCTCAATATGGAAATCAAAATCAAGGGTACCATCTTCGTTCTTCTTAACATTTGAAATCAGCATTAGTTTACTCTCTCCCATTTGACCAGCATCATAAAGTGATCCAGGTCAATAACTGCCAATGGCTTGCTGCCATTTTGTTTTATGATAAGAACAGGTTCTCCTGTTCCATGTGATGTTGCCTGTTCATAGTGCTTGTAGATCGCTACTTTAGCCAGTGACTTGCATTCCACATTGTACGGAAAGAACTCGTAGGCAGCTTCTGATAATTGAATGTCTGCTCCTCTCTCTCCCATTGTAGTGCTTTTAACGTCTCTAGCTGTCAGTTGTGGAAACTTGTCCAGTATCTTGGTCCTCACCAAGTTCTGTAACAATTTCCCTTTGTTCTTCGCTGATCGTGATTTCATGTGCTAGTTTCTCAAATCTGTATTTGTAATCATCCCCTTCCTTCCTTCTGATCCAGAGGCAACGAGCATTCATCAGGAATTCTTCATCATTGCCATAAGTGTCCCTAACTGCGTTGAATAGCTCTGTCTCTGTGAAACATTCTTTCAGAATCTTGTCCGCTTTCTTGTCTCCAATACCAGCAACTCCCCTGATATTGTCTGACCTATCTCCCATAAGGCATTGCTTATAGAACCTGTACAACCCTTCGTAGTAGTCAATATCGTACCATTCGTCCTTAACGAAATTGAAATGCTTCCCTGGTACTTGTAACAAATCCTTATCAATGGAACAGATTACAGTATGAGTTGTCTGGTTAATCGCTAGTGCATCATCTGCTTCCTGACCATCAACAATATAGGCATTGAACTCAGAGACAAGAAACTCTCTTGCTTCTTTCCACCATTGAGGCTTCTCTTGAGGACGATTGGCTTTGTACTCAGGATAGATTTTCCTACGGAAGTTATCTTGTCCAGTAAGAAAGACCATAAATGAGTTAGCTTCTGTCTTGGAGAGAATCTGGTCCATCATCTCATTAATCCTGAAATGAAGGATACCTAGATTAGTCTCCTCTCCCATGGAGGTAGCACATCTGAATGCTACAATATCGCCATCGATTAATGCCTTCATCAGTGAGCCTTAAGTTTATGGAAAGCACAGGCAGGGTCTGTAGCTCCTACTGGAATCCCTCTTACCACAATTTCCCCTGCTGGTATGGGAGGAAAGCCCCAACATAGGCTCTCCTCACTAAGACGCGCTTCATAGTACTTACAGCTACCACAGGTATCAGGAGGGAAGACAGGAGCTTCTTCTACAACCTTCTTTCTAGCCATTAGTTGATAGTATCAGAGGTAAGGCCAGCAACACCACTAGAACCATTCATTACATAGTTCACAAGCTCGTCAGCAATGGAGAGAACATCATGTACATTGAGAGTGCTCTTGTGTCCTACAGAAGCCAAACTGATTGCAGAGGCAATGCTGGATTGACGAATGATGTATACTTGTCGTTGGGCACGTTCTTCTTTAGTCTCATAGTTACTACCCGTCACACGAGTCTCTTTAGGAGCAGAGGTAATGGGAGCCTGTTCACCAGCAACATTAATACCAGTCCATTGCCAGTAACCGTTCTCGTCCTTCTCGGTACGAACATCAATCTGGTCCCCTTTCTGCCATCCCTTAGCCGCTGTAAAGATTGCAGGGTTAGCAAAGGACACTAGCTTCTTAGAAGAGACTTGTCCTTGGTCATTCTTGTACGTTACTTCAATGCTTTGGTAAGACTTCCCTTTCTTGGTAGATTCTTGATTTACAGTTCCAACATCGATAATGTTCACGATCATGCTACTTTCTCCATATTAGCCCAATCCATGCCTTTCTCAATCTCTACACGGACTGGAAGATTAAATTCAACTCCAAACAACTTCTCAAAGTTCTTAGGTACATCCCTGAAACTGTCTTTAATTACAGTTGCTATACTAATATTATGACACGTTTTTTCATCTACGTCAAGTACTATTGAATCATGGACAGTATTAATCAGCTTGATTCCTTCAACTCCCTTTAGTCTTTTCCATAGTGTAACCCTCCCAATAGCCATCAAGTCTGCTGCAAGTCCTTGAACAATATAGTTCAGAATTTTGGTTCTTGGCCAAGTGACTCTGTCTCCTCTGATGAGTGGTTCGTAGTGATATACTCTTCCAGTTGGACTAACAATGCGTCCACTTCGTTTAGCAGTCTCTTCGAGTAATGTATGCCAACTCTTAATTCCTGAATATTTTTCATAGAACTTCTGTATGATTCTTTCCCAATAGGCTTCAGTCCCCAATCCAGCAAAGTCTGGATCATGTCCATAACTATACGCTGTGCCGCCATAGAGGAGTCTAAACACGAATGTCTTAGCGGTAAGTCTGCTGGGTAAGCCGAGTCGCTGCTGGTTGTCGGTGTGCTGGTCAAACTCATTCAGTATCTCCTGTATCGCTACCTGATCCTGACTTAAGTAGGCTGCACAAACCCACTCCAGTTGCTTTCCATCCACGTTCCAGAGCATGTTGAATCTTCTCCACTGTCACTTTATCCAAGGCATTCAAGATATCCTCTGCTTCATACTGCTGGAAGATGATGTCAATGTCATGGCAAGAGTGCCAGAACATAGCCTCAGCCCATTGCTTCTGTCCTTGATCGTCTTCAACCTCACCAGTATAGATTGAATATACTTCACTCATTAGAGAACTCCTCCAAGATATCCTTGATGTTTACTTCTACAAGTTCACCTGTCTTAAGACAATTTTTTACCTCGGATTCTGTAAACCAACTCATTCCTACAGATTTTTTATGAAGTAGGTAAACACTTCCAGAATTGTTAGTTACTTCCCAATAGCCTCCTTTAAGATCAATAATCTTTTTAATCCCAGAGGAAAGTCTCCAGGAATCTCCACTCAAGTACCCTCCTCTCCAACTAGCAGCTATCTTGTAGGCACCATCTCCAACTTTAAGAATAGTCCATAAGTCAGGTTTATACATATTTACTCCTGAATACTTCCTTGATTTTAGAATCTATATTCTGAAGATTCGGTTTCGAGGAACTCAATCGTCCAGTCCTTGCAACCACTTGGTTCAACTGACCATGTAGTTCCCCTTCTACCCAATTCATTTCCTTCCTCAAGTTCACTAACCCTTCATAGTAAGTACCAACCCTCTTTTCCAGTTCCGCTCTCCTAAGAAGAAGCTCTATGACTTTCTTTGCTCCTTTGAGTTGTCTTAGTGTAGGTTCATCAGTGGAATAGAACCCTTCCTTTGCCAGTTCAGAGCCTTTTAAAGGCTTTACAAGCCTTGGAAACTCCCATGGTACATCTACCCACCCATGCTTTACTTCTCCTTTCCTAGGACCTGTCTTGTAAGCTCCGATGACTTGCCGCTCACGAAACACAATCCTGCCACCATATAAAAGCAGACTGATATGATTAGTGCTAGCGGGATTAAAATGAGGGCAGCTATGATATTGATACAACTCTCGATCAATCTCAACCAGTTCCTCCCGAAGTCCTTGAGCCAGTTCATTACATCTTGTTTCATCAAAGTAAAGTCCATTGTATTCCATCTCCAGTAGAACCAGTAGATCACTGTTATGCAGACCGATAAGATTCTGCATTGCCTTTGGTTGTTTCTTAACTTCTTCTACCTGCTTCTCAAACACCTTCCAAGTTAGTTCCAAGTCCTGAACCAGATACTCTTCCAGAATCTCTTGAGGAATGTCTGGAGTATCTATCCCTTGCTCCCAATATGTAGCAACAGCATCAAGCTTGCTACCCAATTGGTAATGACTAGCCACTCCGTCCAAGGAGGGATACGGATTCTGTTGGCCAGTAAGTATAAAATGAACCAACTGGCAATCCCAAACACGAACATTGCTAATGTCAATAGAATACTTCTTAAGCCAAGCAAGGTCAAACTTGAGATTAAAACCAACAATGAATCCAGAATCGTCTACCAACTGTTGTACAAAATCAAGCTTATCACCAAAAGGTTCGTTATTGTACTCAATAGGAAAAGCACAAACAAAGTCTTGTCCCTTAACTCCGATATAACAAAGCTTGTTAGTTTGGTCATATGCGTTACCCTTATTGGAAATTGTTGTTTCAACATCAATAACTATTGGATTCATTTCTCCTACCGTTTAAAGTAACTGTAGATTCCTTCTTCAAGTTTAGACCTTGGATGCAGACTGAATGAACCACTGGCTGCAATAATTGGTACCAAGGACTCACCACCAAATCCTTCCCTCACCATAATATTGTAACATGCTGCCTCATCTTTTGCAAGCACCACCCATTGTTCATCGTTACCACTGATAATAAACAGTTTCATTTTCTTTCTCCTTTAGAAGGAGTCTTTAAGAATACTAAAAGAAAAAATAGTACCAATCATGGAAAACATAAAAAGAAACACTGTAAAAAAATCTGCTTCATTGCTAATGATCTTTGACAACCACAAAGAAGCAAAGCCAATATTAGCCAACAAAAGAATAATTCCAACTAAAAAGTTCATTTTATAACTCCTCGTACTTTCTTAATATATTTTTAGCAAAAATTATTAACTGGTCCTTAGAAGCAATATTCTTCATTTTATTTGCTAATATGCAAATTACTTCTATGTTCCCTTTTATATAACCTTTTTCATTATTAATTCTATCTACGGAGTAACCATAATTTTTATCTCCTACAATAAATTCCACACCCAAGTAAGGACATTTCTGAGGAAGGATAATATCTTCTTCTTGAAGATTAAAATCTAACCCTCTTTTTAGAGAACGCTCTTTAATAAGAGAATAGAGACGTTTTCTAGGATTTCTTCTTCTATGATTCTTTTGAATTTCTTTAACTTTTTCTGGATTTCTTTTAGCCCAAGAAATTGTTTGTTCTATAATCTTTTCCTTATTTTTTAAATAATATTTTCTATGCTCTTCTCCTCTCTGTCCTTTTCTTTTTTGAGAAAGCCGTTCTTTATTTTTATCATACCATCTTTTAGAAGCTTCTTTTTGTTTTAAAGTACTCATTATAATTCTTCATAGCGCGCCACTTCCGGCTTAATCAATACCTTGGTACTGCCATGCCTCAACTCTGGAAGAGTGTCAGCATCTCCAAGTAACTTGTTCTTGCTGATGTTAAAATACCTGAACCTGCTAGTGTTATCCTGCTCTTTACCAATACCAAGAATCCAATCGGCCTCTCCCTGCTTTGCCGTCTTGCTTGAGTCTACATGGTCCATGGTCAACCACAACTTACCTTCTGCTTCTCCTCCTGCCTGACACACAGCAATGACAGGAGCATACCTCTTGGCAATCTCTCTAGCCCACTGATAGATTGCTTTCAGTTCCAGGTCGTAACGATCATTCTTGAACCCTTTGATCTTGTCTATTTGGTCAAAGATGATAAGAGCTGGATTCGTTTCTTTAAGGATTGCCTCAATCCGCGCCCTATGGCAAGAGTCTTCATAGTCGAATATCTTGATCCTTCCACCACCACACTGTTCAAATAAGTCCTGTGACTCAGCCCTAGAGCTAAACAAAGTCTCCGTGGTGATACCAAGTGCCGCCTGATAGCAACGGATTGCGACCTTATTGCCCTGCTCCTCGTTGTTTGCCCATATAATGTCTCCAGATGTTTGAGACGCCATATAAGTAACTTCTGACGCCAAGAAGGTTGTTTTACCCGTCTCAGGCCGAGCAAAGACAAAGCCAAAATCCCCCTTTCGCAATGATCCAAGGCTCTTGTTGAGCCAGTCAACGCGCCAGCGGAGCCCCTCCTTTTCAATTTGAGACGCATAAAGCTCCTCCAAGTTCATTTCCACAGGTTTAGGTTCGTCTACTTCAATCGACTGATGCTCAAGTTTGTTAACCGCTTCCATCAATTCGATGATAGTAGTCTTCCCTTCTTCCACTTCGATTGCCACTTTAGCAATCTCACCAGCCATGCTACGCTTACGATGCTCCTCAAGAAGTTCTACCAGCACCTCTTGGTTGGTTATCTCTTCCTTGAAGATAGCTTCAATCTGACCCAGAGCCTCGTTACGCTCCGCTTCCTTTGGAGACGGATACATAGTCAGGTACTTGGCAGAGAACGTAACCTCGTCCACCACAGACACCTGCTTGTAGAGTTCCTCTAGACAGAAGAAGAGTCTGTAGAGAAGCTTGTAGTTATCTCTAAGAAAAGACAGATTTACATACTTGAAGTACTTTAGATGTAAATCTTTATTGATTAAAAACAATCTTAATATTTTCTTTTCAATCATATTATTAATTAATTATTAGTTTATAGTAATTAATATATTTAGTATTTAATAATTATTAATTATTAATTATAGGGTAACATCATTTCTTTTCCTTGTCAAGTGTCACTAACACCAGCCTCGATTGAAGTATAGGACTGCCCTTCTAATGCTCTTGCTGCTTCCTCTGCTGCGAGACATATGGGGAGACGAAGGGCGGTTCCATCTTTCCCCCGTTCAATGGAAAGTCCTTTGTCATGTGCCCAGCACCAATGGGCATCATAATCAGCAGCTGGGCACTCATAACAAGTCTCTTCTCCGGCATCAATCTCGATCAAGATTCGTTTCATGGTTCACTCCTTCATTGCGCGGATGGCGGTTGCGCATTCATGAACTCGCTTCATAGCTTCACAGAAATAAACATGATTTGCGCCGCCAAGCGTGGTGCTGTCCGCATAAGCCCTTCGGGCTTCCAGAACACGGTATTTGGCATCACACACCTTCGCACACTTCTCCCGTTCATCCTCCCTCACCCGCGCTTCGAGGTCGGCGCAGAAGGATACGAAATCGTGGGGGAGAAATTCAAGATTCGAATAGACAAGTTCCCCCATATCGTATGCGTGGTGAATGTGGGCTCCATGCTTCTTCGCCAGTTCAATCAGTTCATCGGGGGTCATGCCTTCTCCTTTTGGCGGCTTGCCCGCTTGGCAGATTCCAGTAGCTTGGCATATTCCGCCCTCAACTTGACCCTCCATCCCGCGGGCTCAAATGTTTTGCTCATGCTATAAACTCCTTTATCTTCTCTGTTGAATACTCTTTAGGGTCCAGGTCTGTAATAATACTACCAGAATCTAAACCACGCTCTCTCAATATACGAGCCATTTTAAGACTCTCTTTTGCCTTGTCCCTATCCAACCATATACCCACCTGTTTAAATCGCTTACAGACGATTGTAGCCCATTCTAGGGGCATATAGCTACCTAGCAATGGCATAGCCGTGGTAACTCTGGATACTTTGATAGCTGATAAAACGTCTTCCACCACTATCAGTTTATCACCCTCACCATAGAATGTCAATACTGGTTTACCTTTAGTCAGGTACTTAGGTCTATCAGGTCTAAAGCTCCTACCCTGATAGAACTTATGGTTATGAATCAGGACTAGTAGTTGCTTCTCTTCATTCCACCCTATCCCGTTGTCAAGTATCTCCTTGTCAGTGATACCATATTTCAGAAGCCATCGTTTAGGTACAGCAGGGATGTTGCTATCAAGAACAATACCAGCAGGGTCATTATCTATAACCTCTTCTTTATATATTCTATCCTTTATGGATTGGATAGTAACTATAGCTTCCTCTTTATAACCACAACCAAAACACCATGCATGTCCATCAGAGTAACGAGCCAAGTTATCTCTTGACTTGCACTTAGGACATGGTTCATGGTGCAGATAATGGCTCATCGACAATCTCACTCAAGTCTTCCCAATCTTCTTTATTCTCGAAAAGTCTGCGAAGATAGTCCTTTCCCCCGTCAACTGCAAGGTCTCCACACTTACAGAATACAAAATCATGCCG
>JAGWGB010000024.1 GCA_028867595.1 Nitrososphaerota archaeon | reverse complement strand
CAAATCGAGACAGTCAAGAACTAATAATCTTTCAAATCATTTTAATATCGAAGTTAGCGTCTGCTATTCTGCGGGTCTATGGCTCAGCCAGGTAGAGCGAGGGACTCTTATGATAATTCCAGAGAAATCCCTATGCCGTGGGTTCAAATCCCACTAGACCCGCTACTGTATAGTTCTTTATTAGTTCCATTTTTGTAATAGAAGTTGTGGAGATTAAGAAAGAGGAATTGGAAGGGGTCAGTGTTAGTAAGTCTGCTTATGATAACTTTGTCAGTGCAATAAAGGCTAGAGAGACACGTGAAAAATATGAAAGGGTCTTGAAGCTGATATTGTGTAAAATCTGTAATGAATTTTTTAGTGGTTCAGTAGAGGAAAGAGCCGAACAACTAGTAAAACTTGCAAAAGAGAATCCTGACTATGTTCAGAGTCTTATGCTAATACTATGTAAGAAATTAAGAGAAAGAACAGAGAAACCAAAGACTGATTCGGCATATCTTAACCCTGCTACCGTCCCCAATTATTTTAAGCCCATGAAGAAACTTTTTCAGATAAATGACGTTCCATTTAGTTGGTCTAAAGTAGAAGCAGTATATCCAGAGATGAACAACAAAAATGAAGGTCGAGGGTATCTCAAAGAAGAAATTCGCACATTTCTTGAACATGCTGGTCTTATGGATCGTGCAATAGCCCTAGTCGCTAGTAGTGGAGGAATACGAGAGGGAGGGCTTGCTACTTTAAAGTGGAAGGATATAACTCCAATTTACAAAGTTGGTGGAAAGTTAGTTTATGAAACAGTAAATCAATTACCGACTGAAACAGAAGCATTAGATGAGAATTTGGTATGTGCTAGAGTTTGGGTATATTCTGGTACTGCCGATGTCTATCCTGCCTACATAAGTTTTGAAGGGTATCTGGCTTTAATGAATTGGAAGACACAGTATGCAAATGAGATAGGGATGAAAGTAGATGAAAACTATCCCATCTTCAAAAAAGACGGAGACATGCCAGTTGAATTAAGACCAACTGCAATTAGGGCGAGAGTAGAAAATGTGTTGTGGGCTTCTGGGTTACGCAAACCGCTTGAACGGGATAAGAGAAGACACATAGTTCCAGCAGTGCAAGGATTTCGTAAATTTTTTGAGACAACCTGTTTTGATGCTGTAAAGGGTGAATCGTTACTAGGCTTGTATATCTCCATGAGTTATATCGTAAATCACCGAGGTCTCACAAACCTTGACTCAGCATATTTTATCAAGAGGGAGCCTGAACTGATCGACCAATATTTACAGGCGGTTCCAGCACTCACAATCTCAGAAGATGCTATCAAGAATCAAAGAATTAAACAACAACAGGATACAATTTCTCAACTTGAAGAATCACAGGCGCGAGAATTGTTAGAGGTAAAGTCTAAACTCGCTTCTCTTCAGGGTTTGGTTCAGAAGTTGTTGAAGGAGAAGGATTAGAATTTTTACTGTGTCTATTCAAGTTTTCTGATTTAGGTAAGTGTTTTTCTTTTAGATATTCAATTTTATTTTCTTCGATTCGATGTGGTACTACTAATTCATATCTATCAAGCATTTTCATTAATGTATTGCAGAAATCATTTCGGTCATCATCATTTGTTAATAATGATAAATCATATATCAAATTGTCACGAATTGCATTTGCGCCTTCTGCAAATCTGTTGGTTTTTTCTACGTCTAAAGTTTCTACTAACATTTTGTATAATTTAAAAGCATAGTCTACATAATGGTCAATAAGAATTTCTGCCTTATCTTTAGCTTTTGTAGTCTCATCTGTTAAGATACTATTTTTTAATTCGGTTAATTTTTCAGCATAGTTTGCTAAATGAGTTAGATTAAATTGATAGCCATATCTGCGATTTGAAATTTTGATTTTTTTGATGGTTAAAGATGCTTGAAGATTCTCTAATTGATTTACTAATCTTTCTGACCTAAAATTTTTGGTGTATAATTTTTTCATATGTTGTTCGAGCTCTGTGTAAGTGAAGGTTTTTTCTGGATGTGTAGAAAATAATATTATTAATGCAATCTTGTCATCAGTATTTTTTTCACGTATGTTCAGAAATGAATTATCCACGCTTCACGATTGATTTCAATGATATAAATTTAATCGCTGTTGCTTCGCATTGAGCGAAGTAATACGCGGTCATTTTTTTATACACCTTGCAGAAGTGAGTGCATGCAAAACGAAAAGAGGCTATACTGCGCTAAATGTGGCGCATTATTAGCGGATTTGTCGAAAGCAGAAATCTTGAGACATCTAAGCGAGATGTCGGAGTGTGCCTGAGATGAGCGAATCAAAAACGAAGAAGGGCGAGTTGCCAGATTTACTTGGATATGTAAAGTGGAATCCTAAGAAAAAACGCTTTGATAGTGCTCATTGGTGGAATCCAAGAAAATATCCGCAGGATGGAGGGAATAAGGCATGATTGAACAAGTAAGATGTTGGTGTGGTAAAAACAGAAGAGAACACACTAACGACCACGAAAAGTATGAGCATGTAATAATGCTCTTACGGGAGCTGACGAGATGAAATCTTATGCACTACTCCCATTACTCCTTATTTTTGGAGTAGCGAGCGCACAACAATATAGTGATGTAACGCTAGAGGTCAATGACCGACCTATCGCTTTGAGTATAGGAAATCCAGCACTCACAACTATCCCAAGTGGAAATGAGGTCTATGCAACCATACACTTAGACCAACCAATGCAAATCGCATGTAGTTTAACCAACTGCGTAAAGAGTGTTGAAACGGACACAACCTACGGAGGCTGGTTAGCAATAGTGCGTGGCTCAATGCCTAACGACACAGCAGAGATTCAGACAATCAATGGGCAGGGAATTCCGACCTATACGATCCTGATGCAACCAAACGATGTTGATACGCAACTAAAACGAGAGTTTCATCAAAACGTATCTGATTGCTCTGGATGGATGGAAATATTCTGCGGAGCTATGATTGGATTAGGAGTTATTCCTATAATCATAGTCGTAGGTGGGTTTGGATTTGGCATCTATGCAACAATTCGACATCTACGTAACATAGCCAGACGAAATCGAAGATGGAGGCTTAACTAGATGAAGTTCGCAATGCTTCCGAAACCAACGGAACCCGAATATGGAGTAAGGGTTCCTTCCAAGATTTTTTCTATAGTAATCGGTTCCTCTACCAAGAATTTGGCTGAAAAGCGACTTGAAAGTGATGTGGGCAGGGAGATAGGAGGTTTGATGGTTGCAGACATGAAGGGGAGTGAGGTTGATGACTTTTCTGAATTTGCAAAACAGTATGTGCCAGAAAAAAACATTGTTCCCGTGCCTCTTGTACCGGAGGGAAAAATCGAGGCTGGAAAAAAGGATATGGCAAGCGTGTTGAGGAAAAGACACCTTTACAGAAAGACTCTGGACTTGGCTATCGAAAAGGTCAAGGAAATAATCGACGAAGAAGGAATCAACTGCATCGAGATTTGGTGTTCTACTGGAGGGCATGCCATTATTTCAGTAGAAGCTCTGTTAAAGACGCAAAGGCTGGTCACATACAATAAGGTTATTCTGGTAGAAGCAACTGAAGCGTTGGCAAAACGCAATCAGCCTGAACTTTTATCATTTTTTAAAAAATGGACAAAGGAGAATGACAACAACTGCTTTATTTTTGCCAGAAATGAAAACCAAGACTCATCTCTTGATTATGCCAATGCAATAGCAGTAAACAGCACCTACGGACTTCGTAATATTGACATGACAGACTTTTTTGGAAAACTAACTGTGGATGAAAACGGCAAGAAACAACCGCAGGCATTTGAACTAATCTCTGTTTATGATTCGTATCCTCTATACTCGCACAGGGTATTTTGGAATCGACAAAACTTGAAAAGAACACAACGTGTTGTAGCACGAATGTTTGATGATATAAAATTCTCAAGTCATTGTATTGGTATACTTTCGGGTAACATAGTGCCAGACTTCTTAGAAGAAGAGATAGAAAGACTATTTGATGAATTTGACATTACGCCTGAAATCAGACAGTTCAATCAGATTAAGATTGAAAAAGAGACAGAAGCAGAGTTTAACTGCTGTGTAGCAAAATTTGGATTGTTATCCTGTCAAGACATTCCTACACCCATAATTGACAAACTTTTCAAAAAAATGGAAAAGAAGCCATGAGGGCAAGTTATTTAGATTTATTTCGTCAATGTAGTATAGTAAGGTGTTATTGCGCTACCGAAGGATGTTCGCTTAGCCATTTACATTTCACTAATAGCGTCTGCAATATTTTTGATCCTGATACATCAGTACCTTATTGTTTTAGGAGGTGCTAGTGTGTTGGGTCTACTTGCATGGCTGAAAAGTAAAGAAATTTGCGACGTAAAGATTGTTGCTTATCTTGAGAAAGAAGAACAACAAATAGGGCAGGGAGGAAGGTATGTTTTACCAACCAAGATATATGACAAACCCAAATGTTTTCCGCTGTTACAAGAGATAGAAAAACAAGCTCTATGTGGTATCGGCGTATTCGGGACAGCAGGTAGCGGAAAGAGTACCATGTTGCGTTGGATATGCTGGCAGTACAGCGATCCTATTGAGAGTGCAAGGTTAGGACTTGAGGAACCGATTAAGGTCTTTGCATTTAGTTATCATCGATTCCAGAAAGGTTACGGAGATTTTGAGAATTTAGGATTTGAGGAAATCGATATTGTGAAGCATTTACCACTAGTTTTCAAACCTGAATACAAAGAATTTTTGATAAGGGCTTTTAGTACTATTTTTGTCAGCATCCTATCGTCAAAAGGTCTTATGGTAAGCATGCTCGATGACATTTTCAGGAAGATATATGATTTTCATCCTTGTAACTCGTGGGAGGATTTTATTAGAAATGCAAAACAGCTAGAAAGACAGAGTAAGGGACTTGAACAAGAAATTGTTACCATCATCATAAGCAAAGTAAATGCGTTAATGGCAGGAAAGGTTCAACCGATTGACATTACATTTGACCGCTCTTATCTTTTTAATTTTGCAAATTTGCCCAATGATATTTCAAAGGATTTTTACAGTGAATTTTATGCCAACTTGATTTATGATAAGGCTCAATGCGAGAGCGAACAAGGCAAGAAATTAACAATTGCACTTGCCATTGATGAAATTCATAGATTGTTAAGATATTCTAACAAGAGTATTACCTCGGAGATACTTGTAAATGGTCGAAAACACATTAGAGCGTGGGTGGCGACACAAGAGTTTATTTCAGTCCATCCAGAGGCAAGACACTTTCAGCATTTGCAATTCAGAAGCCACAGCGACGAGACAATACAAAGTATACTTGCCATAGCGCCAGCGCACGCCGAAGCAGTCAGGCAATCAAGAGAGAGGGAATTTTGCTGGGTCAACGATGGAAGCACTTTGAGTGTGCCAATTTTTACACTTGACGTTACGAGGATGGAAGAGAGAACCAACGAGATTAGGGCAAACAGGATGGAGGCAGATGAAATTATAATGCCATCAGGTTCAGCTATGCCTATTTCACAGGCACATACTTTACAGTCGCCTATTCAGATTACTCAAGTTATCAATGTGCCAGAGATAATTTTAAAAGTATTAGAAAAGTCTGAAATTGCTTTAACCAAAAGTGATATTGCAAAGAAATGTGGGATACCTGATAACCATAAGGTATTGCACGCATTAAGAAAATTACTTGATGATGAATCTGTTGTAGTAGATGATATTTTGATTAGGAAAAAACCTGTTCATTATTATGGAGTTTTAGGACGTGAGCAATTTCATAACTTAGAATTGGTAAAGACAAAAGAGAAAATCATTAGTGTTGTATGGAACATTGTTTTTGAGAACAAGCATGGCATACAGGGAGCAGACTTTATCATAGAAAAAAATGGAATACAACTGGTTGTAGAGGTTGAGAGCGGACATAAGAAGAGTTTAGGCGAATTTGAAAAGAAGATTACAGAATACGACAAACACGTTCTAATCATCGTACCAAATACAAAGCAAAAAGAACGCTATTCGTTTTTGCCTTGTGTAAATTCTGGCAAGGCTGAGGTCTTGCTGATACCTGAGATAGAGGCGAGATTAAAGATTGGATAAGAGGCTTGTTTTAGCAATCTGGATTTTGCTTGGACTTTCATTTGTTGTAATTCCTGTTCTGCATGTAGTTATGAAATCTAACTATCTTTTTGGCGTTGATTTACTACTATGTGTATCACTTGGTTTAATGACAATTGCATGGTCTTACAAGAAGCGATACGAATTTTGGAAGTTGAACAAGGAAAGGCGCAAAAATCCGCTGTCCTGGAAAACTAGGTTAAAACGTGCAAAGAAGCCTGTTATCAAAAATCGGGATGGAAAAACGCTATCACTTAGTGGGCGTGGCGAGATCGTATTTCTCACGATCCTCACATGGATAGTTGTAGAAGGGCTTTGCGTTGTTGGATTGAAACTTGATCCTGTTACTTCCTTTGAGGTTGCCTGTATTGCGGGTTTTACTGTTTTAGGTTCCTTGATTGCTCTTTACTTCTCACGCAGAAAGCGAAGAATGATAGAGAAATTTAGACCAAAGCCGAGAATTACAAAAGTCGGATTTGTAGTTGCGCCCCTTTTAATGTGGCTTGTGGTATTTTTTGGAACTGGCGTTACGGGGTTTGGTTCTGATAGGTGGACAGTTGGATTGTTGTTAGGTGGAGTATTGGCTGGTTTGATGTGGGTTGGAGCAGGGCTGAGAGTGAGAAAGACAGGCTGGAAAAAATTTAGCTGGGCTGATGCCTTGAACACAGTAAGCAAAGCGATGTATGCAGGTGCAAGACGAGGCGCCTTTACGAGATGGGCTGGCAATGTGAGTAAGAGCAGAAGAGTGTCATTTGGCAATATTGATAGCAGAATTGAAAGAGCAGGATATGAGTATAGAGAACATTACAACCAGCAATTGAAGAGGGAGAGAGAATGGAACAAGTGGTTAGAAGACCATGACTGGTAGATGCAAAAACATCTGCAAAGTTTTAGAGCGAGATCGGCGCATAATTATGCTTGGTGAGAAAATGGCTTACCTAAAAGAAGACCAACCGGAAAACAACTTCCATGCTCATGGAAGTAAAAAGTGGAACCGAGCGGAGATAAACAAAACTCTGACTTGGTGTGCGGATTGTGGAAAACTACACACTGCCATACCAGTACAAGGTAAGGTAAGATGTCCGTTCTGTAACAGGTGGAGTAAATACCATCTTTTCGTCAGAGCGTACAAGATAGTCTTCTACCCAAGCAAGCAGACGCAAAGCCAGAAGTAGCATCAAGGAGCCACAGCGAAACTCCAACTTCCCGTTGGATTAGTAACAGGTGGCTCACCTCATTCTATCAATGTAGGTATTTTATTTTCGTAGAAGTTTCATCAATTCCTTAATCTTGTGTTCGCTGACTACCTCGCTATCTCGTTCTTCGTTTAACAATCTCCAAAGCCTGTCTTTTGATTTTTTGAAAATATGGTATCCAATTATGGCAAGGCTGTCACTTCCGCCAAGCATGGATAGAAATTCTGCCAACTCTGCGAGGCTTATCTCAGACGCAAGGTATAGGGCTACGGCAACAAATCCGTTGACGAGAAAGAACGCTAACGCTATTAGTGCAACCTGCGAGAACGCAATAACAAGTTTAACGTCCTTCTTTTTCATCTTTAATCGCCTCGTCTTCTACAAACTGTCTGATGCACTCGTAGACTTCGACCACGTCGTCACTGTCAGAGCGCAAAGCCCTTATCGTCTCTGCAAACTTGTGGTATGCGTTATTTCCTACTTCTAAGGCAACAGGCATCCTAAAACCCGTCCTGTCCCTGTTGCTCTTGTAGAGGGCGTCAGTGACCCAGCGTTCCACGAAGACTCTTACACCTACCAATCTTATCGAATAGGTGATTTCAGAGTGCGTAGAACCGCTACTGTCTAACTCTCTGTGTATTGCGGTATGCGTTGCATAAATCGCTTTGAGGCTTGCACCGTCATGCACAGTCAAGGTAAATGTCTCTGTGCCGTCTCTCCAAACTCTAAAGACATTCACGCATTCACCTCTTGATTACAGTCTGTTGTGAGTGCTTTCTCTTGACGTGCCACTCCAAATTCTCGGATGAGAAATATCTCAAACTGCAAAATTCGCACTTGTGTTTTGGCTCGTTCCTCTGCTCTATCGGGGTGTTAGCGTAGTCAGTTATCAAACGGCTAACCAACTCGCCCGCTGTCACTTTCATTTCGTTGCAGATGTTGTACAACATCTTGTATGCCTCTGGTGTGAGACTGATTTTCATTCAAATCACAATAATATTTTGCTCCGAAAGTCTTTTAATAACTACTAGTATCTGCTTTTACTTTAATCAACTATATTTTTTCTGAATGGTGAAAGACAGAACTAAATGTATGTACTTGATAGGGCTAACACAACAAGGAAGTCAAGTATGTCAGACGATGAAATTGTTACAATTGTTCTTTCTTCATTAATTGCATTAGGAATAGGTTTATTCATTAGATATGGACTAAAGCCAAAATTTGAAATTATTTTTGATGATAATCGCAAAGCCAACTTTTTGATCTTGTTCAATGGTATTCAAGCATTTGATTCTCAATTTCTAAGTTTTTATGAAATCTTAGAGGATAGAATGGGGCTTTTGAGAAGAGATAGAAGAGAGATAATACCACGCATGCAATTTGCTTCATTAACTCCAGAGAGTATCCATAGTCAAACGAGAGTAGATTTTGGAGAGATTAGTAGATTAACTTCTGAGTATGATGAGGTAAGAAGGAATTTGCAATCAATTTTACAGGCAATGAGAGATAATTATGACGCTTTTCTCAAAGACTACAAACTTTTCCTAAATTATATGCATGATACCTTTCTACGTGATGTGTCATTATATCTCTGGAACACCATTTACTATTCAGAATGGCTGCTAAGGGATGAGAATTTAGTAATGATAGCAGATAAGCGACTAGAACTTGCCTTTAAAATTATTCAATATCTAGAAGAGGACGGTTCAATCAAGATGAAGATTCAAAATATGGATAATTTTGTGAAAAAATGGAAAGATTACAAGTCACAAAATTAGTAATTTAAAATGTGAACAGGTCTTCCGAAGTTTCATAAAGCCAACGCCTTAGCATCTGTTTTTTGCTATCCAAAGATCGTGAGCCAAAGGCGAGCTTAATCATTTATAGAAATAAGTATAGGGAAATTGAATTTTAATTAGCCCCTTATGATGGTAAAGCTGGAACCATCATCGCTAAGACTTGATGGATAAGCGAGGAGCGCACCGCCGTCTTGACCATTTGCAGTCATATTCAAACTCACATACTTGAATTGGTTTATGTGACCAGTGGTATTTCCTATTGTAGCAAAAGCTGATGAGAATGTAGCAGTTCCAAAGTTAGGAAGCATTGAGGCTAATTCACAAGAATTCAAAATATTAGATGGACATTGTCTTTCTATTATCCAATCTGCTGTAAGCATTCTTGATGAAAAAGACGTATTGATTGGGGGTGATTGTTTGCCAGTGGTTTTATCAACGAAAGTGATGATCCATTTTTGAGTTGAGCTACCACATGAACTCTGACATGTAATTTTTGCATTAACAATATCGTCCGGATTTACAAACATTAAAGGCACTGCAACATTATCTGGATAAAGTTCGTACCATGCTTTATAGCGGAATGTGTCTGATAATTCGGATTCTGTTCCAACCTGAATGAGTGAGTCATCAGAACCCTGTTCGCCTCCTATTCCTATCCACTGTACCATGTCTTTAACCTCTCCAGAAGTATCTGGAGGAATGGGAACTACCTTCCAAGATGCAGAAACCATTGTTACCAAAGGTTGAGGGTTGTAAAGTCCAGATTCTGCACTATAACCAGCCCAGTTTTGAGACGAAGTCCCTTCATGAGACATTGTGACGACCCCCACAATTATCAGTGAAACAAAAATGCCAAGTACTATACCAATAGTGATTTTTACTTTTTTCTTTATGCTCATTTTCTTTTTATTGGATTTGTCAGAAAACGTTTCTTCTTTCTCGAATTTTTTCATTAATTTGTCATAATCTTTACCACTTATTTCGCCGGAAGATAGTCTTTTCGTCAGTTCTTCTTTTTTATTTTCTACAGTCTTATTTTCCAATGTAACTTCTGAACCACATTTTGGACAAAATTTGTAATTGTCAGGGATTTCTAATCTACACTGATTACAATACACGCCAGTTATTTTATTCTCGGATTAATAAATAGTCGAAAAAAGATATATCGTCTGGTAGTAGAATATGCATGTGAAATACTACATAATTTTGATTTTATTGCTTTGTTGTGTAGGAGTTTTGTTTGCAAATAATGCTTCTGCATTTGATGTAAATTCTCTCAAAGTAAATATTGCTAATGCGACAATTATGGAATCCAATAATTATGATTTATTGAAAGTCAGGTTCAGTGTATATAATAATGGTAGTGAAGCCGCTGACCTATGGGGTAATAACATCTTGTATCTTCAAGATTCGAAATCGAGAATTTATGATTATACTGATTACACGTTATCCAATGGTTATTATTCAGGAGAAGATTGCCCAGCATTTAACATAAACGTGAATCCCGGTCTTTCATCATTTTCATTAGTTTGTTTTGAAATTCCAAAAGAAGCAAACCTAACGTACTCACTAGTCTTGTCGGATAATCATAGTTACAAGAATTGCGGCTGGTGTAACCATCAGTCGATCCCGCTACAGGCAACCTTCTTACCAGAAAATGTAACTGCTGAAAATAACATCACAACAACCACGAATTCCTCAAGCCAAAGCCCACTACCATCAACAATGACTAAGCCTATCCAGCCTATTACAACATCAAATTCAATTTCTACAAATAACCAACATCCAGTAAAAGCAGTAGGCACTTTCGGAACTTTACAAATAGATAGAAGCTTGTATGTAATAACAAATGGACAAAATATCACCGTAGAAGTGGACGGAACTATCAACAATTTTGTTTCAGGCGAAAATAAAGTAACAATAGGTTTCACTCTACCTGATGGGAATGTAAAAAATTCTGAAATTATTGCAAATAGTGATGGGACATTTCATACAACATTGGCACTAGATTCTAATTCAGATAAGGGAAGTTATTCCGTTTCAGCCACTTATGCAAATACTCCTATAGGAGCACTCACTTTTACAGTAAAACAAATATCATTATCTAATAATTCAAATTTGATTAATTCTCAGATTGCACAAACTTCCGTTCAACCGATAACTTCAACCACTTCGAAAATTCCTTCTTGGGTAAAGCACATATTCATTTTCTATGGACAGGGAGAAATCTCTGATGATGATTTGATAGGTGCTATTCAATATCTCGTACAACAAGGAATAATTCACTTGAAATCATAACTTCTATTGATCGAGAGTCCTATCTTGTCAAGTAGTTATTAAATAAGTCAAAAATATGTAATAATCTGCTTGGGTTTTGGTTATGAGATTAATGTAATTTTGTGACTACTATCCCTATTATCGCAACTATG
This sequence comes from Nitrososphaerota archaeon, assembly GCA_028867595.1. Lineage (GTDB taxonomy): Archaea > Thermoproteota > Nitrososphaeria > Nitrososphaerales > Nitrosopumilaceae > Nitrosotalea. Next base: position 2,311 of record JAGWGB010000024.1, on the reverse strand, counting down.
GTGGGTATTACCCATTTTGCGTTTTTTTTAAACCAATTAAAAATTCTAACGTTACGTGGTGGTCTATCGTCAAATCTTATAGGGTCACGAAAACCGCTCATATCAATTTGGAATAAAGCTAATTAAAATAGATTATCATTCATTGGCTAACAATTACTACCACATCGGTCTTTCGTCATCTGTTACGATGAGCAGTCACCCTTACGAGTCAGCCTAGCGTGTCTACGGGGTCTTTTTACGACTCGCTTAGAAAACCTTGTATAGTTATAATTAATTCAAGAAATAATTTGGCTTTTGAACAAGAATTAGAGGCATGGATTCTATCCTATCTTGCTACAGCTAAAACATATGCTGCTGTTAATCCTGCCACAGTAATACGAATGGCACCACAGTCTTTGATTCTTAACATAAATTCTGAACAGGAACTCGAATCGTTTCTATTTGATATGGAGCGTAGAGGTTTAGTTTTGAGACATTCTTATAGTAACTTTCAGATAACCAATAATGGTTACTTATATTTCAGAAAATTTTTGCATCCGTTAGTTGCAATTGCTCAGGATGAAAAGAGATATTCTACAATTATAGACAAAACAGAAGGAACTGACGATACTAAGAAGAAATTTAAAAAATTTCTAAAATCCATTAAAGGTAAACTTCCTGACCAAGCTTCTGATGAAATTATGGACTTTTTGAAAGGTGCAGGTAAGGAAGCAATTTTTTATGCAATCAGACTAGTAATAGAAAGCCACCCAAGTCATCATTAGTATTATCAAATTTATGTGGTACTCAAATACATGGCAACTTGTCCATTTCTTAATTTTCTAGTGGTTTCAAAGAAATACTGTTGATAGTATGATGCCTTGTCTTCGGTTGTTTGAAGTGTTATACATGCACAGGCTATCCTTTCATTAAATTTACGAGCAAGACCAATACAGTGCTTACAGATTGCATCTCCGATTTTTCTACCTCTATAATTTTTGTCGACACCCATTTGACCTATTAAAAGGGCTGGATAACGAGCGGTCATTTCTTTTACTTGTTTTGATCGTGGTACATCATCCAATCCAATAGAACTCATTGACAAAGAGAAGAAAGCCACTATTTTTCCCTTATACTTGACTCGCCACAAAGATGTGAGATTATTTTTACTGTATATCTGTGCCTTTGTTTCTAGAAAATCTTGAACACCTAGAGGGTCAGTGCTATCTGATTCTCTACAATTAAGAGTGGAAATATCATCGTTGTCAGAAACAATATCTATGTCTAATTCATCTGGGTTAATTTTATCTGGCAATGCCACATAGGGTTAAACAGACCTATATTTTACAATGTTTGGCGTATAACTTGTCTGCTTCTGCATACAGGGTTAACTCTTCCTTAGTCCTTTCTCTGGAAAGATGCTCTAGAAACTTTTCTGCATCCTTACCTTTTAGGTGAAGGATCTCATCGCTAGTGACGGGTTTCGCCTGTTTGGTCTTCATATTCACTATATTGTAGTATAGCGGAATATATTACGATTACTAACCTTTCTCAGTCTTGATACTACTTACACACTATCTACTGCCTATTCTCTACCGTTCCTAATTTGCTTTGACCCTGTTTTTACCCTTGCTAGACCCCATACTACCCCCCGCCGCCGCCTAGCATGAGAAATTGTTAATAATTCGCTCCGTCTCAATTCACCCCATCGTCTGACGATGACACCCCTCTTGAGACTACACTAAGAAACTTTTAGAAAAAGTTTCATCAAAAGCCGACACCTTCGCTCGTCCTCTGGCAACGACCATTCGCTACGCTCAGGTCTGCCAGCCCCTTACGGGTCGGACTCTCCGAGGTGGAGGTAAAAGTTCGGTCTTTGCGTTGGCAAATTCACCCCGTCTCGCTTCACTCGACACCCCTCTTTGCCACTCCAAGCCCTCACTCCTCGCTTTGCTCGGACGCCATGAAATCCCTCATGGCGTTTTCCCTCCACCTCGCATCGGACGCCATGCTTCGCATGGCTCTCGCTTCGCTCGCCTCGCTCGGTGTCGGCAGGGGTTTCGCCTACGGCGACCATACTTTTGGAAAAAGTAGGCAAAAAGGGGGTCTAAAATTGTGTGAGTGGTTGATTTGTGATAAGACAGAAAATTAACGGTTGAAGCGTTGGGAAGGGTTTCGGAACCTTGAATGAACTATATGGTGTTGAATCCCACTAGACCCGCCTAAAATTATTAATTTTGTGTGTTATGGAGTAAATCATAATGTCTGAAGAGTTCTCAAGTGAAGATATTGAGTAGATAATACAAGAAAACAAAGATCTTGTTGAAGGAAG
>JAGWGB010000023.1 GCA_028867595.1 Nitrososphaerota archaeon | reverse complement strand
CTCAAGTAATTGATGTGATAAATACAACACCGCCAAAGATTACAGCGCCAGCTGCAGTAACCTTTGAAGCAACATCACTTGATAACAATACTGTACCAATCGGTAACGCAACCGCTACTGACATCGAGCCGGTAACAATTACCAATAACGCATCAAAGACGTTTGCACTAGGCAAGACAACAATACTCTGGATTGCTACTGACAAGTCAGGCAACAAGGCAAACGCCACTCAAGTAATCGATGTAGTAGATACTACGGCACCAAAGATTACGGCTCCACATACGGTAATAGTCAATGCCACCAGCTCTACAAGTAATACCGTACCAATCGGTAACGCAACAGCTACTGACAATACCAAAGTGATTTCAATCACTAGCGATGCACCTGCAGTGTTTCCATTTGGCAATACTACAGTAACTTGGGTCGCAAAAGATCAAGCAGGCAACATGGCAACTGCTACCCAACTAGTGGAAGTAGTTGATCATACTCCTCCACAGCTAACAATCCCATCTGATATTGTACTAAACGCTACAGCGTTTGAAACACCAGTATCAATTGGCCAGGCTACTGCAACAGGAATTATTGATACTTCCCCCAAAATAACAAACAACGCTACTGGTACATTCAGTATTGGAAAGACCACAATAGAATGGACTGCTACTGACAAGTTTGGCAATACAAAGACACTTGACCAGACAGTAAACGTCCTAGCATGTGGCAAGCCAGAATCTCTCTATAATGTAATCACAGGAACTAACAATAATGATACATTGACAGGCTCACCAGTCTCAAACCTGATACTTGGACTTGGTGGTGATGATATCATTCACGCAGGTCCTGCAGGAGATTGTATAATCGCAGGTAACGGTAACAATGTAATCTTTGGCGGTAGTGGAAATGATATGATAATTGCAGGAAATGGAGACAACATCATCAGAGGAAGCACAGGCAACGAGTTGATTTACGTGGGTACTGGAAGCAACATAATTCAGGGCGGAACTGGCCACAACACATGCTACTTGGGCAACCCCAGTGCAGATACCGTAGTCAACTGCCAAGCCCAAAAACAATAATTTTTTCACTAGTTTTTACTCGATAATTTTCATATAGATTATAATGACAATCTGTTTTTTTGAAGGTGAATGTCAAACTCTAAGAAATTGTTTTCTAGGTCAAAAAAGGTAATTCCTTCTGGCATCAATAGTCCTGTCAGATATTATGCTCCTTATCCATTCTTTGTAACAAAAGCTCAGGGAAGTTTGCTCTGGGATGCTGATGGTAAACGTTATCTTGATTTTTGCAATGGATATGGAGCATTGTTGCTGGGTCACAGAAGAAAAGAAATCATCTCTAGTGTCTTGTCGCAGCTAAAAAAAGGAACTCTGTACTGCGCTCCAACTGAACTTGAAGTGGAATTATCCGAATTGATATCTCGTAATTTTCACTCAATGAATAAAGTGAGGCTGGTAAACACTGGAAGTGAGGCAACCATGACTGCCATACGATTGGCAAGAGGATTTACAAAAAAGAAAAAGATAATCAAGTTTGAAGGATGCTATCACGGTGCACACGACTATGTTTTGGTAAAGGCAGGCTCTGGCGCTGCTCATAATGGAATATCGGTATCCGATGGTGGACTAGACGAGGTCTCAAGAAACACATTGGTTGTCCAGTATAATAACTCTGAAGAACTTGCTTCTGTGATGGAAAAAGAAAAAGATGTTGCCGCTGTAATAATAGAGCCAGTTCTTGCAAACATGGGGCTGGTATTGCCAGAGAAAAATTTCCTGCATAACACAAGAAAAATTACATCAGAACACGATAGCCTTTTGATATTTGACGAAGTGGTAACAGGATTTAGAATGTCTCCAGGTGGAGCCCAGCAATATTATTCAATAAAGCCTGATATCACAACGCTTGGCAAAGCACTTGGAAACGGATTTGTAATTGCAGCGGTTGGCGGAAAGCGTGACGTAATGGATATGCTGTCGCCTGAGGGCAAAGTCTATCAGGCAAGCACATATGCCGGAAATCCCGTCTCTGTGTCTGCCGCAATTGCCTCAGTGAAAACAATGAACAAAAGCAAGAATGTGCTCTACCCAAGACTTGAGAAAGCATGCAAAGCATTGGTGTCAGCTTTAGGGGATGTTGCATCTGACCTGGGAATACCGCACCAAATCAATTCTGTTAGCTCCATGTTTCAAATGTTTTTCACAAACAGGGCAGTGACTAATTATGATACTGCCAAGGCGGCTGATGCTGTCAAGTTCAAAAAACTATTTCAAGGCTTGCTAAAAAATAATGTCTTTGTTGCGCCGTCGCAATTTGAGACTGTATTTCTCTCGGCCGCGCATACAAATGAAGATCTCAAAAAGACAGTCACCGCATATGAAAAAGCACTGAAGATGATTAAAAGATGAAATATCTTATAGGTGCCAGAGGCAGCCAGCTATCGCTTGCTCAAACTAACTGGGTAATATCAGAACTTAAAAAGAAAACTCAGGCAGAATTTGAAATAATTCCAATAACAACAAAGGGAGATACTGACGCAAGGCCGCTTTTTACTATAAATCAAAAAGGAATTTTTGAAAAAGAAATAGACAAGGCCGTAGCAGAAAAAAAAATAGATTTTGCTGTACACAGCCTAAAGGATGTTCCAGCAGAGCTTCCAGATGATCTTGTTCTTGCATGCATACCAAAAAGAGAGCCAGCAAATGATATCTTTATTTCAAGAGACGGAGCCACACTTGACGCAATAAAAAAAGGTGCAGTTATTGGAACAAGCAGCCTGAGAAGGGCAGTTCAAATATCAAGACAGAGACCTGACTTGACAGTAAAACCAATTCGCGGAAACATTGAAACAAGAATCAAAAAAATCAGCGAAGGAAAATTCGATGGCATTGTATTGGCACAGGCAGGGATTCAAAGGCTTGGTCTTGACATAAAATTTGAAAAACTCTCTGTAAAGGCATTTACGCCTTCTCCAGGACAGGGAGCGTTGGCAATAGTGGCAAGAAAAGACAATGCACCGGTACTGGAACTGTTGAAAAAAATTGAAGACCCGATATCTAGAAATGCAATAGAGGCAGAGAGGTCGTTATCCATGTTTGTAGATTCGGGATGCAGGTTTCCAGTGGGTGCACTTGCCAGCCAAGAAGGAGACAAGTTAACACTTGATGTTGCCGTTTATTCAGTAGACGGCAGCAAGTTCATAGCAGTTACGCGTGATTCTCAATCAAATCACGCAAAAGAACTCGGAAAGGAGGTTGCATCTGAACTTGTAGCAAAAGGAATAGAAGAGCTGGCAAAGAACTGGAGAGAAAAGGTAGAGGAATGGAATAAAAAATGAAAGGCAAAGTGTTAATTGTTGGTGCAGGTCCTGGTGATCCAAAACTTATCACCCTCAAGGCAGTTGAGGCCATAAAATCTGCAGATGTAGTATTATACGATAGACTGGTAAGCAAGAAAATAATTGCCATGATTCCAAAAAGAGCTTCAAGTGTTTATGTCGGAAGAGACGTGGGAGACGACTACAAGCATCAAGACACGACAAACGAGTTGATGGTAAAGTATGCCAAGACAAAAAGAAATGTTGTCAGGCTAAAGGGTGGAGACCCGTTCATGTTTGGACGGGGAGGCGAGGAAGCAGAATTTCTAAGAGAACGCGGTGTCAAGTATGAGATAATCCCTGGAATAACATCTGGGATTGGCTCTGCTGAATATTCTGGAATACCTCTGACACACAGGGACTATGCTTCTTCTGTTGTTTTTGTGACAGGACATGAAGATGCAAAAAAGACTCAGGGAACAGTAAACTGGAAAAAACTTGCAAAATCTGTAGATACTATTGTAATCATGATGGGACTGTCAAGGCTTGAGGTAATTTCAAAAAACCTAATCAGTGGAGGGCTTGCCAAAACCACTCCTGTTGCAGTAATTCAGAATGGTACTACTGAAGATCATAAGATGCTAAAGGGGACTCTGGCAAACATTGCAAAAAAGGTAAAAGACGCAAAGGTCAGACCTCCGTCTATAATTATAATAGGCAAAGTGGTCTCTCTCTCAGATAAGATAGGGTGGAGAAAGTGATACAGGGCAAAATTATAGCAATCACAAGATCAAAGGAAGATTCTGAAGAGTTTGTTAATCTAATTACAAGAGAAAAGGCACAGGCCATATCGCTTCCAACAATAGAACTTGTCAGCAAGGGGGATGGGATGGTAGATGAGTTTTTAGATGCGATAAAAAAAGATGACCCCGACTTTTCTGTGTTTATGAGCTCAAAAGCAGTAAAATTATTGTTTGACACTGCAAAAAAGATCTCAAAATATGAAAAACTACAACTAGCCGTTGCAAATACAACTGTAATTGCAGTCGGACCTAAAACAAAGGCAGCGCTTGAAGCAGAAGGAATTCGAGTAGCACATGTCCCAGAAAGGTTCTCGTCTGTAGGTGTGGGTGAGGTCTTTACGCGCCTAAACGCCGAAGACAAAAAAGTAATTGTGCCAAGAAGTGGTGCATCTACTCCATTTCTAGCCAAGCTCCTTGAAAAGATAGGACTCAAGGTAAAAGAAGTCTATCTGTATGATGTCAAGTCACACAGCGATCTTGCCAAGTGGACAGAATTCAAGCAACTGTTTTTGGCAAACAAGATTGACGGTGTAGTGTTTACAAGTGCATCTTCTGTCAGGGCATTTTTTGATATAATGTTAGGTGACATGGACAAACAAACATTGAAAAATAATTTAGAAAAAACCACGGTTGTATCAATAGGACCATTTACTGCAGATGAGCTGAAAAAATTTGAAATAAACTCCATAACCGCAAATGTACATACTGTTCCAGGTGCAGTGGAGACAATCAAGAACTGTCTCTGTTGATCTTCTGGATTTTTTACATTTTCTAAATCTTGTTCCATAACTTTGGAATGATATCTTAGCTTGACCTAAGAGAATTTGTTTTGTTGCAGCAAATGATCTGTCTTTTTCTGTAATTTAGCTTGGCCTACTCCGCTGTACGAGTATGAACCAGTGTGTAACTTTTTTATAACATAACGGAGTTATGCAAAGCATGACAACTGAGAACCTCAATATGGATTATACTAAATATGATTTCAAAGACTCGACCGAGATGTATGTTTTCACAAGCAAGAAAGGTCTCTCAAAGGAAGTAGTTGAAGAAATCAGCAGACTAAAGAACGAGCCGCAATGGATGCTTGACTTTAGACTTCGTTCATATGACATCTTTATGAAAAAACCCATGCCAAACTGGGGAGCAGACCTGAAAATAATTGACTTTAACAATATCTACTATTATGCAAAGGCTTCTGAAAAGACAGAAAAAGACTGGGACAGCGTTCCAGCCGAAGTCAAGGCAACATTTGACAAGCTCGGAATTCCAGAAGCTGAAAAGAAATTCTTGGCAGGAGTTGGTGCCCAGTACGAGTCTGAGGTTGTATACCACAACCTAAGAGAAGATCTTGCAAAACAAGGAGTACTATTCCTTGATACTGACTCTGCTCTAAAAGAGCACCCTGAAATTTTCAAAAAATATTTTGGTAAAATAATTCCTCCAGAGGACAACAAGTTTGCAGCACTAAACAGCGCTGTCTGGAGTGGTGGATCATTTATCTACGTACCAAAAGGAGTAAAGGTAGACCTTCCACTGCAAGCATACTTTAGAATTAACAAGGAGAACATCGGTCAGTTTGAAAGAACATTGATAATTGCAGACGAGGGAGCCGAGGTTCACTATATCGAGGGATGCACTGCTCCTGTATACTCTTCAGAATCATTACACTCTGCAGTAGTAGAGTTGGTTGCAATGAAAGGTGCCAAACTAAGATACACCACAATCCAAAACTGGAGCAATGACGTTTACAACCTGGTAACAAAGAGAGCATATGCATACGAAGGTGCAAGAGTTGAATGGATTGACGGAAACATCGGAAGCCGAGTCACCATGAAATATCCAGGAATCTACCTCATGGGGCCAAGAGCACACGGCGAGACACTGTCAATTGCATTTGCAGGAAAGAACCAACACCAAGATACTGGCGCAAAGATGGTTCATCTTGCATCAGATACAACATCTAGAATTACCTCAAAATCAGTAAGCAAGAGCAACGGCAGAACAACATATCGAGGATTACTTCATGTTGCAAAAGGCGCAACAAATGTCAAAGCATCAGTAAGATGTGATGCACTATTGCTTGACGACACATCAAAGACCGATACATATCCATACATGGAGATTAACCAAGAAGACGCAACAATCACCCACGAGGCAACAGTAGGAAAAATAGGTGATGAGCAGATATTTTATCTCATGACAAGGGGATTTACCGAAGAAGAGGCACTAACACTAATTGTAAACGGATTCATTGAGCCATTTACCAAGGAGCTCCCAATGGAATATGCAGTAGAGCTCAACAGGCTAATCAAGCTTGAAATGGACGGCTCAGTCGGCTAGCCGACTAGCAACACACTAGATAGACATGTCTTCTTTTATCTTGTCAAAGCTTGGTGTAAACCATTTAGACGAGATCTCAGAGGCCAACAACGACCCAGCATGGCTAAAAGAGTATAGGAAAAATTCTTTTTCAATTTACGAAAAACTTCCAGCCGAAGTCTCTCCACTTTACAACAAGTACTCTGATGCCAACAAGATGGATTCATCACAGGTAACATTTTCCCTAAGTTCTGATACCACACTGCCTGATTTTGTAAAAGACAGGCTCTCTGAGATATCTGACAACCCAAGCATAGTTCAGATTGGAACAAACATATCAAAGATAAACTTGCCAAGTGAACTCAAGTCTAAGGGAGTCGCAATCTATTCCATTTATGATGCAATAAAAGAACATGGAGAAAAGATAAAGCAAGTTTTTGAAAAGATTGATGCAAACAAAGACAAGTATGTCGCACTAAACAATGCGTTTTTCAACTCTGGAATTGTAATCTACATCCCAAAAAACGTCACACTTGAAAAACCAGTACATGTAGTAACTTCGCTTGCACTTGACCAGACCTCTACAATATCAAGAAACATTGTAATCTGCGAGGAAAATAGCAGCGCGTCAATTGTACAAGAGATCTATGCGCCAAGATCTGCAAAGCAGCAGGCCTACTTTGAGGTGCTAGATACAACAGTAAAACCAAACAGCACACTTGAGCTTGTCACTTTACAGGCAATGGATGAGAATGCAGTAAACTTTTCGTCCCGCTCTGCAAACATATCACAAGATGCAAGGATGCACTGGTATCTAGGACTCTTTGGCTCGCATCTATCCCGATACAAAGTTGACAATTATCTCAACGGGACAGGTGCGACAGCACATGACACCGAAGTAGTGTTTGGAAACAAGAACCAATCATTTGACTTGGCCTCAAATCTAATACACAACGCGCCCTCTACAATTGGTAGAGTGCTTGAAAAATCAGTTCTCAAGGATACATCAAAATCTCTCTTTAAGGGAATGATTCGAATTGAAAAGGGCGCAGTCCATTCAGAATCTTATCTTGCAGGACATTCTATACTGCTTGACAAGGGTGCAAAATCTGATTCCATTCCAGGACTTGAAATTTTAACTAATGACGTCAAGGCAACTCACTCTGCATCTGTTGCACAGATGGATGAGGAGCAGTTGTTTTATCTTGCAACCAGATGCCTGAGCAAGTCTGAAGCGCAAAAGATCATAGTAGAAGGCTTTCTTGAACCACTATCAAGAAAAATGTCATACCAGATTAGAGCCTGGATTAGTTATCTAATTGAATCAAAGTGGCTTGGCAGAGACCTTAAGATAAAAACCGATGAGCAACTCAAGGCAATACTTGAGGTGGAAGAAACAAGATACAAAGAGACTGACATCTTTGGAAGCCACTACAAGTACAGGTGATGCTATTGTCAAAATGGGTAAAGGTATGTGGCACAAGTGAGTTGAAAAAAGGAGATATGATAGACTTTGATTACAATGAAAAAAAAATTCTCTTGGCAAACATAAACGGTAAAGTTTACGCAACCGATAGAATATGCACCCACGCTGATGCAGATCTTGCAACCGGAATTCTAAGTGAGGAAGGGGTTACATGCCCTTTGCACCTTTCTACATTTAATCTTGCAACTGGAATCCCTCAAAATCTTCCAGCTGAGATACCATTGAAAACCTACAATGTTAAAATAGAACAAAATGAAATCTATGTTGAGGTAGAATAATTTGCAAACAAGTGTAATAAATATTGAAAATATTAGAAATGATTTTCCTATTCTAAAGCGAAAGGTGCACAAAGACAAGGCACTTGTATACTTTGATAACGCAGCAACTACCCAAAAACCAATTCAGGTAATCGATTCAATAAGCCACTACTATCTAAACTACAACTCTAACATCCACAGGGCGGTACATGAGCTTGCAGAAGAGGCAACACTTGCATACGAGACTACTCGAGACAAGATTGCAAAATTCATCAATGTAAAAAACCGCGAGGAGATTGTCTTTGTAAGAGGTACGACAGAAGCCATCAACTTGGTGGCATATGCATGGGGCAGACAGAACGTAAACAAAGACGATATCATAGTTACAACAGAGTACGAACACCACAGCAACATTGTTCCGTGGCAGTTGCTTGTAAAAGAAAAAGGTGCAAAACTTGAATATATTGGCGTTGACGACAACGGCGAGCTAATTCTTGATCATCTGGACAAATACCTTGAGACTGGAAAAGTAAAGCTTGTTACATTTAGCCAGATGTCAAATGTACTTGGAACCATAACAAACTCGGAAGAGATTATCAGACGTTGCAAGAAAAAGGGCGTACGAGTTCTTGTTGACGGCGCACAGTCTGTTCCACACCTAAAGGTTGACGTGCAGAAACTAGATTGTGACTTTTTTGCGTTCTCGGCTCACAAGATGCTTGGTCCAACAGGTGTTGGTGTTCTGTGGGCAAGAAAAGAACTGCTTGAAAGCATGGCACCTTTCAACGGCGGAGGAGACATGATACGTGAAGTGCACAAGTACGAGACTTCGTGGAACGACTTGCCATACAAGTTTGAAGCTGGAACTCCAAACATTGCAGACGTAATTGGGTTTGGCGCAGCACTTGACTATCTTGACAAGATAGGTATGGACAAGGTAAGGGAACACGAGATGGAGATAACAAAATACGCGCTTGACAAAATGTCTCAGATAAAAGGAATAAAGATTTACGGTCCGATGGATGTTGCAAAGCGCGGCGGTGTAATATCATTTAATCTTGGAGACATTCACCCACACGACCTTGCAACAATAATTGATGAAGACGGAGTTGCAATACGTTCTGGTCATCACTGCGCGCAGGTTCTCATGGAAAGACTTGATGTATCTGCAACATCTCGCGCAAGCTTTTATATCTATAACACAAAAGATGAAGTGGATGTTTTTATCAAGTCACTTTACAGGGCAAAGGAGTTGTTTAGAATTTGAGTAGTGCAGACATTTACCGAGAGATAATACTTGATTATTACAGAAATCCAAGAAACTATGGCAAGCTTCCAAACCCTGATGTTGCACAAAGGGACAGCAACCCACTCTGCGGTGACGAGCTTGAGATGCACCTAAACATAAAGGAGAACAAGGTAGTTGATGTCAAGTTTACTGGTAAAGGATGCGCAATAAGCCAGGCAAGCGCCTCAATGCTAACTGAACTTATTATGGGAAAAGACTTTGAGGCCGTAAAAAAGCTCTCAAAAGAAGACATACTTGACAACCTTGGCTTGCATGACTTGGGCCCTGCCAGAATAAAATGCGCGTTACTATCACTCAAAGTTCTAAAATCTGGCCTGTATTCATATCTCTCTGAAAAACTAAAGGATACAGCATCTGCAGACAAGATAAAAGAAGAAGCATCAGGTCTCTACTAGCTTGACCTCTACTGAGACAATTCCTCTTCAGATAAGGAAGATAATTTTTGAAAAGTTCAATGACACCAACCTGAGATTCACAAATGACGAAATTTACGAGATCCTAAAGGAAAGGGGGCTTGGCAGCTCAGTTACAATTGACGACATGGAACCATACTTTAAGCAACTACACGACGAGGGACTGATAAGGCCTATTGCACAGAACTTTACCACCCAATGGTTCAAGCTGTTCGATGTCCTAGAAAAACTCAACTGCAAATCTTGCAACCAAGAAATCTGTCTTGGTAAACTAGAGCCGCACGTCTGCCCGCAGTGCAAGGCGCCTATTTAGCTCTGTATCTTGCAGCGGCTTCTTCTAATGCCTGGATCATTGGAAGCTTTACGCCAGTCAGATACAAAACTAGGGCACCGCCTGCAGTGCTTATGTGGTTTATCTTTTCAGCAAGGCCGTATCTTTTGAGTGCGGCAGTAAGATGTCCTCCGCTCACTATGGTTGTGGCAAAAGAGTTTGCAACGCCCTTGAGCAACTCTTCCGTTCCAAACTTGAAATTCTCGTTCTCAAAAAATCCAGCAGGCCCACTCATGAAAACGGTGCCTGCGCTCTGTATTGATTTTAGGTAGTACTCTACTGTCTTTGGGCCCAAGTCAAGCACGCTATCGCCCTTGACAAGCTCACGCACATCTACCTCGACTCTTTTTCCGTTTCTCTCAACTGCAATATCCACAGGCATAGAAAAGACGTCTGGATATTCTCCTATGAGAGAGTGTGCCTTTTGCACCACCTCTTCTTCTCGCTTGATTCCAAGGGGAAACTTGATTCTTCCCTGTGCCCTCAAAAACACATTTGCTAAAACTCCTGTGAGCAGCACTTGGTCAGCCCTGCCATTTTGAATCAACTCCTTTATGGCCTCCAACCTGTCTATTACTTTGGAGCCTCCAAGAACTACAACATGCGGTCCCTTGGCAACTGTCATTATTTCATCAAGCTTTCTTACCTCGCGCTCCACCAATCTTCCGGCACATGCTGGAAGCACATGTGCAAATCCGATGATTGATGGATGTGCACGGTGTGAGCTTGGAAAAGAATCTAAAACACACAGGTCAAACAGCTTGGAGAGCCGCTTAACCATGATTGTCTCTGCAGCGGCTGAAGCTGAAAATTCGTAATTTTCTTCGGCACATAGTCGAAGGTTGTCAAGTAGTACAACATCGCCATCTTTCATATTTTTAATTGTGTTCTGAGCTTCAGAGCCTATTACATCTTCGACATACTTTATCTTGCGCCCAAGAATTTCTTCAAGAACTTTGGCATGGTTTTCCATTCCGGTGTAATCTTTGTTGCCGACTCTTCCTTGGTGCGAAGTGATTACAACCTTTGCCCCCTCTAGGTCCTTGAGGGATTCGGTGGATTCCTTTATTCTGCTAGTCTCAATTATCTTCATGGTTACAGGGTCTATGGGGCAGTTCATGTCTACACGCAAAAATACAGTCTTGCCTTTGGTTTCAAAATCATCAAGAGTTAGAATTCTCACGGCGATCCTTTCTTGGCGGTGGTTAAAATCCTTTAGTAATATGCAATATCTTATGGTGGAATTTTTTAGAAGAATCGATCTCACTTTAATATGGAACCGGTTTTCGATTAATGTATACATGCCAACACAAGGAGGAACTTTCCGTGCAAAAATGGATCTTTGATGTAAGAAGTAGAACGTTTTTCCTCCTTGCGATAGCATTTTTTGTAATGGTATATCTGGCAAGTGCAAAAATCCCAGTATATCCTGACACTAACTTTGAGAACGCGATGCAAAAACTGGCAGGAAATACGTCAGTTGACCTTGCCATGCAAGTGTTCTCAGAGATCGGCTGGGTTATTTATCCAATATTTGTCGCAATAGTGCTCTTTATACGAAAAAGCACAAGACGCCTGGGGCTTATACTACTGCTCTCGCTATTGATTGGTACTATATCTGCTGCCTACATGAGGTGCTATACGGGATATGAAAAGCCAGACCTGCAGTACCTGGGGGCCCATCTCTCAATGACCTCTGGCGCAGATGTCGGAGTTCCATGTGATATTGACGGCACGTTTCCTGCAGGGCATACCGTGCGAACAACCCTTCTTGCATTCATTGCAGGATATGCGCTATCAAGGAGGTTTCCGCGAGGATGCTACCTTGTATGGCTCTACCCAATTCTTGTATCAATCAGCAGGCTCTATCTATTACAAGAATATCCAACAACAGTAATCGGGGGCGCAATACTTGGAATACTGCTTGCAGATATAATGGCAAAAAAACTCAAGCTTGAACTAATCTTTGACAAGTCAAATACCTAGGTTCAAGTCATTTAATGCCTTTGAGCTTATCAGAACCATTGCAAAATGATCTTGATCGTAGCTGTATATCCAATATCTTACATCTCTTTCCTGTTTTGCTTTTCGTAGTCCAAAGTTAAGCTCATTCATAAGTGTAAACCCAATTTTTTTTGCAGTATTTTTTTCCTTGGTCATGATAACCCTAAAGCCTCCCTTTTGCGAAGAAAATCCCATCTTTACCATTTCAGATGCAATGTCTGCAGCTTTGCGTTCGTCGTCTATCTCAAATGTTTTTGTAATGGGTATCTGCGACGGATGAAAATCCATACATCTTTCTTATCGATGCCAAATAAAATCTAGTTGTTATGTGTGATTTAGATCTGAAAAATTTAAGAAAAAATTGCAAAAATATGTTAAAAATATTAACTCTTATGTCAAATCCTGATCATAACAAATACTTAATCGATTATGAAGGCCAGTTATCGCATGGCATCTCTGGAGTCACTCACTAAATCGTATAGAGCAAAAAAGGCCGAGGTTGCTAAATTGCGAAGAAAGAGCCAAGACAATCTCAAGGCAACGCTATCGCTCAAAAGGAGATCGTCATCAGGACTTGCATCTATTGAAAGAAAAAAAGAGTCTCTGTCAAGGCAGGCCTCCCATGTGGCACAGATGCTAAACCAATATCGTGCTCAAAGGGAAAGCATTGCTAGACTAAAGATTGCAGCAGAAGAAAGACTAAGACGTGAACAGGACACGCAAGACAGCATAAAGCAGCAGATTGATTATGGCGCACCAGAAGAAAAGGCGTCTGCACAGGAAAGGTTACGATTTGTTAATGAAAAAATAACTGAATTACATGCCGAGATGAAAGAACGTGAGGCAGCAGAGGGAAGGCTTGAAAAACAGATTAGCGACCTTGAAAAAGAAAAATCTAGACTAGACTCTCAATTAAAAAAACAGACTCATGCCAAGCCGGGACTTGTCGAGCAGCTAAAATCAAGTGAAAAGGCAGTATCGATGCTAAGGCCGCGTGTGGAATCTCTTATTAAAAGAGAGGCCACAGCTATGAAGGCATTGCAAAGCATGGAGAAAAAGTTGGCAGAGGCACTTGCAAAAAGAAGGGCAGCCATGAGAAAGGCCGCAGCAAAAAAAGCAGCTAGAAGAAAAGCGGCCAAAAGAAAGGCTGCAAAAAAGGCAAAGACCAGGACAAGAAAGGCCGCAAGGAAAGGTAGGTCAAGGAAGAAAACAAGAAAAATGAAAAAGGCAAAAAGAAGAACTGCAGCCAAAAGGCCAAAGGCAAGAAGGGCAGCTAGAAAGGCAAGGAGAAAAACTACAAGGAAATCTGCAAAAAGCCGAAGATCAAGACGAAGGTAGAAGTTATACGCTTCATTAATATTTGAAAACTATTTTTCTGTAAGCATTGTCACTTTCTAATCGAGTAATTGTAGAAATAACTGAGATGCCAAAACTCAAGAATCCGCAGCTAGTCTGCGGTCTTCCGGGGAGTGGATACGTCGGCAAACTTGCAGTCGACCACATGATCGAAGAGCTAAAGGGAGTCCCGTTTGCAAATATTTTCTCGCCATCATTTCCTCCTCAGGTGTTGATCCAGTCTGATGGCACTGCAGACCTTATGAAAAACACGTTATACTATTGCAAGAGCAAGCCATGCGACCTTGTTCTTCTAAGCGGGGATGCACAGCCTGTCAGTCCAGAAAGCGAGTATGAGATGGCAGACGAGATAACAAGAATCTGTGAAAAGCTTGGAGTAAAAACAATCTATACGCTTGCCGCATACATCACGGGGACATTTACAAAGACACAAAAAGTCTATGGAACAAGCACCTCGGCTGAGATTGTAAAAGAATTTCCAAAGCATGACATTCTTCCAATGAACAGCGGAAGCATTACTGGAATGAATGGGCTGATAATTGGAGTTGGAAAAAGAAAAAACATTACAGGAATTTGTCTGCTTGGCGAGACATCAGGATATGTAGTGGACGCCAAGGCTTCAAAATCCATACTTGAGACATTATCCAAGATGCTTGATCTCAAATTTGACCTCTCTGGAATAGCAAAAAAAGCAAAAGACACGGAACAGCTTGTCAAGACAATTGAGGAACAGATGGGTGCACGACACTCTGCCGAATCACTGCCAATGACACAACCTGACAAAAAGTTGGGGTACATTAGCTAAGATGAAAAAGCGCGGACCCATTGTTGCCGTAGCAGGTGCAGCACTGCTAGCTATTGCTTTTTTGGTGTCCTATTCCATAATGGAAAGGGCAGGCTCTAACCTTGGGGGAAATGGGTTTTTCCCGTCACCTGAAAGCATGTTTGATGAAAAATCAGAAAAAGAGAACATAAACCCTGGCACGACATACACTTTTTCGCACACGACATCATCATCACAGGTTCCGTTGATGTGGGGTCTGTACATTACAGATTACACACCAGAAGACCAGGTCTCAGTAAATGTAACCAACATGCTTGGCGACAAGTTTGGCTCTTACGTGGAATCTGATCCTATATTCATAAAATCATTTACGATACCAAAGGTGGACACTTACAGTTTTGATGTGGTAAATACAGGAAAATCATCAATAACTGCGGAGATGATGTTTACAGAGGATCCTGCAAAATCAAAGGCATTGACTGATCCCAACTCTCCCTTTAACCAAAACATTGTACCTCTTGCTGCAGCTGGATTTATGGTAATTTTTGGAATAATTGCAATAATTGTTGGAGTAGTACTTTGCGTAATGGACTGGAGAAAAAGCAGGAATCAGTCTAGGTATATCTAGAATTGAAGTACTTCGAGCTTGCCGTACTTGCCTACGTTGAGAGAATTTTCGCCTCGAAACGTGCTGATGTAGCCGTTCTCGATTTTAATCTTTGAGCCCGGTTTTACCATCTTGATCTGTGCATCCCATAAGGTTAGCTTGATCTGTCCGGTCTCGTCC
>JAGWGB010000022.1 GCA_028867595.1 Nitrososphaerota archaeon | reverse complement strand
ATAGACCTGTATCTTTCAATTTCAAACAACCCAAACTTTGAAAAAATTCACAAAAAAGTAGAGGCTCAACCAAAAGGCTTTGTTACTCAGGTCATAAGTTCGATTGACCAGGTAACAAGAATTGTAGACAAGCTCAAACCCCAAGGATTTACCATAATACCGTGTGTGTTGTTGGCATCAGATCTTAATCAAAAATCTGCAAAGATGCTAGGTCTTGACTGGTCAGGATATAGCAAAGATATGGTAGGGTTTGTAAAAGAGGTTCACAAAATTGCAGGCAGCGTTCTTTTGAGCTCTCCAAATGATTTCAATGGAGCACTACAAGTGCTAAACAAAATATAAAAAACAAATTTCTAAAATACTATCCTTAAGGTACACTGATTTGCGATATTGTTGGCAAGTTCTTTTCTTCAAGCACTTGGTTTAGTATACTCAGATCAAATATTCTTCCAAGGTCTGGTTTTGTATTGCCTAAAAATCCCAATTCATATGCAGCATCTGCAGACTTTAAAAGGGAACTTTGTATTGGATCATACGTTACATCCATCCTTGAAAAGGCCTCGGTCAATTCATTCTCAGGAAGTGTCTTTCCAGTAAGGGTTCCCATCTGTTCATTGAATATGGCGATTGCTTTGTCTTTGTTATTGTTAATCCACAACGTCTCATTTACATGCGCTTCAAGTAATCGCTTTATTGTATCAGGATGGTTTTGCAAATAGTCAGTCCTTACAACAATAAGTGCGGTTGTGAATTTTCCTCCTGTCCACAGATCTCTCTCATCAACCAAAATCTTTCCGTCGGCCTCTTTTTCTAGTTTGGTTCCCCATGGCTCTGGCACCCATGCTCCATCAATGTCTTTTTTTAACATCATTGTAAATATGTCAGTGTTTGCCGCGTTTATGACTTGGACATTTCCTCCGCTATCTGAAATCTTATATCCATTTTTGTTCAAAAATGATCTTAACGCAACATCTTGCGTATTGCCAGCTTGAGGTGACGCAAATTTTTTTCCTGCAAGATCGGCAGCAGAGTTTATGCCAGAATCATTTCTTACTACGAATACGGCTCCACCACTTGCAGCGCCTGCAATAACACGAAGGCCCTGACTGTCAGACTTGATATATCCATTTATGGCAGGATTTGATCCGACGTATGCAACATCAATCCTGTTTGCAAAGAGTGCTTCTATTGCAGATGGTCCCGCATTGAAAACCTGTGTCTCCACCTTTACTCCAGCGAGTTCCTTTTGATAGTCTCCAGTTCCAAGACCGATTACAGCCTGCGCATGACTGATGTTTGGAAAATATCCAATCCTTAGGACATCAGATGAGGAATTAGTTGCAACATGGTTGGTCTGAGGTGTTGCAATGAAACTAGCTGTAATTACTGCTGCGATTATAGCAACCGCAATGCCAATCTTTGTCATAGGATTCATCAGGCAAACAACTCCAAATCAGTGATGACGTTCAAGTCCCCATTTTCTTCGTATTCTGTCATCTAGTTTATAGAGCAAGAATCTATCGACAACTAAGCCTATTGCAAATATCGTTATCATACTGGCAATTACTTCTCCCATGTCAAGAAAATCCCTTCCAACAGAGAGTATGTGTCCAAGACCTACAACCGACATTAGTATCTCAGCCCCTATTACCGCATGCCATGCAAATGACCACGCCTGTCTTAATCCGATTATCAGCGATGGAGTTGCAGCAGGCAATGTTACATATCTAAACAAGGCAAATCCTTTTGCACCCATGTTCTTTGCAGCATCCATATAGATTGGCGGTATGTTTCTTATGCTGCTGTACGTAGATATCATTACAGAAAAGATTGAGCTCATTATTACTACAAACATTATTCCAAAATCGTTGAAGCCTATCAGAAGGATAGAAAATGGCACCCATGCTATGCTTGGAAATGATAAAAGCCCTGCAGAGAATGAGTTGAGTGTCTTGCCAAATCCCTTGAATCTAATCATTGCAAGTCCTATCAACGTGCCAAGAGCTATTGATACCGCAAAGGCTGCCACCAGCCTTCCAAGCGTTACTACTATTCCTTCAGGGAGGGAAAGATTCGATATGATTTTGGCAAACGAACTGGCAACCATTGCAGGAGACGGCATAGATATTGTGGGCCATATTCCAAGCATGAATACTATTTGCCAAATACCAACAAAGACTGCCAAGAATAACGCCGCATTCGCAATGTCATGAAGATTTTGAGATTTTTTCTCAGAAGTTATTTTTTCACTCATTGGTTCTCATCTTTTATTTGCGCAATCACTTCGTTTTTGAGCTCTTCCACTATCTGATGATAATATTTTTGCAGATTCTCATCCTCCATTAATCTGGGTCTTCTATAGTCTATGGCAATCTCTTTTTTTATTTTAGAAGGTCTGTTCTTGAAAACTACTACACGGTTTCCCAAGATAACAGACTCCAAAATGTTATGTGTGACAAAGATAATCGTCTTTTTTGTCCTCTCCCAGATGAGTTGAAGTTCAACTAGCAACAGATCCCTTGTCTGAGAATCAAGAGCCGCAAAAGGCTCATCCATCAACAAAATTTCAGGATCCATTGCAAGCGCTCTTGCAATTGCTACTCTTTGTTTCATTCCAGTTGATAGTTGGTATGTATACGAATCAGCAAACTTGGTTAGTTGCATCATGTCAAGATATCTTTGTGAGATCTGTCTCCGCTCGTCTTTTGGAATTCCCGCCATCTTCAGTCCAAACTCTACGTTATCAATTACTTTGAGCCATGGAAAGAGTGCGCCTTCTTGAAAGACCATTGTCCTGTCAGGCCCCGGCGTAGAGATTGATTTTCCATTAAGCAATATCTCTCCAGAATCAGGAGTCTCAAGACCTGCTACAATGTTCAAAAATGTGGATTTGCCACATCCAGAAGGGCCCACAATGCATATGAAATCGCCTTCTTCCACGTTCAGGTTAACACCATCTAGAGCAACAACAGAATTTCCATTATGATCAAAGTGTTTTACAATGTTTTTTGCTTGAAGTTTTGTCATTTGAAACCAACTCCACTCCAATCTTTTTGATAAGAATTACTCTGATACATGCCCGTAAAGGGAACCAAATTCATATAACAGCGTTATAATATTGTGGTTAAATAGTGTTCGAATTTTAGCTTGGACTAATTTGCTCCATCTCATGGATTTGAAAATAATTTTGTAATTTTTTACACCAAAAAATGGATCAAGGCTGCAGATCATAAAAGATAAATGCGAAAATTTGATCACAGAAAACCTCAATGAAAGAAAAAGCAGTTTTAGCTTTCTCTGGTGGATTAGATACTTCGGTTGTCATAAAATATCTACAAGAACAACACTTGGATGTTGTTACCATTACAGTTGATGTCGGACAGGGAGATGATTTAAAAAAAATTGCAGCCAAGGCAAAAAAACTTGGAGTTGTTAAACATTACAATATTGATGCAAAAAGCGAGTTTGTATCTGACTTTATCTTACCGTCAATCAAGGCAAATGCATTATATCAAAAAAAATATTGCCTTGCAACAGCTCTTGCACGTCCACTAATCGCACAAAAAGTTGTAGAAATTGCCAAAAAGGAGAACGCTAGTTCGCTTGCTCACGGATGCACAGGAAAAGGAAATGATCAGGTGCGATTTGATGTCACCATGCGAGCAGGCTCTGCCCTTCCAATCATTGCGCCCATACGAGATCTAAATCTTACTCGCGATGTAGAGCTAAAGTTTGCAAAAAAACATGGAATACCAATTGATACTGCAGCAAAAAGGTTTAGCATAGACCAAAACTTGTGGGGAAGGGCAATCGAAGGCGGAGAGCTTGAAGATGCATATTCAGAGCCGCCAGATGACGCGTTCATCTGGGTTAAAACTAAGAATTTACCTGACAGGCCTCAGTATCTAGAGATAAAGTTCGTACAAGGTATTCCAGTTGCAGTAGACGGCAAGAGCCTAAAACCAATTGAACTGATACAATACATCAACAAAAAGGCAGGTGCCTCTGGAGTTGGCATTGTAGATCACATAGAGGACCGAGTGGTTGGAATAAAGTCTCGTGAGGTATACGAAACTCCAGCCGCGCTCTGTCTCATTGAAGCGCACACCGATCTAGAAAAAATGGTTCTCACAAAACATGAATTGAAATTTAAAACAATGGTTGATTCTGAATGGGCATGGCTTGCATATTCCGGGCTCTGGCAAGATCCTCTGAAAACTGATTTAGATATGTTTATCAATGCGTCCCAGAAGAGAGTTAGCGGAACTGTAAAGCTGAAAATGTTCAAAGGAAGTCTAAGAGTTGTTGGAAGAAAATCGAATTATTCTTTATACAGTCATGATTTGGCAACATATGGTTCAGGTTCCACATTTGACCAGACTCTTGCAAAAGGGTTTGTAGAATTATGGGGTCTGCAATCAACAGAAGCTAATAAATTACTAAAAAAGAGGTGAAAAAGTAAATAATGAATTGTCCAGAATGTGATGCAAATTTGAAAATTCCAGACGACGCAAGTGTAGGAGAGATAGTTTCTTGTCCAGACTGCGGCGCAGATTTCGAGATTGCCTCCAAAAACGGTTCAGTGTGCGAGCTAAAGCATGCTGAAAAAGTAGGCGAAGATTGGGGAGAGTAAATGCCCAAAGTCCGTATCTTGTTCGATAGAGTAAGACTAGAGGAAAAAATGCTCGAGGAAAAAGCAATCGAGCTTGGACATGATACGAAGATGATAGATGCCAAAATAACTAATGTCAATACTGAAAGTAAGAAAAGCGATTTTGATTTCGGTGATGTTGTACTAGAAAGATGTGTCAGTTATTTTCGCGGCCTGCACTTTACAGCTTGCCTAGAGTTTCTTGATGTTCCAATATTTAACAGCCTTCAGGTTGCGACAAACTGCGGAAACAAGTTACTGACATCGCTGTTGCTAAAAAAACACAATGTTCCTACTCCAAAGACTCACTTTTCATTCTCATCAGAGGCCGCAATTGAAACACTTGAAAAGCAAGGATATCCGCTTGTCATAAAACCAATTGTAGGAAGCTGGGGAAGAGGCGTAATACTGCTAAAGGATAGAGAAGTTGCAGATGCAATAATTGAGGTAAGAGAACTAAGTGATGGGCCATTGGACAGAATATACTATTTGCAAGAGGCAATCAAGCGTCCTCCAAGAGACATACGTGCAATAGCAGTCGGAGACCAAGTCATAGCGGCAATGTATCGAACCTCGTCAGGCGGATTTAAGACAAACATTGCTCTTGGCGGAGAACCAGTTCCCTGCGAGATAACAAAGGAGCTTGAAGACATTTGCATCAAGGCATCAAAAGCTGTTGGCGGCGGAATTTTGGGAATTGATGTAATGGAAGATGAAAAAAGAGGATTTGTGGTTCACGAAGTCAACAATACTGTAGAGTTTAAAGGACTTGCAAAGGTTGCCAAACGCAACATTCCAAAAGAAATGATCGAGTTTGCAGTCAGTTCAGCTCGCAGATAAAATAAGATCTTGGAAATTTTAGAGTTTAAATTATACTATGTTATGCTAGGAGATCACTTATGCGAGTAGGGGTAATAGGTGCATCAGGTTATGTCGGAGGAGAGATTCTCAGGCTACTTGTCAGTCACCCAAAAGTTGAGATCACTGCAGTTACTTCTCGACAGTATGTAGGAGAGTACATCTCCAGGATTCAACCAAGTTTGAAAGGATTCACTGACTTGACTTTTTCAGAGTTAAATTATGACAAGCTGTCAGACAAGTGTGATCTAGTGTTTACATCAGTTCCACATGGAACTGCAGTAGAAATAGTAAAGGAACTCTATGACAGAGGAATGAAAGTAATTGATTTGAGTGCAGACTATAGGTTGCACAATTCTCCAGACTATGACAAGTGGTACGGCTGGAAACATCCACATCCAGACTATCTTCCAAAATCAGTCTTTGGTGTACCAGAGCTTCACAGAGAAGAGATAAAGAAAGCGCAGCTTGTCTCATGTCCTGGATGCATGGCAGTTACATCAATTCTTGCATTGTATCCACTTGTAAAGAAAGGACTAGTTGATACTGAACACATCATAGTTGATTCCAAGATAGGCTCTTCTGGGGCAGGTGCAGGCTCAGAGGCCGGAACCCACCATGCAATGAGGTCAGGAGTAATCAGGCCATACAAGCCAGCAAAGCACCGACACACAGGAGAGATTGAGCAAGAGCTCAGCCAGGCAGCTGGAAAAAAGATCAAGGTCTCAATGAGTCCACATGCAGTAGACATAGTCAGGGGAATCTTGTGTACAAACCACACGTTTCTCACACAGCAAGTAACAGAGATGGATCTCTGGAAGCTATATCGTGAACAATATGGAACTGAAAAATTCATCAGACTAATTCGTGACAAGAAAGGATTTTACAAATTCCCAGATCCAAAGTTCGTAGTAGGTTCGAACTTTTGTGATGTCGGATTTGACATTGACGAAGACAATAACAGGCTAGTCGTATTATCAGCATCAGATAATCTAATGAAAGGTGCGGCAGGCTCTGCCATACAAAATCTAAACGTGATGGCAGGATTCAACGAAATGGACGGCCTTGCCTATTCACCACTAACTCCTGTGTGAAAAGATGATCACAATCAAGATAGGAGGAAGTGTCGTAGATGGCCTTCATCCTTCAACTATATCAGACTTGAAAAAAGTATCAGAGAAAGAAAAAGTAATTCTAGTTCATGGTGGCGGAAAAGAAGTAACAAAAATTTCAGAAGCGTTAGGCAAAGAACAAAAATTCATAGTGTCACCTGGTGGCATCAAGAGCAGATACACTGACAAGGAAACTGCAGAAATTTTTACAATGGTAATGTCAGGCAAGATAAACAAGATGATAGTTGGAATGCTTCAAAAAAATGGCATCAACGCAGTCGGGCTTTCAGGCATAGACGGCAAGATAATTCAGGCAGAACGAAAAAAGAAGCTAATAGTCATGAATGAAAAGGGAAGAAAAATGGTAATCGACGGAGGATATACAGGAAAGATACACGATGTCAACACCAGTCTCATCAAGGTTATTTTAGACCAAGGATATGTCCCGGTCATATCTCCAATTGCCACAAGCGAAGAGTTTGACTTTCTAAACGTTGACGGCGACAGGGCTGCCGCCTATGTTGCAGGCAAGATGCAGTCAGACAAGATACTGTTTCTCACTAATGTCGATGGGCTCTTGATGGATGACAAGCTAGTAACCAAGCTGTCCCTAGAGGAGGCAAAGGCGATACTTCCCAAGATAGGGTTTGGAATGGAAAAGAAGATACTTGCGGCAACAGAAGCAATAGAGATGGGAGTAAAGCAGGCACTTGTAGCAAGCGGTCAGAGAGAAAACCCAATATCACGAGCAATAGCTAACGAAAACTGCACGGTGATATCAAAATGACAGAAGACCAATTTATGGGAAACATCTACCAAAGGTTTCCTGTAACAATAGAGCGCGGACTTGGGGCTCATGTTTGGGATGCCAACGGAAAAGAATACATCGATTGCATGGGAGGCTATGGAGTCGCACTTGTCGGCCACTGCAATCCACGTGTTGTCAAAGCGATAAAGACTCAGCTAGACAAGATAATCACAGTACACAGCTCCCTTTACAACAAGACTCGAGAAGAATTTCTTGAAAAACTGATAAAGATTTCACCGCCAGGTCTTGGCCAAGTATACCTAAACAACAGCGGCACTGAAGCAGTCGAAGCTGCAATAAAGTTTGCTCGCAAGTTTACTGGAAAAAAGGGACTTGTTGCAATGAACGGCTCTTACCACGGAAAATCATTTGGCTCACTTTCAGTTACGTTTAATCCAAAATATCGCAAGGCCTTTGAGCCACTTTTGAGCAATGTGTCTTTCACGCCGTTTGGAGACATTGCGGCATTAAAATCAGCAGTGACTTCTGACACTGCACTTGTCATACTTGAACCAATACAGGGAGAAAGTGGAATACATGTAGCACCAGACGGATTTTTGCAAGAAGTAAGAAAGATTTGCAATGAGAGCGGAGCAGTACTAGTATTTGATGAGATTCAGGCTGGCCTTGGAAGGACCGGCAAGATGTGGGCAAGCCAGCACTGGGATACGGTTCCTGACATGATGTGTCTTGCAAAGGGAATTGCAGGCGGTGTACCGATGGGTGCAACCCTTGTCAAGCCTGAGATCTTGGCATGCATAGGAAAAGGCGAACAGTCATCCACATTTGGAGGCAACCCACTTTCATGTGCAGCAGGAATTGGCGCCATTGATGCCCTGACAGAAGATGGATTGGTTGACAATGCAGCCAAGATGGGCAAAATATTCCGAGAAGGCCTTGAAAGACTAAAAGAAAAACACAAAATAATTCGAGAGATACGCGGCAAGGGATTAATGATTGGAGTGGAGATGAAGTTTGAAGTAAAAGACATTTTGTTTGACGGAATTGCAAACAACTTGTTGTTGCTCTACTCTGGAAAGAACATACTGAGGCTCCTGCCTCCGCTTGTGATTTCAGAGTCTGACATAAACAAAACTTTAGAAACTCTAGACATGATACTAACAAAGGAGGAGCAGAGAAGAAATGTCTAGGGACAAAACTGACGACACAATAATTGAGATGCTAAAGAAAGACTCTAGACAGTCTTTTGTAGAGATTGGAAAAAAACTCGGACTTTCAGAGTCTGCCGTAAGACGAAGAGTAAAAAACCTCACTGATGGCGGCATTATAAAAAAATTCACGCTTGAAACAGGCGACAGCAATTCAACTAGTGCAATAATTCTGATATCAGTTGATTCTTCAACAGACACTTCAAAAGTTTCTGCAAGGCTCTCCAAGCTCCACGGTGTTGATACAGTTTACGAAATAACAGGACAGTATGACATCGCTACTGTGATCCGTGCACCAAACATAACTGAGATAAACGCATGCATAGATGCACTGCGCAAGATACCCGGCGTTTTTGACACAAATACTGTCATCATATTAAGAACAGTAACATAAAACGAAGTTCGGCTTCAAATTTCAGTCTTTAGCGATATTCGTCGTCAAAGTAATAAAAACAGACGAAACCTGCACAAATATGTTTATATTCGCAAAATTTGCTACTAAATAAGCAATGGATGAAGCAAACTATTACGCATACAAGTATAACGAGAGTGGGCCCAAGCCAAAAAAGATCCACATACTTGACAGTACACTAAGGGAAGGAGAGCAGCATCCAGGTGTTACATTTTCCAACAAGCAGCGAATCCAGATTGCATGGATGCTTGATTATTTCGGTGTTGACCAAATTGAGATATCGCCAGTAGTGTCCCCAGACCACAAAGAGGCAACAAAGACAATACTCAAACAAGGACTCAAGGCAGACATTGTTGCACATGTGCGTGCACTCAAAGAAGATGTCGATATTGCACTGGAATGCGATGCAACATGGATGGCAACGTATCTTGGAATTTCTGAAATCCACATGAAAGACAAGCTGCGAATCACAAGGGAGGAGGCATTGAGAAGAGCAGTCGAAACAGTAGAGTATGCAAAGTCACACGGCCTCAAGATGCGATTTACAGTAGAGGACGGGAGCAGGGCTGACCCAGAATTTCTCATCAAAGTTTGCAAGGAGATAACAAGTGCGGGAGTTGACAGAATCAGCATTCCAGATACAGTAGGAATAATGAGGCCAATTGGCATGTACAATTTAGTAAAGACAGTTCGTGAAAACGTCAAGACTCCGCTTGATGTGCACTGCCACAATGACATCGGCCTTGCACTGGCAAATGCACTTGCAGGATGTGATGCAGGGGCAGACCAGATACACACTACAATTGATGGAGTAGGTGAGAGAACTGGCATACCAGCACTGGCAGAGACTGCAGTAGCCCTCACTTATCTTTACAAGTCTCCAAACAATTTCAGGCTAGACATGTTGATGGATCTCTCTCGACTTATTGAACAGTATACAGGAATCGTTCCATATGACTCTAAACCAATTGTCGGTGCAACAGCATACAAGCACAAGGCAGGAACACACTTGGCTGCAATACTTCGAAACCCAGCAGCCTACGAGCCAATTGAGCCAAAGGTTGTAGGCAACAGAAGAAAGATCGTTTTCGGTGAGCTTGCAGGCAAGAATGGAGCTGCATATCTCATGTCACTTTTAGGCCTTGACCAAGACGAAGATCACGCAAAGAAGGTAGCAGCAGGGCTCAAGAACCTAAGAATGGGCGACTTGCTTGAGATACCTCTTGATGACAGGCTTGAAAGAAAGATAATTAATGACACCCAAGTGAAGGTAAAGACAGGTAAATAACATGAAATGTTTAGAATGTGACGCGAACATAAACCCCCCAAAGGATTCCATGGAAGGCGAGATTATAACCTGCCCAGACTGTGGTGCAAGTTTTGAGCTAGTAAAAGGATCATCAGGCTTTGAGTTAAAACCAGCACAAACTGTTGGTGAGGACTGGGGCCAGTGAGCTCAGGCCTATCGATACTCTACGATACCATCAGGTGGGAAGAAAAAGCTCTGTTTGATGCCGCAAAGAAAAAAGGCATCGAAGCAAAGATGGTTGATTGTAAGAGTTTATCCATCAAATTAGACAAAAGCAAAGAAGATTATGATACTGCAATACAGCGATGCGTAAGCTATTACCGAAGTTTGCACTCGACAGCAGCGCTTGAAGGAAAAGGGGTCAACGTAATCAACGGCTTGAACACAAGCATACTTGCTGGAAACAAGTTGTTCACGCATATGCTTCTTGTAAAGAGCGGAGTTCCAACACCGTTTAGTGCTGTGGCGTTTTCTGAAGAATCGACACTTGAATATTTAGATAAAAACGGCTACCCAATGGTACTCAAGCCGACCGTAGGAAGTTGGGGAAGGATGATTGCGCTGCTAAAAGATCACGACTCTGCAGAGGGAATAATTGAGATGCGTGAAAAAATGTACCCAATTTACCAAGTGTACTATCTTGAAGAGTTTGTAAACAGGCCTCCGCGAGATATCAGGGCAATCATGATAGGAGATACAGTAGTTGCTGCAATATACCGCTATTCTGGAGACGGCCAGTGGAAGACAAACATGGCTCTTGGCGGCAAGGCTGAGCCACTAAAAGTAACAAAAGAGATTGAAGACATTTGCATCAAAGCAAAAGACGCAGTGCAAGGTCAGATAGTTGGTATAGATCTAATGGAAAGCAAGGAAAAAGGGCTTGTAGTTCATGAGGTTAACAACACAACGGAATACAAAAATACCGTTAGAGTTACTGGCGTAGATATACCGGCCTTGATGATAGACTACGCAAAACAATCGAGAAAATAAGAATTGGACTCTTCAATTACAGTTACACCCAGATATTCAGTAAAGATGCTAGAGAAGGCTCTAAGACTTTACACGCCTTCGCTTGCTGAAAAGCCACTGGCAGAATTTTTGGCAGACAAGTGCGACGATCTTGGATTTGAAAACATACACATCGACGAGGTTGGAAACCTTATCGCAACAAAGGGTTCTGGCTCTCCAAAGATATTGCTTTGCGGACACATGGATACTGTACCAGGAAAGATAAAGGTAAGAAACGAGAATGGCTACATCTATGGCAGGGGAGCTTCTGACGCAAAGGCTCCGCTCATGGCGATGCTTCTTGCAGCTGCTTCATTTCAAAATAACAATGGCACCGTTGTCTTTGCAGCTGTTGTAGATGAAGAAGGAAATGCAACTGGGATCAAAAGCCTTGTCAAACAAAAACTTGACATCGATTACGCTATCTTTGGCGAGCCTAGCAGCATACGAAACATCACAATAGCATACAAGGGAAGAATTGCAATAAACCTCAAAGTAAATGTCGGAGACAGTGCACATGCCAGTGCCCCATGGCTTGCAAAAAATGCAATTGAGGAATCATATGTATTTACAAAGGCCATCAAGGATGCACTTGAGGGAAACCAAGAGGGCAAGCCAAAAAGCATGATGCTAACTGTAGCACTCACAGAGATAAAGGGTGGAACAAGCCACAATGTCACTGCAGTAGAATGTGATGCAATAATGGACATTAGGATTCCAGTAGACATGAACTGCAAGATGGTGGGAGAAAAAATTGCAACCATAGTGCAAGATGTAGCCAAGCAACAAGGAGTGAATGCATTTTATTCTGTACTAGATGAGACAGAGCCGTTTGAGGCACCACACAGTTCACCCCTTGTCAGGGCCTTGACCCTAGGAGTCTTGGATGTGGAAAAGGCAAGACCGCAGCTTATCAGAAAGACAGGAACAGGAGACATGAACATAATTGGAAACTCGCTTAACATCCCAGTTGTAACATATGGTCCAGGTGATCCACATGCTTCCCATACAATTGACGAACATGTGTCAACAGACGAGTATCTACGAAGCATCGAGGTATTCAAGAAAATGCTGCAGCATCTCAAAAGGCTGCACGATGATCAAAAAAAGCCAAAGTCATAAAACGAACATCAAAATAGACAGCAAGTAAAACTTGACCATGTTATGGTTTATCGGTCTTGGCATATCAGGAGTCGACGGCATGAGCCCAAGCACGTTAAAGATTTTAAAAAAAGCAAACCTAGTTTTCTTTGAAAACTTTACAAGCCCGATACCAAAAAGCGACCAGGCCAAGATAAAAAAACTAGTCAAAAATAGGTTCAGGTTGGCTCCAAGATGGCTAGTTGAGGATGGCAAGACAATTCTTGCAGAGGCCAAAAAAAAGAAGGTTGCCTTGTTGGCATATGGCGACCCATACATTGCAACCACCCACATTGAATTACGAACAAGAGCAGAGCTTGAAAAGATTAAGACGCAAACGGTGCATGCTGCATCTGCAATTCCCTCTCTTGTAGGAGAGTGCGGATTGCAATATTATAAAATTGGAAAGCCTGTAACGGTAATGAGAGAGCAGCAGTCATGGAGTACAGTTTACTATACAATTTACGAGAATCTTGTAAGGGGCGCACATAGCATACTGATACTAGAGTACAACAGTGATGCCAAGTTTTTCCTTGACCCAAAAGATGCAATCTCAAGCCTTTTGAGTGCAGAGCAGGGACAGCGAAGAAATGTGATAGATGAATCAATGTTTTGCATCGTGGCTTCAAGAGTTGGCTCTAAAAAACAAGGCATAGTTGCAGGAAAGATATCAAGTCTTGCAAAGTATGATTTTGGCAAACCACCTCACACTGTAATCATACCTGCTAAGATGCATTTTACAGAAATTGACGCACTCAAGGTATT
Organism: Nitrososphaerota archaeon; assembly: GCA_028867595.1. GTDB lineage: Archaea > Thermoproteota > Nitrososphaeria > Nitrososphaerales > Nitrosopumilaceae > Nitrosotalea. The sequence goes on along the minus strand of JAGWGB010000022.1, from coordinate 4,612 downwards.
TGCAAAGTGTCTTGACGAGCCTTTTGACAATTCAAAGATCCAAAAGATTTCCGACCAGATGCTTTCCAAGTATATTCCAAAGGCAAGAAAGGCATTAGATGAAGTTATCAAAATTTTCAAAGATGACAAGGGCTTGGCAACGGTAATAGAAAATGCCCAGCTCTACATAGACGATGCTGAAAAATTCCAAGGAGAAGGAAAAGAGGAGCTTGCCATACTAAGCATAGGATACGCAGAGGGCCTCATTGATGCGCTTCGCCTCTCCAAGGGGATAGACCCATGGACATAGCTTAATCAAGCGGTAAAGCTTGAGCTTCGGTGATACATTTGGACGCATTTGACAAGGAGCTTATCTCAGCGTGTTATGTAGGCTCGATTTCAGGAGAAAACCCAGTAGACATTTTAAGAAAAAAATTGTCTCTGAGCCCTGACTATATCACAACAAGGCTAGACTCTCTTGCTGCAAATGGTTTTATTGAAAAAAACAAGACGCTGACTGAGCTTGGACGTGGTTCTATCAGAATTGTATTGGCAGGCGGGGTCTTTGACATAATACATCCAGGCCACATACATACGCTAAGGGGAGCAAAAGCACTAGGCAACGTACTTGTAGTTGTAGTTGCAACTGATGCCACTGCACAAAAGATGAAAAAACGCATACCTCTTCACAACATGGACCTTAGGCGGGATTTGGTAAGCTCGTTATCAATGGTAGACCATGCATTGGTCGGCCATGAAGGCGACATATTCAAGACGGTTGCGCGCGTTAGACCCAACATCATCGCTTTGGGATACGACCAGGTGCACCAAGAAAAATTCATCATAGACGGATGCAAAACTATAGGAGTCGAGGTGTCAATTGCAAGGCTCCAGTCGCCAATACCTGACATTAAGAGCTCAAAGATAGAGAGCGATTACGGCAAGTCAATCTACGGTCTTTGATTTTACGTTTACGCGTATTGTTATCTGAGAGCCTGTTGAAAGTTTTGTCGATTTTTTGATGTTCTCTTTTGATATTAGTTCAATTACAGAATCGTCATGGTGTGTCCTTTCAAGCAATATCAATGCAGCATCCACGCTGTTGTTTATTCTTGCCTGGTAGCACTTGACCCACCCGTATGTGCGCTTGCCGTCTGAGAAACCATTTACAAGTATTGCAGCATGTGCGTCAAGCAGTCTCTTTGCCTCGATGAATTCCTTGTCCTTGAGTTTTACATTGAGCGTTCCTGGAAATGGAACGTATCCAAGTTTTGTCTTGAACTGCTTTGTGTATCCTTTCATTGACATGTAGTATGCTCCCTCGCCCATTCCAGAAATTATCACTCCCTTGAACTCGATGTAAGAAGGCGAGGTGTCAAGGCTTGACTTTAGTATCGAAAAAATTTTCAACATCTCGGCATGCCCCTTGGTTGTTATTCTTACAGAAACTTTTGGTCCAGATCTCAGCCTTTCTATGTATCCATCAGATTCAAGCTCGACTAGATGTTTTGATGCGGCCTGCTGGGACTTGTGTATGCTTTTTCCAAGAGATGACGTTGTGATTGGAATGAAATTGTATCTTGCCCCTTTTGAGAAAAGTTCTGCAAGTGTTAGTATGTGTTGTAGCTTTAGTTCCGGCATTTAGTTTTATGCAACGCCAAGCTCTGTAAATGTTTTCAGTATCATGCCGTCAGCTGATTTTAGGTTGGCTGTCCTGTGTCCAATGACATATTCAATTCCCGCTTGCTTGGCTGAATCAATCAATCTCTGTGTTATGATACCATCAAGTACAAGATACTTTATTCCAGAGCCAGGCGAGAGTTTTGAGACTACCTCACTTACAGGCACCTTGAATACACTATTGAGTCCCTCGTCTAGCGCTATTGCCTCAAGTGACTCGTTTAGGTCTGGAAATACTTTTTTTGCGACATCTGCAATTGGCCCATCTTTTGGATCCTGCAGTCTTGGTTTCGAAGTTTCCTTTTTCATCTCCTCTGCAGTGTCCTTTAGAATGTCAGCAATCTGTTGAGGAGTAAGCTCTTCCACCTCGACGCCTTCTGGTGCGCGGTGTACTACGTCAACGTTCACAAGTGATTTTAGTTCTTTTAGTATAAAGCCTCCTGCCCTGTCACCGTCTAAAAATGCCACAACTTTTTGTTTTGATTCGCACAGTGACTTGATTGATTCGTCAATTCTTGCTCCCTCTATTGCAAGTGCATTGTCAAAGCCTGCTCGAAGTAGGTTAATGACATCTGCTCTTCCCTCTACTAGAATTACCCAAGGTGAGTCAAACACTCCAGAACCGCATGCAAGTTTTTCTTTTCCAAATACAGTTAGCTTGCCAGATGATGTGACATCTTGTACATCCTTTAGCATCTCCTCTCCTTCGCTAATTGTTTTTGTGGACCACTTTTGTACAATTTGTTTTGCTCTGTCAACAATCTCTTTCTTTTTTGCAGAGCGAACATCCTCAATTGCTTCCAGCTTGAAATGAGCTTGGAATGGACCTACTTTGTCGATGCTTTCTATTGCAGCTGCAATTAGTGCTGCAGTGTTGATATCAGTACTCATAGGAATCAAGGCATCGCCTTTTGTTTGATTAGTCGTGCTCGTAGTGTTGACCTCTATCCTTCCTACTTTTGACACCTTCTGGAGTTCATTTAGGTTCATTTCTGGGCCAAGCAGACCTTCTGTCTGGCCAAAAATTGCGCCTATAATATCGGCTTTTTCAACGAGTCCATCGACGTCAAAGCTGAGCTTAACGTGATACTTGACAATTCCACTATATGGCAAATCATTAACCTCTTAATTTTTGATCAATCTACTTTCATGTGAGGCAGATATAAGTGCTTATTGCCTAGGTTGGAGCGTACAGTGAGAGATCTTCAACGTGGCGTGCCTTGCCTTTTGTTATTGCAGTCAGCTTTTGCCTAAATGAGAGATCTATAGTAACACGGCGCTCAAGCTGTGAGATTATCCTTCTTGTAAGCTGTGCGCCCTTTCTGTCAGAATCAAGCAACAGTATGACTTGATTGTATTCTGATACCGAATCTGCAAATCTTGCAAGGCCGTGAAAACTGTGAAACTGGCATATGGTACCAGAAAAGCCTAGTGTGTGGAGCGCTTGCTCGTCTTTTTTTCCCTCTACTACTATAATGCTGTCTTTTTTTGAGTTGAGCAGCTTGATAAAATTGTGAATTTGCGATATTTCTGACTCGCTAGGTTCCATGGTTTTGTTTTGAATTAAACATATTAAGGAATTTTCAAAAATGTACTCGTGTCAGACATACTGGTCATACAGAATACAAAAAATGAAGGGATTGCAACACTTGGAAGACTCTTTGAGCAAGACGGTTTTAGCATAACAACGGTTTTAGCAAAAAAAGAAAACATTCCTCAGTTAGACCACAAGGCTGTAATCATACTTGGTGCACCAGAGAGCGCAAATGACGATCTGCCCTACTTGAAAAACGAACTTGTTCTGATACGAGAATCTGTAAAGAAAAACATTCCAGTTCTTGGAATATGCCTTGGCTCGCAGCTTATTGCCAAGGCATTTGGGGCAAGAGTTTATCCCGGCAATAAAAAAGAGATAGGTTTCTATCATGATATCGAGTTTGACAGTGCAAATTCAGGACTTTTCCGTGGAATAAAAAGTCCTGCAACAGTATTTCATTGGCACGGGGATACGTTTGATCTTCCAGAGAATGCAATTAGGCTGGCACATTCCAAAGACTATCAAAACCAGGCAATAAAGATAGGAACTGCAGTAGGTGTGCAGTTCCACCTAGAAGTAGACGACCCTACAATAAGGCTCTGGCTTGAAAAATCAAAAGAAGAACTAGGCTCTGTACCATACATCAGTGCCCAGAAGATAATAGAAGAGATACCCAAAAACATGGAAACTGTGCACAGCAACCTGAAAACATTTTACCAAAACTTCAAGTCAGAATTTCATCTTTGACGATAGATTATTTAGTATTGTAGAGTTTTCATTTCAATCTACGGCAATACCACAAGTTTAGCAAGAACTCCTGGTCCGCATAAACTCCTTTGAAGAGAAAGCCAGTATGTTCCAGGATTAGCGTCAGAGGTTGCAGATACAGTAGCAGTGAATGCTGGACTAGTGTTTGGATACAGGATGACTGAGCTTGGTTCAAACAAAGTGTTGATTCCTACATGAAGCACTTTAGATGCATCAGAAAGCTCACCTGATGGAATGTCTCCTGTGTTATCAGCATTACAAGGCTCTTCAAATCCTCCAAACGGCATGTGATAGTGACATATTGTAGAGTGATGCCCTGTCTCATCAGTGTAAAGTGAGGCAGCGTATGATATTGTATTTTTATTCTTGGTAACATTTTCCATGTAGAAAAGAGCTGCACCGTCTGTCATGTTAAAGGTAGCATTTCCATTATTTTGAAACCATGCTGCATTGGCAGGTGCATTGTATTGTACTGTAATGGTGCCATTCATTCCTGGATGTAAAATGAAAGTTTGTCCGTATTGGCTAGAGTTGTAATAATTTGCAAAACCTGTAAAGTTTTTCATGCTAGCAGTGAATTGCACTCCTCCAGTCATTGCAGGGCAAGACATGGAACCCAAACCTCCTGCAAATATTGTACTGTTTGAT
>JAGWGB010000021.1 GCA_028867595.1 Nitrososphaerota archaeon | reverse complement strand
GCGGTGCAGGAACATACATCTTTGAAGACCAGGAAACCAAAAAGTTTGTACCGCTAACAAAGTTTGCAGATATTCAGGGAATGCTGGAACTCTTTGAGGACAAGGCAGAAGAGATTCGTTCCGGCAAGAACAAGTACTTTACAATGCTGGAGGTTGTAAGAAAGCTCTCAAGCTTTGTAGACCGAAAGAAGCAGCCAGCGGGCCTCGACTTGGCAAAGATGTTTGGCAATATACTGATGAAGAGATCGTTTGACTCGGTAGGTTCTTGGCATGTCAAGGGACTCTTCTTGGGCATGATGCACTTCCAGGACAAATATAACGAGGACCTTGAAAGACTGCAAAGGTGTGATATTCATTATGTGACACCTGACCTTAGAATTATTCCATTCTGCGCATTCAATGTAATCCCAGAGTGGTACAGGGACAGAATCCAAAAGAAATATTCTACAACAGTAGAAGAATGGGAACAAAGGGTAGGAGCAAAACTCGAAGATGGACTCTACAGGGGAATAATGAGAAGAGGAGCAGGTGACGAGCTTGCAGCCGGATGTGCAAAGAGCCAGATGTTCCATGAAGCATCGCAAGCATTGATGTAGACGCGAGACATTATGATTTCTAGATGCAATTCTCTAATGCTGATCAAATCCAAATTTATTTAGAATTCGTTTCATTTGGGTATTGCGCACAAATTTTCTAAACTCAGGTTCAAAATAGTGAAAGTAAGGATCATTTTTCCATTTATCTTTAGAAAGATAATCTAGCAACATACGGATACTGGTTTTCTTCGATATGCCTGTTTTACTGCTTACAATATTTCTTAATACCCTTCCTAGAACAAATAATGGGTGATAGCCGAGGCAACGCATTGCTACGCCGTATTCTACAAATCCATGTTCAACACCAAAATCCCTCGCATGTTCATATTTGAGATCCATGAATTTCTTAACCTTGTATCCTAATTGAAGAGCTTTGTAAAGTAACCATGACTCGTAACCATAGTAAGATGGAAAACTATAATCAGCCTGCTTGAAAAAGGATGATCTAACGAATCTACCAGCTCCTTCAGGCAAAGAAAACCTATCTGAACGTTCAAGACCTCTGGTCCCAGATGTCACTGCTAGGGAAGTATTCTTTTCCATCTCCGCTATTAATCTCTCAACATAGTCCTTAGGAAAGAAAACATCTTCATTTCCAATTAACATGTAGTCGTATTCTTTATTTGATTCTTTTACAAATTCGCAAGCCGCATTAAGGTTATGGACAAGTCTTCTAATGTCATATCCTTTATCTGGTAGAGTTATGATATGTATGATTTCATTGTTTTTTTGTTGTAATTCTTTAAGGATGGTGGGCGTATTATCGGTTGAGCCATCGTCTACAACACATATTAGTGATGGTTTTATCGATTGTTCCAAAAGAAATTCTATCGATTTTTTAAGAAATTTTTCTCCATTTTTTACTGTAAAATTTACCCAATATTCTTTCAATTCATCACATTCCTTCTTTTACTCGATAAAGCGGATTGTTTTATCTGTCTTTCTAAGATTGTATTCTTATTTTAAATTAATGATATTGGTCAAATAGTATTTTAGATGATTCTTTAGAGTTTCTCTGTAGCACTAATTGTTTTAGTTATCAAAAGTCTATACCAAATTTCTAGTGCTAGAATGCTTATCATTTTGTTTACATAACGAGGATCCAAGAGATTATTGTCTTCAAGTTTACGTTTGATATTTTGAAGCCATTTGAGACTAATTATTTCATTTTTAACAATCTCTGAGTCTGCATTTAGATACTTGTTTACAATCTCATGCCCGCTTCTTTTCCACAATAAACTCAAATCTGCAGCAAATCCTTTCTTAACCTCTCTATATTTTTCAAATCCTTTCTGCTTTAAAAGAATTGAACGTAATGGTATCTTTCCATGGCCGCTACTTCCATCGAATTTCATAGTCCATGGAATATGAGTAGCAAAACGGATCATCTGTTCATTTAGGAAAAGCGATTCTATATCCAAATCGAAAAATTTTGAAAAAGTCAAGTTAGTAGGAAGCCAATCAAAAAGTAATTTCCCATTAAAATCAGAAAGAAAAATTTGGTCTACAGGGTGCAAAGAATTTTCAAAGTAGGGTTTGAAAATAGAGTAAATATCCTCCCATGAAAATTTAATCTTATTACCAAAAATTTCCTCTTGTTCTGGAATCCAATCTCTTTCATGACAAGAAAGATATAGTTTTGCTTTATCTTTCCATGTTGCATTATTAGGTAAATTATCAAGAAATTTATGATATCTAAAGGTATATCCTCCAAATAACTCATCTCCGCCATCGCCAGAATAGAAAACATTTGATATTGTTTTTCCATATTCAAGAGTGTAATATTGATAAATATTCCATCTTGGCTCTTTGACTATATTGATTAATTTTGGTAATTCACTGAGAATATCTTCTTTTACTATGGCATGAAAGTCTGCATCGTATATTCGCGATAATTCTTTTGCTCTTGGAACCTCATCATCGTGAGCTCCAAATCCGACCGAAATACAAGTCACCTTTACATCTGGCAAATACTTTCTTATCATGGCTAAGGTAAATCCAGAATCTACCCCACTACTTAACGACATTGAAATTTTATTGATTTTTAGCTCATGTTGCTTGTTTTGAAGCTCAGCGTTGACAATTTTGATCACCTCTAATTCAAGATTTGGTACCGACTTGGGAGTAAAATCTTCAGCACTTAGAGGTTTTCTGACTGGTTTCTTTTTAGGATCGTATCTTAATGTTAAAATTCTTGATAATGAATGGTAATCTACATCGGTCATGTCGTAGTGCACCCTCAAACGAATTTATAAGTACTGTTTAGCAATAATCTTCAATCTAGTAATTAACAGATTAAATAAAAGTCAGATGTTAACAAAACGTAATTGATAAAAACTCTGGAAGAGGCCATATCGAAAAAGTGCTTGATTGAAATTTTTGGGGTAGGATACGTAGGTTTTCCATTAGCCGTACGACTTGCGACATCGGGATTTAAAGTCGTGGGAATTGATAATGATGAGAATAAGATTAAACGACTTCAAAGTAACTCGTTAACGGATTATGAATTATATCTTAAAGATGAATTTTTTGAATGCCGCAAAAGAAGTTTTCAATTAAGTGATTCGCCAACAAAGTCAAACAGCTCGAAGGTAGGGATTATCTGTGTTCCTACCCCTATACAATCAAAAAATGGTGATTCTAACCTCTTTGTAAGAGCAACTGTTGAAAAGTTTCTCAACTTTTGTAATATGGGAGATGTGATAATAATTGAAAGTAGTATAAAGATAGGTACTACAGAACAAATGAGAAATATGATCGAAAGTAAAGGATTCAAGGTGGGAAAAGACGTTGGACTATGCTATTGCCCTGAAAGAATAGACCCAATGAATAAGGATTGGACTCTGGAAAATATTCCTCGTGTAATTTATGCTTCAGATGACGTATCATTCAACGTTGCCCAAAGTGTTTATCATTACGTAAATAATTCCCATCTTATCAGAGTTAATTCTTCCAAAGTAGCTGAACTTGTAAAATCATACGAGAATTCTTTTAGATTAGTTAACATATCGCTTGTAAACGAACTGGCAGTCCTATGTGACAGATTAGGAGTTGATGTGAATGACGTAATAACTGCAGCCTCTACGAAACCATTTGGATTTATGGCGTTCTATCCTAGCGGAGGAGCGGGTGGACACTGTATACCAAAAGATCCAACCTTCCTATCGGAAACTGCAAAGGCATCAGGAACTCAATTCTCAACGATAGATACTGCCTTGAAAATAAATTCGCTAATGCCAATTCACATTGTTAGTTCAATTGAGAAAGTAATTACTAAATTGGGACTTGAAAAATCTGCCTTGGTATGTGGATTGGCGTACAAGCCTGATATAGAGGACATGCGTGATTCTCCAGGATTTAGAATTGTTGAAGAATTAAAACAGAAAAACTTCAAAGTTGCCGCTTACGATCCTTACTACAAAAAGGAATTACACAAAAGATATCTACAAGAAAATAATCTCTCGGAATTAGAATTTAATGCCTTGACGAGTTTAGATGATAGTCAACTAGCGAATTTTAATTGTATTTGTATTGTACAACATCATGCGGTGATAAAATCAAGACTGTCTGCAATTTACCAGAGGTCTCTTGTACCCTTCATTTATGACTGTCAACATAAACTTATCAAAAACCAGAAATCAAAAACTATCTTGAATTTTTATGATTATGATATCAAAGAAAATCTGTGAAGAGAGAGCAGGATAACTATTTTTTAATAACGAAATAATTCCCAATAGCCAAATGTTTTAGGCCTGAATTTTTCAAAGTTTGGATTGCATCGAGTGGGGAACAGACTATGGGTTCGCCATGCAAATTAAACGAGGTATTAAGTACGCCTGGAATGCCTGTTAATTTGAAAAAAGAAGATATTAGTTGATGATATGAAAGGTTGTAATTCTTTTCTAAAATCTGTGGTCTTGCAGTAAAATCATAGGGATGAATGGCAGAGGCAAGATTTTTATGAGCCGAGTCTTTTGTTCTGAATCCTTGCATCATATAAGGTGATCTTATCTTTTCAGGATTTTCAATTAATTCCTCTTGATTCTCAATCAATATGCTTGGTGCAAATGGCATCCAGAAATCTCTTTGTTTTATTGCCATGTTGAGTTCCCTGACTTGGTCATAATTGCTAGGATCTGCTAATATGCTTCTGTTACCAAGAGCCCTCGCACCAAATTCCATTTTATCATTAAATCTAGCTATGATCTTTCCATGAGTAAGCAGCTCAGCAATATGATCATTGATATCTTCTCTATATTCTATAGTGAATTGTCTGCCAAGATTTTTTTTGAGATATTCTTCAATTTCTTCATTAGAGTAACTAGGACCGTAATAAATTGGTCCTATGGGTTTCTTTGGAAAACCTTCTCCATGTTGAGCAAGGTAGTCTGAATAAGCACTATATGCAGCTCCTATTGATATGGACTCATCTCCACAACTTGGGAATACAAAAAGATCTTCCACCTCATCCATCTCTCTAATCATCATATTGGCCTTAACATTCATGAATACTCCACCTGCGCAAGCAAGTTTTCGTATCCCTGTATGTTTTATGATGTTTCTCACCCACATTATCAATAAATCTTCCGTGAATTTTTGCACTGCACCGGCCATCCAATCAAATCTGTGATTTTCTAATTTCTCTCTCAAAAATTGGTAACAATAACCAGCTTCCAAATTACTTTTCATATTAAATTCCAAGTTTCCATCTCTCACCTCTACTAACGTACTAAGAATGCCATACGATTTTTGTACGCCCCCTTCATCAGCATATGGAGCTAATCCCATTATCTTGTATTCATGTTCCCATGGTTTCATTCCCATGAGGTATGTTACTCGAGAGTAGATTCTACCAACCGATGATTTGCTTGGAGTCTGACTTAATCTTGTCAACTTTCCTCCCTCACCAATATTCACCGTAGCGCATATGCCATCGCCTGATCCGTCGCATGTTAGGACCACAACTTTCTCATTGTTAACCCAATTAGAGGCATAATAGGCAGTAGCTGCATGACATAGGTGATGTTCAACTACTACAATTTTCTTATCTGGAATTGCCAAGTCTTTCGCGATTCTATCTTTTCTTTCTCCAAGTAAGCTTGCGGCATCTTGCTCATTCTTACTCCTGTTAGCAAAATCAGCCAACTGTTCCTTGTATCCAGTTCTATACCAATCGAAGTTAGCATAGAATTCTTTCCTATGGCCATATTTTCCTGCAAGAGCGACGATTTCTATATCCTCTGGATGTATTTGAGTCATCTCCAGAACTTTTCTTACCGATTTGTATGGGTATCCAGTATCATTCTTTATTCGCGAGAGCCTTTCCTCTGAAATCGCAGCTACAATAGAACCATCTTTGAGCAGACAAGCACCAGAATTATGTCCATCACAAATACCAAGAACTATGACACTGTTTGATCCCATTCACTTTTCTGAAGGCTGTATGTCGAAATAAAACCTTTTTGACAAAATCCTCATTTCTTCAAGACAGCAAAAGCGAATACAGTACTTGTATTATCTCAGCCGAAAAAGATTATATCATACACGATAGAGTTCCTTGAACATGGCAAAATATCTAGTGACTGGAGGTTTTGGATTCGTCGGTTCACATTTGGTTGAAGAGCTGATCAAGAACGGTCACAAGGTTACAGTCTTAGATAATCTTAGCAATGGACATCTAAATAATCTAAAACATGTTAGCAAAGAAGTAATGTCGTATATTGGAAACGTAGAACAATTACAATCTACTCAATTTGTCGAAACATTTGATGGCATTTTTCATCTTGCCACAGCTCCCCGCTCATCAAGTCTCAAGGATCCTATGCGTGACATTGAGTCGAATTGTAAAGGAATGATAGCAGTATTGGAACTAGCAAAAAGCCATAATGCCAAGGTCGTTTTTACAAGCAATTCTGGCATTTATGGATCCACGACAGACGGCAGTGCAATAAATGAAAGATCAATCAATAATCCAACTACTCCCTATGATGCAAACAAACTTGTTTCGGAATATTATTGTAAGATTTATCATAACATATACGGTGTAAGGAGCGCCGTTGTTCGTTTTGCTACAGTATACGGGGAAAGACAGGTGGTTAATGAGAAACTAAACTGGAGACCCCTTGTAGCTACATTTGTCAAGAATGTCTTAAACAATGAAGATGTGATGATCAATGGAGATGGAGAGCAGACTCGTGATTTGATATATGTAAAAGATGCTGTTCAAGGAGTCATAAAAGCCATGGATAGCTCCGTTGTGGATGCAGATATTTTTCTGCTCTCGACCAATAAAGAAACTAGTGTAAACCAAGTATTGATTGCTGTAGAGGACATAGTAGAAAAAAAAGCTAGGATAAAACATTCCGAACCTCTGAAGGGTGACATAAGAAGAATGCGATACGACTACTCAAAGGCAAAGAGCAAATTAGGTTTTGAGCCAAAATATACACACCGTGACGGAATCATGAAACTTGTAGAGTATTCTCGTGCTCACTTGTCTAATTAGGATTTAATTGCATAATGGAATCTTGGAAACTAGAAGATAGACAAGCAGAAGATTCAACAGCGGGAATATATGATCACCTTTACCATCGTACAATTTTTGCCAAGTCTATGTATGGAGACTTTGCGCAGAGTATTGTCTCAAGGACTCAGAAAGGTAAAGTGTTAGAATTAGCTTGTGGAACTGCTATAATATCAAATATTTTGCCATCTCAGAAATTGGAAAGATTCTGCGTCGATTTTTCTTGGAACATGCTACAAATAGCAAAATCCAAGTGTCAAAACTGCCTTCAAGCCGATATTGACTATCTTCCCATTTTGGATTCTTCGTTTGACGTTGTCTATATTCACAGTGCACTGCATCATTTTCCAAATCTTCTTGGCATATTCAAGGAAGTAAAACGTATTCTAAAAGGAGGAGGATATTTCATTATTCAAGAACCTAACTCACATAATCTTAGGAAAGACTCATTTTTACGCATATGCTCCTTCTTGTTTAAAATATTGAAGACACGACGGTATGAAGATCTTTCCCATCTAGAAATAAAACCAAGTGAGCATCACGGAACTCTGAAAATAGACGCAGTTCTGCCATTATTGGAAACCCTAGATTTTGCTATACTTGAAAAAGGTTACCGATACTACTCATCCCAAATTTTAAGCGGTTATGATAGCCTCACAGCACATAAAGTTGGACGATTTTTTGACAAATATTATGTACGGAAGAAAAATGATGGTTATATGTTCCTGATAGTGGGTAAAAAGAAAAACTAATGATTGTCATAATTTAACTATACTGACAAAATCCAGTACTACACTCCGTACATGTACTTCCAAAAATTTGGTAAACAGACTGTTTTAAGCGATCTCAAATTTTCTATTAGGAGACTTGCAACAAATTTAAAGATCATTAAATCCTCTTGATAATAGTGCATTCTAAAAAGATCAGGATTTTAGATAAAGTCATGTTTGCCTTTCTTCTGGCTGGTAACCCGTTGAATGCACTATTGTTAAACGCACCAAGATCTCAAAGGCAAAATGAGATTATTTTGATTAGCAGTATATTGGCAGCAATCGTAAGCGCATATGTAATTATTTTTAGTCCCTCTTGGAACATTTTTATCAAATCAATGATCCTTTTTGCTGCTGGAATAGTAATCCTTTTTCTCATGAAATTAGTTTTCAAAAGCCTGCGAAGACGTAGGACCATCTAAGAAAACCTATCCACATATCAGAAGAACAAAACATGCATGATTTTGAGTAAACTGCTTTGTTAACCAACTCTAATTGTTAGATCTGCCAACCTAGCAAGACGCTCTTGTAGAGTGGCATAATTAATGTCACCTTTTGTTGATAGGGATAATGTCACCTCTAACAGATCGCTGTTACATCGTCAAGAATGGTCAAATCAACATTGGAGACAAGAATCAGAGCTATCATGCTCTACACAAACGGAAAGAAGATGCTGTGGACACATGTGAGATGTAAAATATTTCTATCCGTACATTCCGACGATGAACTAGCGCATACAAACCCAGGAATTAGAGGACTGCAATTAAAGAAACTTGGACCAGATGGCCCGACCAGTTCCATCTCAAGAAATCTTGAATAGAAGATAGTAAGACTCAAGCAAAAACATCCGTCATGGGGAGCAAGACGGATCAAATACCAGTATATCTCCCCCTGTCACTGGATGACTGTACACCGTGTTATCAAGAGACGCCAGATGCTTGGATGGAAGACCCCAGTATCCATATGTCATGACAGGAAATACTTTAGACATGCCAAAAGATGAAGAAGACATGGACACAAACTCTGTCAACAAAAGGTGACATTAATTGTGGCACTCTACAAATACCAACATGCATATTCAGAAATCTTCTTCTTCCACTTGTCATGCATCCACTCGCAGCAGTTTGCCACCTTGATACCTGTTGAATCAACCGCTATCACAATATTGTCGTTACCAATATCCGGGTCTGTCTTGACATCCAGTTTGTTGATCCTCTTGTGCATTGCGGTATAGTCTTGTATCTTGGGATGGTATCACCGTATATCCTGAGCAAACCTTCCGTCTGCCTGTATGGTAGCCCAAAGTCTGTCTTGGCATATCCTACCAGTTTCATAAACGATTCAGGGAAGAGGAACCTCCTGCCCTGTTTTCCACGGTTCATCTACACGAGTTCCTTATTCCAGCTCTTAAAACACTCATCTGAGATGAGAATCTCGCCCCTTCTGACCAGTCTCTCATCGTAGTGTCCAACTATACATGTGAATGGTCAGCAGGACCTGATCCAAAGCTTGTCTGGTTCAGGAAATTAGATCAGAAAGTCAGTTAGAAGAGGAGATAGTCACCAAAGCAGAGTAAACGAAAAACATATTGGTTGATAAATTCAATATTTAACCATTGAAGCAACGAATCGTTTTTTCCCTTATTGCTTTTGTCCTAGTAGGATTTTTTATTTACTCGTGGTTATTGTTGATGTCTCCATGGTCTGAAACGGTTTTGAAATTAACCATGCTGATTTTGATCCTAACTGTGTTTGCTGCAATCGTAATTATTTTCAAGTCGGCGTTGCCTCCAAAGGCAATCTCATCTAAAAAGAATGAAAAGGCATGAAAATTTCGCCTAGTTCCATAATCTTGTCACAAGATGCGAATTAAGATATGAAGATTGGTATTTTAGGAAATATGGCAAATAATGGTTATAACAATGCAAAGGCCCTCAGGCAAGCAGGAGTAGAAGCAGATCTTATAATCCCGTCTTCCACTATGGAACTATATTCTTCGGTGGAATGGGAAGAAGGAATATTTGGTCCTGAAATAGACGCTACGAAGTTTAATTTCAAGATGGCTGTTGATGCTGGCAAGTTATGGGAAAGGCCCGGATGGGTAAAATATTATGATAATAACGATTGGCGCCGTAGGGATGTACGTACCTTGACAAGGTTTTTCAGGACACTAGAGTTTTACGAATTTGTAAGGCAGTATGACATACTGGAGCTACACGTACCTTTTGCATACACTGCACCTTATCTGAATACTCCAAACATGATTTATGATGCTGGATGGGGAAGATATTTTCCAAGAGGTAAAAAAATTGTGGATAATTTGACTGCCAAGGGCTATGCAAAATCTGATCACATCTTTGTTACCAATATTGACATGTGGCGGATTTTTGATTCGCTTGATTATATAGACAAAAACAAGGTATCCTACATGCCCTTTTCGGTAGATTGTGAAAAATATCAGCCCATGGATACCACAGAAATTAGGCAAAATTTTGCGGATGAAAATACCTTGCTTCTACTCCAGCCCTCAAGACAACACTGGGAAGAAAAAGGGAATGACAAAGTTTTCAAGGCGTTGAAAAAAATTACAAAATCTCATGATAAGGTAACACTGCTTGCAGCTGAATGGGGTAAAGACATTGAAAAAAGTAAGAAGATGATTAATGATCTAGGTATACAGAAAAACATAATTTGGTTTAAACCCGTTTCAAAATCTAGATTAATTCAGCTCTTTAACTGTGCTGATGTGATTTTAGACCAGTTTCCAGAACCCTCTGACGCAAACCAAATATGGGGACCGTGGGGTACTGCTGCCCTTGAAGCCATGTCTTGCGGGAAACCGTTGTTACTTTATTATGATCAGGATGGTATTGATAGGTTTGTCAAAGAAGGACCTCCTGCTCTGCGTTCCCTTTCAGTCGAACAAATCTTTGAAAATTTAAAACTCTTGTTGGAATCAACTGCGTTAAGGCAGGAAATAGGGAGTAAGAGTAGAGAATGGATAATCAAAATGCACAGCCCAAAAGTTGTGGCTGAAAAACATATGCAAGTAATTAAGAAATTGATTTGAAAACATCTGAATCTGAAACTTGAAGATGGAAGAGATTTATTGAATTCTAGGCTATACACGTATAAATTAAATATGATCAAAATATGCGCAAATTGAATGATAATCCTAACATCTGATACAGACTGGGTGCCAGATGAAATATTGAATTATTTCTTGGACATTGTTGACGAGTATAAGGCAAAAATAACTATTTTTGCCACCCACAAATTGGATGGGAGGGACCATGAAATAGGATTGCATCCTAACTTGGAGACTACCTATGATAAGGTAAAGTATCAACGTTATACCTCGCTCCAAGAAACTGTGAAACTGAAGAAAGTTTTTAACAGTGCAATAGGAACTAGATCCCACGGGCTTAACGTGTGTACCGACATGTTATTGTACCTGCCTATTCTTGGAATACGATACGATTCTTCTTATCTGATGTCTTTTCAAGATAATATACATCCATATACAATCTACCCTGGGGTGACGGAAATGCCAATTCACTGGATGGACATCGAGATACTAAGGTTTGGAAAATCCCTCAAATTCAATAATGAAATACTGAAAGAACAACAAAAAAGTAACTCGATATACGTATATGATTTTCATCCTTCACATGTCTTCACCAATACTAGCTCTTTGGATTTTTACTATAACATCTACAAACCACACTATTCTGATGTAGGTTTCCTTGAAGGCCTACGCGACAAGAAAAATTTTGGTACTGAGGATGCATTAATTCAGCTTTTAGAAGCGATAGACTCTTCAAAACTTACTACCATGAGTGAAGTATGTATGGATTTTGAGAAAAATTCAAAGCATTAATGTTTCAAGAATGAACTCAACTCTCAAGTAAAATAGGCTCGCATAATAAACAATATACTGATCCTAACGAAGACCAAAGGCACAAGTTATTTATCCAACTCACGAACAAGACGTTTGATATCTTTGATCTCTGATTCAAGTTCATCTACCTTTTTTCGAAGAACAAGAATTTCTTTGCTTAATTCTAGTCCGAAACGAATTTGAACGCTATTTATCAATTCCCTCGGTTTTATTGTTTTTTCACCATCCAGTTGAATCTCATCAAGTACAAGAATGCCATCTCCTGTAGTGGCCCAAACAGTGCCGTCCTCATTCAGCTTCACTACGTGTCCGGGGACTCCAACATATCTAGGAGGATTTTTTAATACGTGAGCCTTCCAGACGAACATTTTTTTTTGTAAAAGTTTATTGTCATCTATATGCGTCTCTATGAAGGGTCCTGTGTAATAGGTAAATGCTCCTGGATATGGAGCTGTAACAGCTCTGATTAGTCTGTCTATCTCGACGGCTGGCCTTGACCAGTCAATTTCGCCATCGCGCGGGAGTCGTGGATATGCATTTACAGCCTTTACATCGTCCTGCTTTTGTGGCTTTATCCTACCTGTTTCAAATTCTTCTAAAACCTCCAACGTCATATCTACTGTTGGTCGGATTAAGTCATCCCATAATGTCTTAATGGTTGAATTTTCGTCAATCTTAAAATACCGTTTCTTTAGGATGTCGCCAACATCAGCTTGGTGACTTTCTACCATTTTGTGAATGCACATGCAGGTGGATTGGTCTCCCAATAATATTGACCAGCTTGTTGCTGCAAAACCCCTGTATTTTGGAAGATCTGCAGGATGAGCATTGATGAACCCAAATTTGGGTATTGAAAGTATTGGTTCATTGACCAACCGGCGCCAATATAAGCTTACTCCAATATCTGGTTGTAAGGATTTGAAGATTTGAAAATATTCATCAGTGTTTATCTTATCTGTCTTGAAAAAAGGGATTCCAAACTTATCTGCTATCTTTTGAAAATCAGAAGAGAAATATCCCTCGTGGATGGCATAGTCATTAGTACAGATGCCTACGACTTGGTGGCCTTTCTCTATTATTGCTTTTAGTCCTTCATAGCCAAGCTTCCGAGTTCCTAGTAACAACACTTTCATGAATTAAAAAATTTCTACATTCCTAATAACCCTATAGTTTCTTCACCCTTAAAAAACTAAATCTTATAATGATTTTCAATAATAAGTTCCAAACATAAGTTAAAACTAATATAAGCAACAGGACAACTGGGGGAGGGAAAATGGATTGTGTTCGGAAAAATTGGACCTAGCAAGACTAAATACTGGCTGCCGCAAAAATTCATGGTTGGTCAAGACTAAGGATGAATTAGATACCATTAGAAGCTTTGAATATCAATGGAAGAACCTAGCAGATTCTAAATATCTAATTTCTGATGAAACTTGGAGAAATAACGTAGATAATTACATCTTGGATGAATTAGGTGTTACAAGAGACTGGATTAGAGGCAAAACTGTGATTGACGTAGGTTGTGGTGGGGGTAGATGGACATATGGCTTTGTAAAACTAGGATGTCAAGTTACCGCCTTAGATGTATCGGAGGGACCTTGCAATCTAATAAGAAAGAATGTACCACAAGCAGAGGTGGTGATGACAGATCTATTTGAATTACCCAAAATATTGAGAAACCGAAAATTTGACATTGTCTGGTGTTGGGGAGTCATACATCATACCAATAATCCACATAAAGCTTTTGACACTCTTCTTGGTTTGATGAGTGAAGATAGTCTTTTACACTTATACGTGTACAGTTTCAACAGAGGCATAAGAGTGAAAACACTCAGATGGATCTTGGGGCTATTCTCCATAAATGATAGAGAATCAATCATCCGTTTGCTAGTAAGACTTGGAATACTTCACGGAAGTATTCACGAATTGTTTGACTCGTTATCAACCCAAATAAATCATGAAATTCCTGAAACTGAACTAAGATCGTGGTTTGAAGAACATAACCTAAGCTACATGCATCATACTCCGCAATGGTCAAAAACAAGCAGAGATTTGTTTGTAACAGGCAAAAAGATAGGAATAAAAAACTAAAAGCTTACATTCTTTTTTAATTCTACGTCATAGTTCAATAAAGAACCATAAAAATTGATTTGATTATAATTTTGCTAATTTGAACATGTTATTAGTTGTAGTGTACCAGAGATAGTGGCACAAAAGTGTGACAGGGTTTATGCACTCTATAATCAGGTCTCATAGATTGAACAGAATTATAATTAGCATTAGAATAAATGTAGCTCATTATTCACAAGTGAATAATTCTATGCGTATGTTTATTCTTGGAAATATGGCAAATGATGGTTATGCAGTTGCCAAACCAATGTGGGAATTGAATAAGGATGTTGATCTAGGCATTAATACTTCCGACTTTGGAATGGCGTTGCCTGAATGGGAAGATGCTCACATTAAAAATGAAGTAGATCCTTACAAAATTGAGCGGGATCAGTTACGAAGTACATGGAAAGCGCCTAAAAGGGTCAGGTATTTTAACTTCCAAAATAAAACATCATGGAGAGAAAATTTCTTTGGAAAAATGAAAGCGTACATCAACGTGATCAGAATGATAAGAGAATATGATGTCATAGAAACTCATGTACCATGGGCAATATACGCCCAATTTTCTGGTATTCCTTATGTGGTATATGATGCGGGATGGATTCGATATTTGCAAAATGATACAGGTATAAGAAATAAACTTGCTAGACGGGGTTATAGTAAGGCAAAAAGCATTATCTTTACAAATCCAGATACTTGGGAAATTTTTGAGAAACAAAAGTACCTGCCACAGGAAAAAATTCATTTTGTTCCATTTGCAATAGACCATAATAAATACAAGCCAGCTGACTCTACTGACCTCCGATCAAAATATGTTAAAGAAGACGATATACTCCTTTTTTCACCTTCAAGGCAGAGTTGGGCAGAGAAGGGTAACGACAAAATGATAAGAGCATACGCTAGATTTCTAAAACAATATCCAAATTCTAAATTCGTAATTGTGTCATGGAGTATTGACGAAGAAAACAGCAAAAAATTAGCAAGATCACTTGGGATTATTGATAATATAATATGGATTAAACCAGTACCAAAAATTCAGTTGATACAATACTATAACGCTTCAGACATAATATTAGATCAATTTGTTTTGGGAAGTTGGGGTACTAGTACTCCGGAAGCCATGTCATGCGGAAAGCCAGTCCTTATGTTCTATAAAAAAAATCATATATTGCGCGCCTTTGGAGAAGAACCTCCAATCTTAAATTCACCTGGAGAAGAAGACATCTATTCTAACCTTCTAAAACTTGCAAAGGATGCAGACCTTCGTAAAGATTTAGGAAAAAAAAGCAGGGAATGGGTTATCAAAACACATTCTCCTGTGTTAGTTGCCTCTAAACATATCCAAATTTTGGAAGACGCTCTAAATTAGATGTTTGGTACGAAGTGACGACTATTCTTGGATAACGGAATTCTCTCAAGATAAGAAGAGGATAAGACTAATTATTGGGCTATGTAGAAAGTATGTGATAATATGCAAAGAGAATATCTCAAACGACGATGGCTCGATTTCCGAAATGGTCATAGTGTATATCTTGCCTTCGTTTTAACATTTATCAATTTCATTTTGATCACATATAACTTTGCCATAAAACAAGCAAGCTTTCTTCACGGGATAATAAACAATCTTATTGTATTCGTACTAATATTTATCGCAGTATATGTACCTGCTGCAATCGTTATTGGTTATTGGCATAGACGAAACCAATACACTGTAGAAAATGAAGCATATTTTCAGCAAAACTGGATACTCGCATGGATATTTCGATCTCTAATTAGACAAATGCAAGGAAAAGCAACACCACAAGAAGCTGAAAAGGTATTAAGTTATCTTGAAGAGATATTGAAGAAACAGAAGAAAGATGGTCTATTATCGTCCTCTACCCCATCAGATTTTATTTCTGATGATTCTAATAAATAAAAGTCTGTTTTTATTTAACACTGGTTAAAAATAATTCAAAATAACACTTCACAAATGTAATTTTAATTACCGACCGTATTGTACACCAAAATCTTCAAAAATCCATTTTAGCAACTCAAGATTAAATTAGTGGTATATTACACCCCAAAGTAAATTGTTATCTAGTAAGAATATTCAATATTTGGTTTCTAGCCACGCTAAAATTTTATCTGTATATGGAATGGGAAATGTAGGAGGGCCCATAATAGCTGCTTGGCTAAGAGTTGGGGCTAAGGTAGTAGGCGTTGATATATCAAAAAAACTCTTGTCTGAAATTCTTGCAGGAACGTCCCATAAAAAAGAGCCTTTCCTGTCGGAGACATTTACGACAAGCCTTAAAAATGGAAATTTTTCGGTTACCTCTGATGGTATGAAAGCATCAGAGTTATCTGATATCAAAATAGTGGCAATTCCAGTTGATCTTGACAGCAAGAAGATAAGACTTGGAGCTCTGAAATCCGTAAGCAAAAACATAGGTCAGGGCCTAAAAAAAGGGGATGTTGTTATTATCTGTCCATCAATGCCTCCAGGCACATGTGAAAAAATAGTTTTGCCAATTTTAGAAAAACACAGTAAGTTGAAGGGCGAGCGCGATTTCTTTCTCATATACAATCCAGAAAGGATCTATGAAGGAAGAGCGCTACAAGACATTGAAGAAAATTATCCTGCTGTAGTGGCAGGACTTGGTGAGGAGAGCAGGCGTATCGGAGAAGAACTTTTGAAAGTTATATCCAAAAAGGGAGTGATTTCTATGTCTTCTATAGCAAACGCAGAAGCAGAAAAAATCTTTGAGGGTGTATACAGGGATGTAAACATTGCTCTTGCAAATGAACTGGCTGATTTTTGTGAAAAAATGGGGGTAAACTACTGGGAGGCCAGAAAGGCAGCGAACTCGCAGCCGTTCTGTCACCTCCATTATCCTGGCACAGGTGTAGGGGGACTCTGCATTCCAGTTTATCCGAAATTTGTGATAGAGTCGGCCACTAAAATTGGAAAACATCTCCGCATTACGGAATTTGCAAGGAAATTGAATGATTCTATGCCAATAAAATGTGTTAATGATTCAATAACATTATTGTCCAAACACAAAATTAAACCAAGTGGTGTAAAGATTGCAGTCCTTGGTCTTGGATTCAGAGGCGAAGTTGAAGATTCTAGACTCTCTCCGACTTATGTAGTTGTCAGAGAATTTCTGAAAAAGGGATGCAGGGTGGC
Source organism: Nitrososphaerota archaeon (assembly GCA_028867595.1). GTDB lineage: Archaea > Thermoproteota > Nitrososphaeria > Nitrososphaerales > Nitrosopumilaceae > Nitrosotalea. The sequence continues at coordinate 1,575 of JAGWGB010000021.1, read as the reverse complement.
AGTTCATGACCCATATATACTGGAAGACGACCTACTTCCCTCATCGATTCAACTTTCTTCAGATTTGGATTCAGTAGTTAACAATGCATCTCTTGTATTCATCTCATCTGATCACAAACCATATTCAAAACTGGATGAAGAGTCTCTTGCAAAAGCGAAGAAACCTTTGTTGGTTTTTGATGGCAGAAATATCCTAAACAGGGAAAATTTCAAAAATGCCTCCTTGCTTACTATTGGGATGAGATGATCTTACGAAATAGAATTCTACCATCTACAATTATTTTTTCGAAGTGATATTTTTGTAATTTATTTTATGATTAAAACAGAGTATTTTGAGTATTGAAATACTACACTCAGTACTACCACGAAGATTCTTGAAACTGTCCAAAAAAAACTCGTAAAAGGTTGGTCTAGAGAAAACATAAAAATACATTCCGAATTTTTCTACCGTTTGAATCATATATCGCGTCATGAAATTCCATTCATGGAAACTAGAATTCATTCTAGTCTTAGAACAGTGGAATGGAAAGATAATGCAGTCGTAATGATTGATCAAACTAGATTGCCAAACGAGCTAGTTTACGTAAAATATGCAGATTACAAAGATGTTGCAGATGCTATAAGAAACCTAGTCGTGCGCGGTGCTCCCGCAATAGGAGTTTCAGGTGCTTTTGGACTTGCCTTGGCAGCACTACAAAGTAAGGCAACAGACAAAGAAAATCTCATCAAAGATCTGGAACAAGCAAAAAAAATCCTTTTTGAAACAAGACCTACTGCAATCAACCTTGCGTGGGGGCTTGAAAGAATAATGAATGTTGCAAGATCAGGAAAAGATGCTCAGGAAATAAGGAACAACACTATCAAAACAGCAAAGATGATGGCAGAAGAAGATATTGAGATAAATATGCGCATGGGCAAACATGGTTCTCAATTATTCAATGACAATGATACCATAATGACTCATTGTAATGCTGGAGCTTTGGCTACCGTCGCTTATGGCACAGCTCTTGGAGTGATAAGGGCTACAAAGGAAAGTGGAAAAAAAATTCGCGTAATTGCTACAGAAACCCGGCCTGTAATGCAAGGCTCTAGGCTTACTGCGTTTGAGCTAAAGCATGATGGAATAGACGTAAGCTTGATTCCTGATACTGCAGTCGGTTATTCCATGGCAAACGGCCTTGTATCCAAAGTAATTGTAGGCGCTGACAGGATACTGCGTATGGGCCATGTGTACAACAAGATCGGGACATATCAGGTGGCCCTGATGGCAAAACAGCACAACATACCGTTTTACGTTGCGGCGCCGCTTTCTACATTTGACATGAAAAGTACTCCAAAAGAAGTGGTAATAGAACAACGCAAAGCAAGCGAAGTGACTGGAGTGGCAGGAAAAAAGACTGCCCCTGACGATATTAATGTAATAAATCCAGCTTTTGACATGACTCCTCCTGATCTCATAACTGGTATAATAACAGAAGCCGGCGTGGCCAAGCCTCCTTTTGAGGAATCAATCAAAAAATTGTTCGAGTCAAAGCTGTAAGGTATTTATTCCATGATTGAATCAAAAAATCCACT
>JAGWGB010000020.1 GCA_028867595.1 Nitrososphaerota archaeon | reverse complement strand
TCAACTGTAGCTGCAGCACCGTTTGTGCCAAGGCTTGCTTGCGGATACATCAACACTCTGTTGTTAGCGCTATCTGCGACCCAGAGGTTGCCTAAAGTGTCAAATGCAAGACCAGCTGGGCTGCTAAGCGTGCTTGCTGATATTCCTCCGTTGTTTGCAGTACTGCTTGTAAATGCAGTACCGCTTGGCTGACCAAGCTCAACTGTAGCTGCAGCACCGTTTGTGCCAAGGCTTGCTTGCGGATACATCAACACTCTGTTGTTAGCGCTATCTGCGACCCAGAGGTTGCCTGAAGAATCATATGCAAGCGCAGCAGGTGAAGCCTCAGATGTTGCAGATGCAACAAGTGCAACACGGGTAGTAAAATCTGACTGCCCTATTACAGTGGTTGCTGCTGCACCGTTTGTGCCAAGGCTTGCTTGTGGATACATCAGCAGCCTGTTGTTAAATTCATCTGCAACCCAGAGGTTATGTGTAGAGTCAAATGCAAGACCTTGTGGAGAATTAAGACCTGTTGCAGACACGTCATTTCCGTTAGTAGTAAAGCTTGACTGGCCAAGTACAGTGGTTGCAGCCTCGCCGTTTGTAAATCCAGAACCTTTGAGATACTCTAGTATCCTGTTGTTTTCATCATCTGCAACCCAGAGATTTCCTGCAGAGTCAAATGCAAGACCTTGTGGAGCCTGAAGTCCTGTTGCAGATGTATCACGTGTATTAGTTGTAAAACTTGACTGGCCAAGTACAGTGGTTGCAGCCTCGCCGTTTGTAAATCCAGAGCCTTTGAGATACTCTACCACTCTTTCATTATTTTGATCTGCAACCCAGAGATTTCCTGAAGTGTCAAATGCAATCGATATTGGAACATTGAGTCCTGTTGCAGATGTATCACGTGTATCAGTAGTAAAACTTGACTGGCCAAGTACAGTGGTTGCTGCCTCGCCGTTTGTAAATCCAGAGCCTTTGAGATACTCGAGTACCCGACTGTCACCAGCATCTGCAACCCAGAGATTGCCTGTAGAGTCAAATGCAACTGTGGTTGGACTGTCTAACCCCGCTGCAGACATAAAGGCAAAATTGGTGGTAAAGCTTGACTGTCCTATTACGAGAGTTGCTGCCTCGCCGTTTGTAAATCCAGATCCTTTGAGATATTCTAGAATCCTGTTGTTATCACCATCTACAACCCAGAGGTTTCCTGCAGAGTCAAATGCAAGTCCTTGTGGAGAATTAAGACCTGTTGCAGTTGTAGCAGCTGTATTAGTAGTAAAACTTGACTGACCTATTACAAGTGTTGCAGCCTCGCCATTAGAAAATGGTGCCGCATATTCTAGTACTCGATTGTATTTTGCATCTACAACCCAGAGGTTGCCTGCAGAGTCAAATGCCTCACCTGCTGGCCTATTCACTGAGGACGAAGAGAGGGAAAATGAGGTGGTAAAAACTGACTGGCCAAGTACGCTATTTGCAGGCTGACCATTAGTAAAAGCAAATGCAGCTAAATTTGCTGGAAACAGACATGCAACAAGGCCAATAGCAAGCATGGAAATGAGAATCTTCCTTGAAGATTTGTCAAGTGGATTTATTTTCAAATTCTTCTTTTCTCTCTCCCTGCATTCTTTATCTATTTCTATAACTGGGTCTAATGTCAGATTCAGATTTGACTTGTTTGCAATATTTTGAGGTTGCATTTCTTTTGATAAAACATTATTACAACTGGACAGAATCAACAGTATGGCCTGTTCCATAACACCACGCCTCTCGCCTAGGGCAGCATACGGGATACCGTTAATGCTGTCTGCATTTGTGCTTTATTTTCTGTACCAGTCAGGAGGAGGCAAGATGCTGCTTCTTCCTCCAATAGGAATAGCGCTGTTCATCTTTGGGTTTTACCTTAGCTTTTCTGGGACAAACTTTTACAATAGATTTCGCGGCATGATGCTCTTCGTGTCCCTTGCAGTCTTTATGTCATGGATGGCCTGGGACACTGGACTGCATGATTACATCATAAATTCTTCATACGGCAGTTTTCTTACAGGAATCACGATAAAATTTTCAGTGTACTTTCTTGATGCATTTGGATATCATGTAACAAATGCTGGCAACCAGATAACATTTCTTGGAAACTCAAAGGTCCAGTCGTTTGATGTCATAAACTCTTGCAGTGGTGCGGATACCACCATACTGTTTCTTGCTGCATTTGTACTCTTGCTGGCTGATCAGGGACGCCGTGCACCAGTGCAAAAACTTGCAGTCTGCTTTGTTCTAGGCGGGCTTGGCACGTATCTTGCATCAATTACGAGGGTTCCATTGCTTGGCATCATTGGATACTATAACGGATACGATGTGCTTGAGACATACCACATGTACTCTGGATACCTCATCTTTCTTGGCTCGATTGTAGTGTTCTGGTATCTTTCGTTGCGATGGATAAACAAAAAACCAGTTTATGCAGATACATCCGGTCAATATACTCCGGTTTGAGTTGTATTATCAGCTAGCGATAAGACTCTAGTGCTTTTTACCGAGATTTTCATTTACGTTGTTATCAGCCACATGGTTACCGTCGTTGTGCTGTGATACCAATCCACTGTCTGACTTGTCATCGTGGTCAAAGAACTTGTGTATCTCAATGTGTCCCTTTACTATTCCGGTATTCTGGTATACCACAAAACCAGTGCTGTTGGTTACTGTAATTGAGAATGTATCATGTTCTCCCGTCTTGTCTGGATCTGAAATAGTTGAGATAAAGGCGTAATCTGTTCCTTGCTTTTCATGTTTGTCATTTCTGTCATAGTTAGTTGTTCCAATAATTGTTGCCTGGGATACTGTTGGGTCAACTGATAAAAATGACACATCGTTACTGTGCATGTTCAGTTTGACATACTTGTCTTGATACTCAAAGGTTCCCTTGATTGAGTTGGATTTGTCAAGGTCTGATGTTACCTCAAATCCAAAGTTGGTTCCCAAACCAATGTTTCCACCGCCTGTAATCCTTCCATCGGTTGGATCAGCAACACCAGCAGGGTCTGATATTACCCCGGTGATTGGATTGCCGTCAAACGGTCCATTGTCTGCAATTGTAAATGTCATAGTGTTCCCTCTTACTGTGACTGGAATGCTGACCCATGCATTTCCTACGAGCTTAAAGTAATGAGACTGTTGATGCAAGTGTACAGGAGAAGTCACGGTAACAGTAACAGAGTGTGCAGGTGCAAATCCAGCAATAACCCATGAGAAGAATCCTAGTGGATAACTACCTGGCGGTGGTGGTGTTGGAAGACTTGATCTTGGTATGGAATCAAGGCTTGTAAAGCCTCCACTGCTTGAAGTAAAGACAATCTGGCCACCACCTTCTGGTGATGATATAGAGTCGGTTGGAGCAGCATATGTGACATATATTGTAGATATTGCAACAAGTCCTGCAGAGTCTGTTGCATTAACTTGAATTGTGTGAGAGCCAGGAGACAGCGCACCTGTTGTAAATGACCAGACAACATTTGGTCCTGGCGTCACTGCTGAAACTATCGACACTGCCCCGGAATCAACCTTCCAAGATATCGCAGATACAGATACAACATCGGACGCAGTACCAGATACTGTAACTGTTGCAGTGTTTATTATTGCATTGTTACTTGGTGATGCGATAGATAACTCTGGAGGAATCTTGTTTTGAACATTGACATCAAATGCGCCCGTTGCCTTGTTGCCATGAATATCTGTTGCAGTGCACGTTACAGTGGTGTTTCCATATGCAAATGTGCTGCCAGATGTTGCACTACAGACAGGAGTTACGGATCCATCTACCAAGTCAGTTGCGTTTGCCTTGTATGATACTGTTGCTCCTGACTGTCCTGTTGCCTGGACAGTAATTTCTGTTGGGAGTTGGAGAACTGGTGGTGTTGTATCAGTAATTGTAACCTTCTGGTATGCAGTAGCAGTGTTTCCTGCCAGGTCTGTTGCAGAATACTGGATTGCAGTAATTCCTACAGGATAGTTTGCTGTTGCGTTGTCTGTTACAGTTACAGATCCGTCTACTGTATCAATCGCAGTTGCAGTTCCAAGCACTACACTTGTTAGAGGGCCTGTAGCTTCCTCTGTAACATCAGACGGTACTGTAATGACAGGAGGTGTTGTGTCTATTGCAACGTAAACAAGATTTGGCGGTTCTACATTTCCTGCATTGTCAGTAGAGTTGAAGGCAAGCGTATGGTTAGCGTCACCTGTCACCGTAAACGGTACAGAGTATGTTGTCTGTGGACCTCCATCAAGTGAATAGCTTGTTGACTTTACTCCAGAGCCGCCAGTGTTGTCAGCAGCATTTAGCGATACAGACACCGATGAGGTGTACCATCCATTGGCCCCCTGCGTACCGGATAAGGTATCAGTTGTGATTGGCGAAATAGCATCTGGTGGCAAGGTGACCACAAATTGGTTTACTGCTTCATCACCAATAGACGAGCTTCCATTAGTAACAACATAGTACGTTCCCGGACTAGAGGATGGCACCTTGAACAGTGGCGAGCAGAAATAGGAGCCGCTTGTTACAGGGCATGTTCCAACATTTTGCCCATTAAACGAAACCGTGACTGATTTGTCAGAAGCCAAAAATCCATTTCCGCCCATTGTAACGTCAGTTCCTGTCGGACCCTGTGGAGGTTCCGTAGCTGGTTTGAATATGATGGTTTCTGGGACAACTGTAAATGGTGCTGACAGTTGATCACCAATGTTGCCAGTAGCTACAATTTGTTGTGTTCCGCCAGCTAGAATTGGTGTTTGTATGTTGCATGCAAATGTTCCATCTGAGACTGGACATCCATCAGACGATGTACCATGTTGTGGAGATGTGACGCTTGGAGACTCACCGCCAATGGAAAATGTTGCCGATGTATCACTAGGATCAAATCCATATCCGTTGATATCGATAATTGTGGATGCTTGCCCTGCTAAAGGAGATATCGATAACCCAGAAACTGTAAAGTTTGCTATAGCGCTATCTCCATCATTGTTACCTACAGCCTTGATGACGTAGTTGTTGTGCGGAGGTACGATTGGCACAGTGGTTGCACAAGTGAAAGCCTTGGTGACAGATAGGATAGGATTGATGTACGGTATACATATGCTGTTTGTTCTAGTACTGTTGAGATATACCGCCACGTTGGAATCATCAGGGGAAATTCCTGCGACCTGTACTGATATTGTCGAGCCTGGCGCTCCTTTTGTGCTGCCAAGGCTAATTGAAGGCACCAAAGTAAATGTTGCATTTGCTACAGGAGAATAGGAAAAGAAAGGCGGTGTTTGCTCAGACGCCGCAATAGCTTCTAGCGTGTAGTTTCCCGGAGATAAGCTTGGCACTGTGAGATTGCATGATAGAGAACCACTTGCAGATGGAATGCAGTCAGATGTAAGCGAGATTCCGTTTAGCTGAAAATTCACTGGCTCGTTACTAAGAGGAAATCCATATCCTGTGAGCAGTATCTGAGACCCTGCAGAGCCCACAGTTGGAGACAATGTTATCGATGGTGTTAATGTGAATTTTGTAGTCGCGCTATTTCCAAATTCATCTGTCAGTGTTACAGCATTGCTTCCTGTTGTTGCAAATGCAGGTACAGTAAAGGAGCAAACATAAGATGGTGCGGGAATTGATCCGTCACCATTTTGTGTTGGACATGAACCGACATAGCTAAAGTACACAGGTTTATTGTTTTTGAAACCTATTACATCATTGGTCTCAGTTACTGTTATTGGGATGCTTTGACCGTCAAATGTGGCACTAACTGCATCAAGCTCCCCTCTGCTGTCAAAGCCGTTTCCAGAGAAGGTCACAGTTGTTCCAATAGGACCTGACGCCTGACTGAGCGCCACAGTTTGCACTATTGTCAGGTCTGCAAAGTCATAATCTCCAGCATTATTTCCTTGAGCAAATATCGAGGTGCTTCCAGTGAGTGCATTGGATGGGATGGTAAAAGAACATGAAAAGGAGCCGCTTGTTACTGGACATGCAGGTCCACTACTGCTTGGTTGGAACAGATGGAGGGTGACCGAAGTGTCGGACGGATCAAATGAAATGCCGCTTACAGTTATGGTTGAACCAAGTGTTACCTGAGACGAAGAAACTGATAACGGGTACGGGCCAGGTATGTCAACTTCCGTTGATGCATAATCACCATACTGAACGCCCACTACAGTTATTGAGTTTGGACCGGCAGAAGCAAGATCAGATGTTGGAATCTGAATGGAGCATGAAAGGTTTGAACCTGAAGGCGAAGTTGCAAATGGACAGCCTGACGATGGAGTAATGTCAGCCCCCCGCCATAGGATCTTTGCTGATGTGTCAGTTGTGGCAAAACCTGTACCGCTCACAACAATGGTCGAGCCCTTGGTGGCCTCTTGGGCAGAAACAGATACGGATGGTGGAATAATGGTAAATGTTGATACACACCACGTATTTCCACAAGCTGTAAGATCAGGCACGGACCAGAGGGCACCAATTAGTATTCCTACTTTGTAACTGCCTTGCGAATATCCAGGAACTGTGAAGGTGCAAGCTCCGTGGTCATTGAGGCTACCGTCAGTGCCTGCAATGCAATAATCATTGTTAGCTGGTGCACTGTTGTATATCACTGCAGGTCCTGTACCCTGCAGACCCGATGGATCCGACGTACCAAACGTAACAGCTGTAACAGTATCTGCGAGGAATTTTATTGCGCCCAGATAGTCACCGTAAACATGCACCACAGTGCCTGGTGGTCCACTTGTTGGGTAGATGCCAGAGCCAAAATCAATTTCTAATGGTAATTTTACACTGTCACCTGAAGAGCCCGTTGCAACAAGTGAAGTATCTCCTCCCCCGTCGAGATCATCATTTGGTACATCGGGCACGACATAATCACATGAAAACGCGCCATTTGAAACGTTGCACCTTTCACTAGAGTCAGTGTCCGACGGAATTCCTGAGAGAGTGACATAGGTATCGCTGCTTGAAAAACCAGAACCGGATAATGGTAAGACAGTGCTAGGTGTTACCAAATAGTAACAAGTCGAGCCAAGGCTTGGGATGATGCTAGTTTGGCATTTCTGAGTAAAGCTCTGTGGGAGTGAAATAGATGGCCCTGTTGCACCTGCAGGAAGTGCACTTGTCACCATTGAAACAACTGAGACCAGAACAACAAGCATTGATAACATAACTATTTTCATATACCAAACCCTGATCATGGTTACAGAGTTTTGTTCTATAAAAGAGGATCAATGCAGATTCAAGATCTGTTTTAGCGGCATGAAATTTCGTGCCTAGAACTGAAACGATTTGCAATATATTGCAATGTGATTTTGCAAAATGATTTTTCACTTTGGAATATCATAATTAAAATTACATGGGTGCAGTCAAAATTTTGTGTCAGGAACTATCAGAATTGATGAAAACAACCTAGTCTTTGAGATACATGGGATTGACACAATACTGAGCATACGAAGAACAATCTCTGTTCCCTTGGAACATGTGACATCAGTCTCAACTGACAAGGTACCATGGCAGCCTTTTCAGCAGATGAAGGTTGCAGGAACATCAATTCCAGGAATAATAAAAGACGGAATGTTTCTTTCAAGCGACGGCCTGCTGTTTTTTGAGATGCATGATCCTGACAAGTGTATCACGGTTTCATTGGACCATGAGAGATTCAAAAAAATAATTTTTGAGGTGCAAGACAAGGAAGATGCTGCAAAGAAAATTCAAGACGGTTTGGCCAAGTAAAATATTTAGTTGGATTTATTTGAAATTTCTAGTTTGATTAATGCGAATTATTGTTTTTGTCGTCGTGGCCGCCATCATCATCGGCACCAATATTGTGTATCTCAATGTGGCCCTGTACTGTTCCTGAATTTTGGTATATGACATTGCCTGTACTATTTGTCACGGTGATTGATAATGTATCATGTTCTCCTTTCTTGTCAGGATCAGTTACATTAACCAGAAAGGCAAAGACTGGAGCATCGTGCTTTTTGTCGTCGCCATGTTCATTATTGCTTATTGTCGCGTTTCCTGCAAATGTCGCGCTTGTCATGGAACTTCCAATGTATAGTTGAGTTACAGATATGCTATCAAGGTCAATCTCGGCTGCTTTATCATTGTATTCTAGGTGGCCCTTGAATGTCTTGCCATCTCTTGAGCTTACATCAAATCCTAGATTCGCATTCTTGCCTAAATGTCCGCCGCCTGTTACCTTCCCAGAGGTAGACATCAACACTGTCTGCACTACCACAGGACTTGTGCTCGACTCAAAGTTAGAATCACCTGAATATATCGCAGCAATAGAGTGGGGGCCTGCTGACAACGACGAGATGGTAAATGTTGCAATACCTCCTGACACGGTACCAGAACCCAATTCTGTACTAGAATCATTAAAAGTTACGGTGCCTGTTGCAGTGCTTGGTGACACTGTTGCAGTAAATGTAATTGATTGGCCAATCAGCGATGGGTTTTGCGATGACGATAGTGCCGTTGTGGTTGTGATTTTATTTACCGTCTCTGTTATTGTATTTGATCTGTTTCCGGAATATAGCGTGTCACCTGAATATACTGCAGATATAGGGTATGCCCCTGCTGCAAATGAAGAGGAAGTAAGCGATGCAACTCCTCCAGATATGGTGACAGTGCCAAGCGGCGCAGTGCCGTTGTTGAATGCAACTGTTCCAGTTGCTGTGCTTGGCGATATTGTAGCAGTAAATGTGACTTGCTGTCCTATGTCGGATGGATTTGGAGAGGATGAAAGCGTGACGACAGAGCCGCCCTTGTTTACTATAATGGTAACTGTCGCTGTTGCAGTATTGCCGTGGCCGTCATTTGCTTGATATTGAAAACTGTCAGAACCTACAAAGCCTGTGTTTGGTGTGTATGCAAAAGAGCCATCAGAATTTAGCGTCAAGATGCCGTGAGTTGCCCCTGCTACAACAGATGCAGTTATCGTGTCGCCGTCCGAGTCTTTGTCATTTGCCAGCACACCTGACAAAGCAGGAACAGAAAGGGCCGTGTTTACAGTTGTGCTGTAAGAATCTGCGTTTGCTACAGGTGGCGTGTTACATGTATCAATTGGAGGATTGCCAGATATTACATGATTGATGATTCCCCCGCAATTATTGTCGATTGTTCCCAAGTTGTTGAACAGGCCGTTATTTGTTATGGTCCCAGAGTTTGAGATGAGAGCACCTGCTTGGTTAGTGACCGGCCCAATGTTGCTCATAAGACCACCTGCTTGGTTAGTAATTGTACCAGAGTTAGTGAAAGAATCTCCTACATTGTTGCTGTAAATATTACCGCTGTTGGCTATGGCGCCTCCTGCGTTGTTGTTAAAAATTCCCGAGTTTATGTTGATTGTATAGCCAGGGTTTATTGTGATGGTGCCAGAGTTTGCAATGCTTCCACCAGAATTAATGTTGATGGTGCCAGAGTTTGCAATACTTGCACCAGAGTTGACGATGATGATTCCGGTGTTATTGACTAAGCCCGCTGCGCCAAATTGACCGCCAGAATTGAGTGTGATGGTGCCAGAGTTGAATATTGGTCCTCCTCCGCCAAAATTGCCAGAGTTTACATTGATGGTACCAGTATTGTCGACCTTGGCTACTGGCCCAATGTTTGAGAATCCTCCACCAGAGTTTATGGTGATTGTACCAAGGTTGTCGACGATGCCGTTTGCTTGGTTTATCATGCTGGCCCCGTTATACAGTACCGTCACGCCGCTGTCAATTTGCAACGTAATAAAGTTGAGAGTGTTTGAAGTTGCGGTACAAGTGGCAGTGTTGCTGTTCCAAGTACCTCCAATATTATTTTCGCATACTCCGTTTGAATCACTTGTATCCAGCTCAAAGGTTACTGCATGCGCGTCAGGGATGGAAAACGCAACAAGAAATATCGATATGGCAAGCACTGGAAAGATGAGTGTTTTTTTCACACCTAAAGACCTGAACTGTACTGGACACGGCCCTATAAAAAAGGGATCACTATAGAACATGGTTCTATTTTTAGAAGATAACATCTTTAATCTATACGGTATGTATGATTGCAAAATATTGCAATCATTTCAAGAATTAAAATGGACTTGAATTATCTGAACTAGATTTAGTTTAGAATTATTTGGAATTCTTTTCATTATTGTCGTTGTGACCGCTGTCGTCATCAGTGTCGATGTGATGTATCTCAATGTGTCCCTTTACAGTTCCAGAGTTTTGGTATACGATGTTTCCAGTGCTGTTAGTTACATTTATTGAGAATGTGTCACGGTCTCCCTTCTTGTCAGGATCTGTCACCGTAACCAAGAAAGTTAGCATTTGACTTGGGGTTTTCTTGTTGTCGTGATCATCATGATCTACCGTTGTCTGTCCTGCAAAGATTGCGTGTGTCATGGTACCATCAACAAATAGCTGTGTTATTTTGTTGCTGTCAAGGTCAACGTGAGATGTCTTTGCGTGATATTCAAGGTGGCCCCTGAATGTCTTGCCGTCCTTTGAGCTTACATCAAATCCAAAGTTTGTATCCTTGCCAATGCTTCCACCTCCAGTTACCCTACCCTGTGTTGCAGCAAGCAAGCCTCCTGGATCTGATATCTGTCCGTTAGCTGCCTGGTCAGAATCCTGCCCTGATGCACCGTCCGTTAGAGTCATTGATACAACAACACTGCCATTAGTCAGAGTTGTCTCTGTTACCGGGATCTGGAACCACGTGGTTCCAATCAATTTTTCATATATTGCTCCAGGATTAGATGGATATGTCATTTGTACGGTAGCAGACCCCCCTACTGGAAGACCAGTAATCGTCCAGGAGAAGAATCCAAATGGGTACGAACCTGGCGGAGGAGGAGTTGATAGACTTGATTGTGATACTGCAGTCAAGCTGCTAAAGCCACCTGCATTTGATGAAAACGCAACATGTCCCCCTCCAGTTGATGGCAAAAGAGATTCTGTCTGAGGTGATGGTGTTATAGTTCCCATTCCACAAAAGTCACCTGCAGGACATGATAATGGAGTAATTGTTCCAGGGTTTGGGCAGTATGTCCCTGCTGGACATAGCGTGTACGATGTTGCGGCTGCCGCGCCAACGTAAGAGCCAGCTGGTGCTTGCGTGCAAGATGTACCTCCTGTCGTACTGCTAAAGGTACCTGCGGCGCAAACCGTTGCAGATGTGGCACCACTTGTGGACACATAGCTGCCAGCTGGTGCTGGAGTGCAAGATGCGCTATCTGGGGTGCTAGCAAAAGTTCCTGGCGCACATAATGTTTCTGCGGTGGCATTTGTTCCGGCCACAAAGTATCCGGGGTCAGCCTGAATGCATGAACTCTGTCCTGTATTTGGTTGGTAGGTTCCAACTGAACAGCCTGTTGCTGATTTGGAATCAGGCAAACTCACGTAAGAGCCAGCTGGTGCTTGCGTGCAAGTTGAAAGTCCATTTCCTGTAGTAGAGTAGGTCCCAGCTGGACATGAGCCACAGACGCGAGAGTTGCCCGATGGGATACATTTTGTAAGAGGATCACAGCCGCCATTTTTTGTTACGGTACATGCGTTAATTGGCGTACATGAAGTGCCATTACCAGTGAAACCGGTTGGACATGGACCACAGATGCGTTGTCCATTACCCAAATTGGTACAGGTGACAAGTGGAGAGCAGCCGCCATTGTTGGTACCGCATACGTTAAGCAGTATACATCTGCCGCTGGAATTTTCAGTATATCCGCTCGGACATGGACCGCAGACATGTGCACCAAATGTATTGGTGCAAGTCTGGAGTGGGTCACATCCTCCGTTGTTGGTGGCACAAAAGTCGATTGATATGCATGGACCTGTACCGTTACCACTGAAACCGGTTGGGCATGGACCACAGATGCGTCCACCCGTTGAAAGAGGAGTACAGGAAACAAGTGGATTGGTAGAGCATCCTCCGTTATTGACATCACATGGATTGGTAGTCTGGGCAGAGACTGGAAAACTTTGAGAAATCGATAGGATCAGTATTAATGAAAAGATAGATGCAAAAAGAGCTCTGGACCCAACCAACCGTTTTACAAAACGGATTCGGGTATTTAATTCTGATCTATATATTTTTCAAAATGAGTTTAATGATAACCGGTTGCTCCAGCATGAAAATTCTTGGATATTCAATAGCGACACATCAGATGCAATATTGAGTTTAAATTAAGCAAAATAACACAAATGTCTGTCAAATTGTCTGGCGATATTACAATTAAAAAATCCACTTACAACAGGCTGATTGTTGGAATAGTTGCTGCACTAGTAGTTGCAGCATTTCTTGGTGGATACATGGTAGGAAATTTTAGCCCTTCAAAGAATGCAGTGGTGAACACTCCAATTCCAACCTATGTTCCAAGCCCTGCAATCGCACCAACCCAGCCAAACACTCTAGCAAAGATATCAATCTCAATAGGTGACAGCCCTGTAATGGGTAGTTCTTCAGCATCAGTAACAATGGTGGAATTCTCAGATTTCCAGTGTCCTTTCTGTGGCGCGTTCTTTTCCCAGACATTTTCCCAAGTTGAGAAAAACTATATCGATTCAGGCAAGGTGAAATTTGTATTCAAAAACATGCCGTTAACAAGCATACATCCTAATGCCTTAGAAGCATCACTTGCAGCAGAGTGTGCAAACGAGCAGGGCAAATTCTGGCAGTACCATGACTGGTTGTTTACAAACCAGAATAGCTGGGTCAACCTTAACAGTACAGATGTAACAAAAGCATTCAAACAATATGCATCCATGCTAGGACTTGATGCCAACAGCTTTGACTCGTGTTTAGACTCTGAAAAATACTCTACAGCAGTAAACAAGGATTCTCAGGACGGTGCAACCTATGGGGTTACTGGAACGCCAACGTTTTTTGTAGGAAATGATCAAAAGGGATATGTTACAATATCAGGTGCCCAACCGTTTTCTGTCTTCCAGCAACAACTGGACTCGCAATTATCAGGCTGAGTTGAATGAAAGATTTTCCAGAGTCCAAGTCTCATAGGATTTTCTTCCATTTGATGCCATAAGAAAAATAATTGAAAGAATTATCCCTGCCCGCATATTGTTTATTCCAAACAAACAAGCGGTTAATCATTGATAGATGTTCTATATTGACAGGTAAAAATGGCTCTCAAGATACTAATTGCAGAAGATGACAAAGATCTTGTGGATTTGTATCGAACTATATTCGAAGGAAGAGGTCATGAGGTAATGATAACAAACAATGGTATGGATTGCCAAAACGTATACAAACGATACACAAAACAACCGATGGAAAAATTAAACCATATTTTGATGTAGTTATACTGGACCAAAAGATGATGGGAATGGACGGAATAGAGACCGCAAAAGAGATACAAAAAGTAATTCCTAAACAAAAAATAATCTTCATAACAGGTTATGGTAACGAATTATTGCTGAAACTCACGCAGCTTTCAGAGAATCCATTAGTAATGAACAAACCCCTTACATTACAAGCGTTACTTACAGAGGTCGAAGGATTCGCAGTTACCAAATTTCGTGAAATGGCAAAAAATCGACAAATAACTACGTGATTGCATCTTTGGCTAAACCGCTGCATGACATGCCGGGGAATTGACTTTTACTCTTTTTCAATGAACTTGTTTGATTTAGACTTGTGAGAGTTCAAATCTTACAGGATTCAAATGGATGCCAATTGTGATTAACAATTGAGATCTTGTACCTTATATGTAAACACGTTTTAGTTTCACATAGTTGCCTGACGACAAAAAACCTGACCGCTCAACCGAATATCTCGCAAATGAGCGAACATTTCTCGCTTGGTTACGCACCTGCATAGCGCTCATGGGTCTTGGTTTTGTTGTAGCAAGGTTTAGTCTCTTTCTTCGAGAATTTGGAATAATAGCAAAAAATGAGGCCGTACCAACGAACATCTCGACTCACGGGTTTTCGACGTGGCTTGGTGTAGGTATGATAGGTCTTGGAATACTACTTTTGGTCTATTCCCTTGTAAATTATCTAAAGGCACAAAAGGCAATAGAGGCTGGAATTTACGTACCAAGACACAACATCATGTATTTTGCGACAATTGGACTTGTAGTGTTTGGAGTCATTGTAATTTTCTATCTTGCTCTAATATCAACTGGATAAATGTAACTAACGACTCTTGGTAGATTGTAATGGGGTCTTTTCCCATCTCTTCTCTATTTTCTACAATCGTACATAAATCAAGATATGGTAGATACGAGATCAATTTTTCGTTCTTAATGCAGATACTGTAATAATACCAATGACAAAAATCGAACTTGTAAGAATTACTATTCCTACATAAAATAAAGATGTAAAAGACCAAGTATGCGCATTATTTGATGCGTGAATATCTACGTACAACATAAGCGCGCTGACAGGAAGTAAACCACACCCTATGATCAACCACATTCGATGAACTGCGGTAAAATTCATGTCTAACATACCTACAAGAAATTTTTAATGGTTGGCTTGATTCTCACTGAACATAGATACTCAATACTAAAAAGAAAGTTCGATAGCTTTTTTGGTATGCTATGAGAAAATGTGACATTTGCAACAAGTTTTTCAAAAATTCCAAGTCTTTAGCTTCGCATAAAAATAAGGTTCATGGAAATAAAGCGCTAGACATTGTGTATAAGACGGTGTAGAATCATTACAGTCAGACCATCAAGCAATTTTTTACTAATTGTAAGAAATTGTTAATAGTTAAAAAATAACTTAGTATTTAGAATCTGCCTAACTTTGTTAATCCAAAGTTAATAAAACAAACAAGAGACTAATCATGGAAAATGTTTGGCCAGTCGATGGGTGAAGCTGTAGTCAGCGTATGGGTATACATGGGAATAAGCGCTGCAGTATTTTTGGGAAGTGTTATTGGAATATTTCTACTTGTAGATGTATTCCATAAGTTTCGGAAACAAGACAGAGGAATTTAACTATGAAGCAACTATTAGGTACAAAAAAGTTTAGTTTGTGGATCTTTTTCTCGATCATTATTCTTGGCTTTGTGTCTTATAACGCAACAACAGCTAGTTCTGAGATATTTATTGCCTCGACAACAACATTTGCCTTAATTTCCTGGATAACCATCATTAGTCTATGCGTGATCGGAGTAGGAAGAATCCTAGAGTAAGCCACAATCGATTCTAAAGGAAATAGATGTCATATTGGAAAACAGATTCAGAATAACCATTACACTAGTAAAATTAAGACTTGTCACGAATAAAACTTCAATCAAATGAAGAGAGTATCAAATTACTTTTCAAGCATCCCTTAGTGGGTTCAGAACTTACAGGATTCAATCAAAGAAGAACTTTAATTTTTTATTTTAAGATATAGAGTTTATGATGTTTTGTGCAACAGAGATTAGCTGGTTTGCCTGATCCTGTGTTAGCTTCTTTCCTGCTTGTGCGCTAACTTCATTGATAAATGCATTAAGCTGGTTCTTTGCGGTATTGCCGTCACCCGAATTAAGAGAGTTAGATGCGGCGTTGAGTTTTGCGTCAAGGCTTGTTGTCAATCCCTGTGGAAGACCCATGCTTTCCTTGAGTGTTATGAGACTTTGTAGTGCTTGCTGTGGAGTCTTGTACACTGCAGTCCCGTCGTGCGGTCCGTTCATTGTAACAGATGCAGTATTAGCAAAGAGAGACTGGTCTGTTCCGTCAACATTCCAGTTGGTGAAAATGTATCCTGGAATTGTATTTGCAGTCAGTGTCACAGGTGTCCCTGCGTCATAGTATCCTGATGCAGATACTGGTGATACAGTCGGAGCTGGCGTGAGCCCTGAAGGACTTGTTTCAACTGTAAGTAGATATTGTGTAGTATAGCTTGCAGATTCTGTCCCGCTGCCTGAAATGGAACCCGAGCATCCGGCGTTGCAGGTGTAGCGTGTTCCTGCAGAGCCCGCAACTGGCGAGTCATAGATGTAGCTTGATGTGCCCGATAGGCCTGAAACTGTAATGCTTGTTCCAGTACCAGTATAATGACTTGAACCGACAGTGACGCCCCAAGTTGTTCCAGAGGATGGAATTCCACTCTGATCAAATGTGACACTAAAAGTTGTCAAACCGCAAAGCCCATTTGGAGATGAGTTAATTGTATTGCC
Organism: Nitrososphaerota archaeon; assembly: GCA_028867595.1. Lineage (GTDB taxonomy): Archaea > Thermoproteota > Nitrososphaeria > Nitrososphaerales > Nitrosopumilaceae > Nitrosotalea. The sequence continues at coordinate 5,329 of JAGWGB010000020.1, read as the reverse complement.
ACTGCATGCGTTGCTAGAGTATGTGTTTCCAGTACCTGAAGTACCAGAACCTGTCGTAGCATCTTCAAAACCACGAATTGAGTTATTGTTAGCGGTATTGCCAGTCAGCGTATTGCCCGAGGCCTCAAAGCCCATAAAGACTCCGTCCTGGCTGTTACCGTCATTGGTGTTATCAGTTATTGTACTGCCAGAAGTCCTTTGCATAAAGATGCCAAATGCATTGCCGCCAAGTGTGTTGCTTGCTAGATTAACGTTAGAGCCAAAGTCGATGTAAATGCCCTGGAAAAATCCAGTAACGTTGCAGTTCTTGATTGTGATTCCGGTAAAACCAGCTGAGACAATGCCTGCACTAAAGGGGACGTTAGTACCGGATATTGTGTGTCCCGCACAGTCAAGTGTAATGTTGTTGTTGCTTATGCGGAGCCCAACTGGTGTAGAGCATGGTCCAATGTCGCCAGAAAGTGTAGTGTCTGAGAAAAGATCACTTCCACATGCAGGGTCAGCAGAAGCAAAAACTGTAGGATAGAAGATTGTAAATGAAGACATTAGAAGAACCGAGATGACAGATATGGTTCGTATGTTCATCATCTTTGAATTTGTGTTCATAGATGAATATACCTCTCGGATTTGGAAATATGTTTAACGGAAAATGTATCGGATGAGAGAAGCAAACAATTCATTTGATCAGTGGTGAAGAATCTACTAGATAAGTCTTATCTAAATACAATATAGAATTTCACAAGTGAAGATGATTTTATGTTATAGACATGCACATGAATTAAAATAAAAAGAAAGGAAAGTTAGAGATTACTAACTATGAGCTTGCTGGTTTCCGTGTTGTAGGTTTCCAGATACTGATAATACAGTATTGCCACTGTTATCCTTGATGACAATAGTAGCTTGGTCATTCTTGCCTGGCTCGCCTGCATCTGTAAATGTCCACTGGGCTGTTGCACCGGATACACCATTGTAGCTGCCAGTTCCGGTACCTACGTAGGTATCAAATCCTGAAGCAGGAGGATATGGTGAAATTGTTGCATCATTTACACAAAAGGCCGATGTCAAGACATCCAAGTGGAATTTGTTTCCTTTGCCCCAGTTTACTTCAAGAGAGTTGGGACTTTTTGTGGTATTGCACTGAAGTTCAAAACCATGTGTTACCTTGCCTACGACTGGATCTACGATACTTCCTCCGCCTGTCATATTGCCAATGGTTGTAGATGGCAATACGCTAAAGCACTCGTTTGTGGTTGTGGTACTGCTAGACCCTGAATATTGTGAGCCTGAAGAAGGCACAAATGTTGCAGTCCAGCAATAAGAACCAGATGCAGTAGGAGATTGTGCTTGCGAAACAACTGTAGCTGTACCTCCGCTAGCAGTAATTGGAACTGCACCTGCTGGAACACAGTTTAGAGTTGTTGATGCACTTGGATTAGGACCACATAGCTGGAAGTTTACTGTACCTGTCAGATTTGGCAGTGGTGTTGTACCGGAGCCTGTCACATTAGCAGAGTCTGTCACGGTAGTGCCTGGAATATCATTTCCAATTTGGCTTGATGTTGTCACCGTTGTAGTCGGGTCTGTCCCCGGACCAATGAGCGGTGCTACATCGTCAGTTCCACCAACAGAGTCTAATGCTGTAACTTTGTGGGGACCATTGACCTGCCTGTCAACAGAGTAGTCAAGGAAGAAAATTGCTCCCTGTCCTTGGTCTGCAACTAACAAGTGTCCGTGTCCATCTACTGCACCTTGGTCAAAGAGTGCACCTGGCACTACAAGATCAGAGATCACATTGCCTGAGGTGTCTACCTGCGTAATATGATTTCCACCAAAGATCATCAGATCTCCAGTGAATGGATCATACGACATTCCATGAGCCCCAGGATAAAAGTTGCATACCCCAGCAGTCTTGAAACAGGTTGTAGTGAAGGTGTTCATATCGATTGTTCCCACATCACCGCCTCCGGTGAAACTATGCGAGTGGTCTGAGGTGTAGAACGCATGGGTTGCATCTGCCCATTGTACAGTATCTACACCAAATGCCGCATCATCACCTGAGATTGGATGTGTGACGCCACTGCCTAGTGGGTTCAATGCAACGGATATGAGGTTTCCTGGATCACCATTTGAACCAAAGAGCGTCTGACCAGTAGGATCAACCATCAAGTGAGCTGGATCTCCACTTGTTGAAATAGTTGTCACCAGCGTCTTGGCAATTGGATCAACTTCTGAAATTACTTGACCCGGAGGCAAGACAGGAATGTCGCCAACAAGGAGATTTCCGTTTTGTGGGTTAAAGGTTAATCCATCAGCACCGCCGGGCAATACAGGACCATATATGAGTTGGACTGGTCCAAAAACCGGAGGGCTGGGAGATGTATATTGGAATGTGACCGACTTGACGTTTGATTCGTCAGTGTAGTACAGCGTTCCGCAAAATGAGCCAGCGGGACACGAGATAGCATAAGCTGCATGCGATGCACCATATGCTAAGCTGCAAATCACCACCGCTATCGTTGTTGCAAGAAGTTTATTTGAGATGTTTTTTCCTTTATTATTTGTCATTAGTGCAAGACATCCAAGTGGAAGAATTTAAGGATGATCAATATAGAAAATAATTCTAGATTAAAAATATGAAACTTTGTACCTTAATTTTGTAATTGTTTGTAACCGTTTGCAATTGTATGCAGTTACAAAATTACAAAAACCTGTGAACAAATTTCCTTGAAATTTATCTGAAATAGAAAATCAGTGTTAGAACCCATTGAAATAACCGCCAAGTGTATTAAGTGGGTCTATCATCCGTATGGCAGCCCATTCTGGGTCTAGCTTTGTCTTTATTGTTTTTATTGCAACAGTCTGATTGTCAACTGGCATGTTTGGTATCCCGTTGAGTTCTGTCTGAAGTTTCTGCAGTCCGTCGTTTGCTTGCTTTACTCGTGAGTTGTACAGTGTGAGTTTTGAGATGTACTTTTGGATTTGTACGTTCATGCTGTTGATAGTACTCTGTATGCTCTTGATATCTGCTGCATTTAGCTGCTCCTGTGTTGGTGGCGGCGGTGGCGGTGGAGGCGGAGGCGGTGGTGCCGGCGGATTTTTTATCTGGTTCAGGTAGTTGTCAAGCTGTTTCATTGCATTTTGTATATTTTGTATAGCCTGCTGTTCCTTGTATAGGGCAGGATTGCCGCCTCTTGCCATGTTTACCATGTCCTGTACGGTTTTTGCTTGCTGTTGCTCTGCGATAACATCATTTTGTGCTACAGTGATAAGATTCTGAATGTCAACAAGCATTGTTGTTATTTTTTGGTCTTCGTCAGACTGCTTTGAGGTATCATTGATATTCATGATTACCTCTTTTGCCTTGACTTCGAGATTTTGCAGGTCAGTTTGCAGTGAGGATAACGTTACTGGAGGCTGCGGCCTTGGCCTTGTTTTCTGGGCATACGAATCAAGTGGTGTTGCTACTGACAGTACCAGTATTACAATTATGAGCAGAGCTAGTTTTTGCATAGTTTACCCCGCCTGTCTTGTAATGGCATTAGTATAAAATAATTTTCCTGCAAAATAAAATGTAAACTCTTTTCTTGATGTTATACTTGGCAGAAATCGTCTTAGATAATTAGTTGCTTCGTAGCCAGTTTACACTGAATGTTCCTGGATCTACTATGGGTGTTGGAGATGCCATGGTTCTATACGAGTTGTCAAGCATTGTAATTGGCTTGTCGGTAGATATCTGGTCAAAGTAGTTGCCTGCAGTATCGGTTGCACTTGCTTGTACAATCGGTACAGTTTGAAAGTCAGCCAAGTTTGTAAGGCTGCATTTTACAGAACAAATCTCTGGTCTTTCGATAACCGCTTCTGCAGTTGATACGGTCTGGAAGTTCATTCCAAAGATAGCTGGTACGCCAACCTTGTTCTTTCCACTGTGGTCGTATCCGTCAATCTCGTTGAGAACTGCCTGCACCTTGTAGCCGTCATACTGTTTTGTCGCTGCGTTGCTTCCAGTCCAAGAGATGCCACCTGGGTACGGTACACCGTTTGGTTCTACTGCGTTAGAGTCAATCTCTGGCGCAAAGAAATCATCGATGCCGTGACCTGACGGTCCGTTGAACGATTCGTAGACAGGGTGCTTGTCAGACCATGCTGTCAGTAATCCAGCAGCTTTTGCAACCTCAAACATAGTGTTGACCTTGAGGTAAGAGTGCGGCGGGATTGGCTGGCATGTAACCGGGTCTACTGGGAATGTAGATGGTACAAGCAGTGTTTGCGGTGTACCTGTCATGTCCATTACCAACGCTGGGTTGCTATCAAGTCCTGGTATGTTCTGTCCTGCATCAAGCCTTGTGTCGTTGATATCGTCAGGTGAGTCATAGACGACATCACCACCTGCTGGCCCATGGCACGATGTTGTGCCTGCCTCGTAGGTGTTGTGGTTGTACTCGACATTATAGTAGACGCCTGTTGCGCGCGAGTCGCCGCCTGTCATCAGTGCTGTTCCTCCGGGATCAGAATCTGACGGGTCAGATGTGTGCGCGTTTGTAAACTCAGCGCCGCCTTGAACAAGCTTGGCAAGCTCTGAATTTGGATGGTTGCTCACATACCAATCAAGGCCTGATTGGTGCAGCCCGTCCACAGAGATAAGCAGCACGTGTTTGACGTGGCTATTGTCTTTATGTGCGTCAGGTGTTTGCACATCTGCTATGGCTGGAATTGCAAATCCTGTACTGCCCAATGTCATTGATGTTATAAGAAGTCCAATGATTGTCGTTGTTAGAATTTTTGTCATTGTAAAGCAGGATAAAAATTTGGCAATATTTCAATTCCGTAATTAGATTGTGTACTGTTACCTTGAATACATACGTTGGAGAAAATTCTCAAAGCCTATGCTGTTATAATTGATCGCGTCTCGATCAATGATATCTCCGTGTGGTCGTATAAAATTGTCTGACTTTAGAGACAAATGTTGTCTTCATAGAATTTTAAAAATGCACCTAGGAGGTTTTCGTGCGTAATAATTGGAAATAAATGGTACGATTTTGGTGTTTTTTGAAAGGTGTCCGGTTCAGTTGTTTTAGTATAATATTGTACGGTACATGTAATTTGTACAGTACAAAAATAGTGTACAGTACACGAAAAAAACTATCCACTAAAAAGTAATGCAAAAAACATGCAAAAAGGGCGAGTTTTAATACATAAAAGGCAGTATTTCCGAGGCTAGCTTGTGGCAGTAGAAGACCCAAGCGGAAAAGGCGGTAGGCCAACCAAAAATAGGCAGCGGGAGATCTTTGATGAAATGCTTGAGTGTTATGGAGATGGACTTTCTCCACCA